>JBBQVP010000018.1:0-40088 GCA_038211455.1 Burkholderiales bacterium
CCTCGACCGCCGTGGCGACGATGCGGTCGCCGAAGTCCGTGGCCGTCACGTCACCGTTGCAGGCGACCGCCTTCCCGCCGAGCTTTTCAATCTCCGCGACGGTCTCTTTGGCCGGCGCCTCATCGAGGTCGTTGACCACGATCTTCGCGCCATCGCGCGCGAGGCGCAGCGCAATCTGCTGGCCGATGCCACGGCCCGAACCAGTCACGATGGCCACGCGTTCGTCGAGTTGTCCCATGTTGTCTCCTGTAATTGTCGTGTGTTGAAAGGCGGTCAGATCGGAAAAATGAGGCAGGTGGTTGTCGCGTGCGCGTAGAGCTTGCCGTTCGCGTCGAGAAGTTTTCCTTCGGCGGTGCCGGTGCGGCTGCCGGTATGGATTACGCGGCCTTCTGCGCGCAACCGGCCGGTGGTATCCAGCACCGGGCGGATGAAGTTCACCTTGATCTCGAGGCTCGTATAACCCTGGCCGGGTTTGAGCGTGGTATGCATCGCGCAGCCCATGCACGAATCCAGCATGGTCGAGATCCAGCCGCCGTGCACCGTGCCAAGCGGGTTGTAGTGGTCGAATTTTCCGTCGCCCGAAAAAACCGCCACGCCGAATTCGGCGTGGTCCAGGGTGAAATCGAGCGCGCGCATGATCGGCGGCGCCGGGTATCTGCCCGCGATCAGGCCCTGGATGAGTTCGAGCCCGCTGACCCGTTTGGCTTCGTCCAGGGGGGTGACGCCGTAGTCCATGCGTGGTCCTATTGTCCGGTGCAGCCCGGGATTGTCGGCCGAGTCTCCCCGGCCTGTCCAATCCGCCCGGAACGCGGGGCTACGCGAGGACGACCGGCGTGTACCCCGCCTCGCGGATCGCGTCGACGAATTGATCCTGCCCCGACTCGCTCTCGATGCGTACCTGCTTCACCGGCAGGTCGATCTCGACCCTCGCGCCAGATTCGACCGCCTTCACGGCCTTGGTGATGACGCTGGCGCAGTGGCCGCAGGTCATGTCGTTTACCTGAAAGTTGTACATGGTGTCCTCTCGCTGTGGTTGAAAGGACTGCAGCCTGAAGCCTCCCACTGTGGGAAGGTCAAGCAGATCGGGGCGCTTGACCTTCCCACGGTTGGAAGGTCCAGGCTGCGAACTCCAGTTCAATCGAAGGACATGAAATGAATGCCGAACACACGCTGCAGATCGAGGGTATGACCTGCGCCTCCTGCGTGGCCCGCGTAGAGAAAGCGCTGGCGAAGGTGCCGGGCGTGGTGCAGGCCTCGGTCAACCTTGCGACGGAGAAGGCGCGAATCCGCTTTGCCGGCGCGACCACCCTGGCCGCCTTGCAGAAGGCGGTGGAGGATGCTGGCTATCACGCGGCGCCTGCGCCGCGTGAGGAATCTTCCGCTGCGAACCCCGCGCGGCCGGGCCTGCCCGAGTGGGCGCCGGCGGCATTCGCCGCGCTGCTGACGCTTCCGCTGATCGCGCCGATGCTGCTCGCGATGCTCGGCGGCGACTGGATGCTGCCGGGATGGGCGCAATTGCTGCTGGCGACACCGGTGCAGTTCTGGCTTGGCGCGCGTTTCTATCGCGCGGGCTGGCATGCGCTCAAGGTGGGCTCGGGAAACATGGACCTGCTGGTGGCACTCGGAACCACGGCGGCCTACGGGCTGTCGGTGTATCTGCTGTTCGCCCATGCGGGGCACGACATGGTGTCGCACCTGTACTTCGAGGCATCCGCAGCCGTCATCACGCTGGTGTTGCTCGGAAAATGGCTGGAGACGCGCGCCAAACGGCAGACCACTGAAGCAATCCGCGCGCTTTCCGCGCTGCGCCCGGAGCGCGCACGCGTGCGCCGCGACGGAACCGAAACGGTGCTCGCGCTGGCGGAAGTCAGGGTCGGCGACCTGGTCGTGGTGCGCCCGGGTGAGCGGATCGCGGTGGATGGCGTGGTGCGCGAGGGCAGCAGTCAGGTCGACGAATCGCTGATCACCGGCGAGAGCCTGCCGGTGGACAAGGCGCCGGGTGACCGTGTGGTTGGCGGCGCGGTCAACGCCGACGGCCTGTTGCTCGTCGAGACCGGCGCGGTGGGTGCAGAAACGACGCTCTCGCGCATCATCCGCCTGGTGGAGGACGCGCAGGCGGCAAAGGCGCCGATCCAGAAACTCGTGGACCGGGTCAGCGCGGTGTTCGTGCCGATTGTGCTTGTGATCGCGCTTGCGACGCTCGCGGGATGGGGCTTCGCGAGCGGCGACTGGGAACAGGCGCTGCTCAATGCCGTGGCAGTGCTGGTCATCGCCTGCCCCTGCGCGCTCGGCCTCGCGACGCCGACCGCGATCATGGCGGGCACCGGCGTCGCGGCGCGCCACGGCATCCTGATCAAGGACGCCGAATCGCTGGAGATCGCGCATGCGATCGGCCGGGTGGCCTTCGACAAGACAGGCACACTGACCGAAGGCCGTCCGCAACTCGCTGCGCTCGAGGCGACCGAGGTGGCCCGGGGATCCACCGAGGACCTGCTGCGCCTTGCCGCAGGCGTGCAACGCGGCAATGACCACCCGTTGGCGCGCGCGGTAACCGAGGCGGCGAACGTGAAAGCGCTGGCGGTGCCCGCGGCCACCGAGGTCGAAGCCCTGCCGGGCAGGGGCATGCGCGCCAAGGTCGAGGGTCGCGTTCTGATGCTCGGCAGTACCCGGCTGATGCGCGAGATCGGGGTCACGCTGCATCCGTTGCAGGAAGCGGCAGTGAGACTCGAAGGCCGGGGCCGCACGGTGTCCTGGCTGGCCGCCGAAACCGAGGGGAAGGTCACGTTGCTCGGGCTGCTGGCTTTTGCCGACGCAGTCAAGCCGGCGGCCGTGGAGGCCGTCCGCATCCTGCAGGCCACCGGCGTGCGTACCGTCATGCTGACCGGCGACAACCGTGTCAGCGCCGCGGCCGTGGCACAGGCACTGGGAATCGACGAGTTCCGGGCCGAAGTTCTGCCGGCCGACAAGGCTGCGGCGATTGCGCAGTTGCGACGCGACGGGACGATCGTGGCGATGGTGGGCGATGGTATCAACGATGCGCCCGCGCTCGCCGAGGCCGACGTGGGCATTGCGATGTCCACCGGCACCGATGTCGCGATGCACGCTGCCGGGATCACGCTGATGCACGGCGACCCGCGCCTGGTCGCGGATGCGATCGATATCTCGCGCCGGACCTGGCGCAAGATACGGCAGAATCTGTTCTGGGCTTTCCTGTACAACATTGTCGGCATACCGCTCGCGGCACTCGGCTATCTGAACCCGGTGATCGCGGGGGCGGCCATGGCCTTCAGCAGCGTCAGTGTGGTGTCCAACGCGCTGCTGCTGCGCCGCTGGCGGCCGGCGGGCGTGAACGCGCGGCACAACCGGGGGTAATGTCATGCAGACTCAGCCACTCAACATCGGTGACGCGGCCGCGGCGGCGGGGGTGTCCGCCAAGATGGTCCGTCACTACGAGGAGATCGGGCTGATCCCGAAAGCGAAGCGCACCTACTCGGGTTACCGCACGTATACGGACAACGAAGTGCACGTGCTGCGCTTCATCCGCCAGGCGCGCAGCCTGGGTTTTTCGATCAAGCAGATCAGCGAGTTGCTGGGCCTGTGGCAGGATCGGCGCCGGCCGAGCAGCCGGGTGAAGAAGCTCGCGCTCGAGCATGTCGCCGAACTGGACGCGAAGATCCGCGAAATGCATGCGATGAAATCCACCCTCGAGCGTCTTGCCGCACATTGTCACGGCGACGAACGGCCCGAGTGCCCGATCCTGGACGGCTTATCTGCGCCCGACGAAAACGCCCGGACTGCAAAGGCGCAGAAAACCCGCGTGGCCTGACCGCGAACGCGATCTGGGCGTGCGCCGTCCGGTCATCTTTTCGCCGCATTGCGCGCGATTCCAGCGCGCGCGGCGAGCAGCTCAGGCGATACGTCGTACCGCCGCGTACCGGGAACTTTGCTGCAGGCGCATTGTCTGTTCTGGGCAGCACCGAAAATCGATGCTGCGCCAGGCTCGGAATGCCGCTGTAGAGCCGGAAGCCCGGTTCCGGAGGTGCTTTCGTACAGGGGCGAGAATGCTCCCGTCTGGATTAAACTGTAAATTGTTGGCAGAATGCGCACCGCATCGGCGCCTTGTCGGGCCTGAATTTTGTTAGAAGGCAGCCGTCGTAGCCATGTCCCGCAGATTCAAAACGCTGATTCTTTTCCTCGTGCTGGCGACGATGTCGCTGCGCGGGATGGCGGCTGTGGATATGTGGCATTGCGCGCATGGCAAGAGCGATGCGATCTTCGTGACTGCGGATCTGCACGCTTCGCAACCCGGGATGCACCACGAGTCGGCCCCCGCGCACACGGATGCGGCGCAACACGCGGGTCACGATGCGCCCGCCTCCGACGACGCTCCGGGCGACAAGGCGCATCAAATGGCGTCGCACTGCATTACCGGCGCAGCAGCGCCTGCCGAGCAGACCGCCTTTTCCTTCGCGCCGGCCGGTGCGAGCCGTATTCCCTTTGTCGAGCGGCGCATGGTGGTCGTTGTGCCTGCGCAGCTCGAAAGACCTCCTCTAGCCCAGTCCCTCTGATTCGCAGCGCGGCTCGCTGAGCCGCCGTTCTGCGCGCCGCGTTTGGTCTGCGGTGCGCGGCATTCGAACCATTGCAGGGAGTCTGGACATGCGTCCAAGCAGAACAGGTAGTGCGCTGTGCGCGGTCTTTGCCGCGCTGGCGTCGTGGGCCCCGGTCTCGGGCGCCCAGAACACGCCCGACCCCGCCGATCCGGCGGCAGCGGTGCCGGCGGCCACCTATCGCTCGGCGTTCGACGGCTATCGGAAGATGGGCGACGAGCCGGTGGCCGACTGGCGTGCATCCAATGACGCGGTCGCAAAAGCGGGAGGCTGGCGCGCCTATGCCCGCGAGGCGCAGGCGCCGGAAGCGAAGCCCGCGGACGGGAAGGGCGCGGTTGCGCCGGCTGCACCCGCGGTGCCCATGCAGGGCGGGCACGACATGCATGGCGGACACGGGATGCACGGGGGAAAGCAATGAGCGCGCGCATTGCTCTGGCAGCACTGGTCGTGCTGGCGCTCGGCGGCTGCGCAACGTTCAGCAAGGACGGCGGCTTCGACACGGTTGAGCAAACCGTCAAGGCGCGCAGCGGAAAAGACGTTGCATGGAACAAGACCGAGGAACAGCGCAGCAAGGCAAGGGAACGGGTCGCAGAACTTCTCGCCAAGCCGCTGACTGCAGATAGCGCGGTGCAGATCGCCTTGCTGAACAACCGCGGCCTGCAGGCCTCGTTTGCCGAGCTCGGGATCAGCGAGGCGGATCTCGTGCAGGCGGGGCGCCTGCAGAATCCGCGCTTGTCGATCTTTCGTGCCTCGCGCGATGACCCCGGCGGACGCGAATACAAGATCGAGCAGGCGCTGACGATGAACATTTTTTCGTTGATCACCATGCCGATCGCCTCGGAAATCGAAGCCCGCAACTTCGCGCGCACCCAGCGCGGCGTGACGCTCGATGTGCTTCGCCTGGCCTCGGAAACCCGCAAGGCCTATTACGCGGCGCTCGCGGCCGAGGAGTCGGTGCGCTACATGCGCCAGGTCAGGGACGTGGCGGATGCCGGCGCCGAGCTCGCCCGGCGCATGGCGCGCACCGGCAACTGGAGCCGACTGGCACAGGCACGTGAACAGGGATTCTATGCGGATGCCGCGCTGAACCTCGCGCGCGCCGGGCAGATGCGCGCCGCCACCCGCGAGAACCTCATCCGCATGTTGGGACTGTGGGGCGAAGAGGCGGCGCTGGAACTTCCCGGGCGCCTGCCCGACCTGCCGAAACTCGCCGACGACCTGCCCGATGTCGAGCGTCGCGCGATGGAGCAGCGCCTCGATCTGCAAGCGGTGCGTTTCGAAACCGAGGCATTGGCGAAAAACCTCGGGCTCACGAAAACCACACGCTTCATCAACGTGCTCGAGTTCGGCCCGGCGAGGGTGGTCGAGGGAACCGACCGCAGTCAGTGGAAGAAAGGCTACGAGCTCGGTTTCGAGCTGCCGATCTTCGACTGGGGCAGCGCGCGGGTCGCCAAGGCCGAGACGATCTACATGCAGGCGATCGACCGTGCCGCACAGACGGCGATCAATGCGAGGTCGGAGGTGCGCGAGTCCTACGCCAGCTATCGCACCACCTGGGACATTGCGCGCCACTACCGCGAGGAGGTCGTGCCGCTCGCGCAGCGCATCGCGGAAGAAAACCAGCTGCGCTACAACGGCATGCTGATCGGCGTGTTTGAACTCCTTGCGGATGCGCGCGCGCAGATCGCGAGCGTCAACAGCGCCATCGAGGCGTTGCGCGATTTCTGGCTCGCCGAGGCCGACCTGCAGATGGCGCTGATCGGCAAGCCGACGCTGTCTTCCGCCCCGAGAATGGCCACGACCCGCGCCGAAGCCGGCGCGGGTCATTGAGCAAGGACGCACAAACATGACTTCAAGAAGAAATTTCCTGCGCGGCGCGACCATGGCTGCAGGCGCGGTCGCGGCCACGGCAGTAAGCCGCGGTTCGCTGGCCTCGCTTCCCGAGATCGTGAGCACCGACAAGGCCACGACCCAGCCGCCGCTGGTCCCCAATACCGGCCGTCCCTACAACCCGGTGGTGACGCTGAACGGCTGGACGTTGCCCTGGCGGATGAACGCCGGGGTGAAGGAGTTCCACTTGGTGGCCGAACCCGTGTTGCGCGAATTTGCGCCCGGCATGAAGGCGCACCTGTGGGGCTACAACGGGCAGTCGCCCGGGCCGACGATCGAGGTGGTCGAAGGTGATCGGATCCGCCTGTTCGTCACCAACCGGTTGCCGGAACACACCAGCGTGCACTGGCACGGCCAGCGCCTGCCCAACGGCATGGACGGCGTGTCCGGGTTGAACCAGCCGCCGATCAGCGTAGGCAAGACCTTCGTCTACGAGTTCGTCGCGCGCCGGCCCGGCACGTTCATGTACCACCCGCACGCCGACGAGATGACCCAGATGGCGATGGGCATGATGGGCATGTGGGTCACGCATCCGAAGGGCCGGCACCCGCTGATCGATCCCGTGGACCGGGATTTCTGCTTCCTGCTGAACGCCTACGACATCGATCCCGGCAGCTACACGCCGAAGATCATGACGATGCTCGACTTCAACCTGTGGAACTGGAACAGCCGGATCTTTCCCGGCATCGATCCACTGGTTGTGAAGAAGAACGACAAAGTGCGGATCCGCATGGGCAACCTCACGATGACCAACCATCCCATCCACCTGCATGGCCACGAATTTCTTGTCACCGGCACGGACGGTGGCCCGACGCCCAAAAGCGCGCGTCAGTTCGAGGTCACCACCGACATCGCGGTCGGGCAGATGCGGCAGGTGGATTTCCTCGCCGACGAGGAGGGCGACTGGGCCTTCCATTGCCACAAGTCGCACCACACCATGAACGCCATGGGCCATGACGTGCCGACGCTGATCGGCGTCGAGCACAGCGGCGTGGTGAAGCAGATCACGCGCCTGGTGCCGGATTACATGGCGATGAGCGAGCGCGGCATGGCCGACATGACCGAGATGGAAATGCCGCTGCCGGACAACACCGTGCCGATGATGACCGGGAGCGGGCCCTACGGCTCGGTCGAGATGGGCGGCATGTTCAGCATGCTCAAGGTGCGGCGCGACCAGAAGGCGGGGGACTACAGCGACCCCGGCTGGTACAAGCCGCCGGCGGGGACCACTGCCTATGAATGGACCGGGCCGCTAGGCGAGCCGGCACGCTTCAAATCCGAGGAGCCTGCAAAAAGCACGCCGGCCGCAACCGAGGTGCGCGTGCGCAAGCCCGCAGCGGGAGGCGGCCATGGACACTGAGATCGAACCAGGCGCAGCCTTGCGCGAAGCCTTGAACGAAGGACCCGTTTTTCAATCCACCAACCAGAGAGAACCCATGAAAAATCAATTGTTGATTGCACTATCAGCTGCGCTGTTCCTTGCCCAACCGGCATTCGCCCACGACGGACACGGCACGAAGAAAAATCCCGACGTGGTGGCCCAGGCGGGCACGATGTCCCAGGGAGAGGTTCGCAAGGTCGACAAGGAGACGAAGAAAATCACGCTCAAGCATGGCCCGATCCCGAACATCGATATGCCGCCCATGACCATGGTGTTCCATGTGTCGGACCCGGCCATGCTCGATCAGGTCAAGAAAGGGGATAAAGTGAAGTTCTCGGTGGCCAAGGTTGGCGACAACCTGACCATCACGAAAATCGAGCCGGAGAAATGACCTGAGCGCAGCGAAGGCAACTGCACTACCGGAGGCAGCCCGCCGGTTCAGGAGCCTTCGCCTGTTCTTTGGCGCCGTGATGCTCGTCCTCGTCAGCGTGCTGGCCGTCCACGCGGCACGCAGCGCCGACCGGGACCGGCAGGGCATCCTGCAGGATGCCCTGAACCAGGGTTACTGGGTTGCCCGATCGCTCGAGTTTGGACACCGGCGGATGACTCGGGATGAGAATGGCGACGGGATGCGGGATCTTGTCCGGGAGATTCTTGGCAATGGGGTCGTCTCCCTGCTTGTCCTGACGGGCGATCGAACGGTATTGCTGGCGAGCGACCCGACCCGGGAGGGCGCCCGGTTCGCGCGTCTGCCGCATGATCCCGGCGCAGGCGGCCAGGTGCTGCGCAGCGACGCCGAATCGACCGAGGTTGCATACCCTGCGCGCTTCGCACAAGCGATGAGTGGGATGCCTGGAATGAGCGGCATGCCCATGCAACACGATACGTCATTCGATGCGGCCAAATGGGTCATCGTGACCCTGAACACCAGCCAGGCGTACGCCCGCTACAAGAGCAGCACGATCCAATCGATCCTGGTGCTGCTCCTGACTGCCGGGCTCGGACTGGGCGCATTCATCGCGCTTGGCGTCATGCAGAACAACCTGAAGCTGGCGCAGATCCGGCGCGCGTTGCAGCGCTTCGTGCCGCGCACGGTGCAGGAACTGATCGAGGACAATCCCGAGCATCCCATGCTCGACAAGGTCGAACGCAACGCCAGCGTCCTGTTCCTCGACATCGAGCGGTATACGCGACTGTCAGAGGAGATCTCGGCGGAGATACTGAACCACCTGGTCGAGAAATATTTTTCCGCCTTCCTCGACATCATCCTGTCGCACGGCGGCGAGATCAACGAGACGGCGGGCGACGGCATCATGGCGATATTCACCGGGGCGACGCCTGATGCGCACGCGCTCAGCGCCGTGACCGCCGCGGTTTCCATCCGCGAACAGGCGCGCACGTTGAATCGGTCCCGTGGACCGCAGGAACCGGAGATCCGCGTCAATGTGGGAATCAACACCGGTGACGTCCTCATCGGCGCCACCGAAATCAAGGGTGAGACCGGGGAGCATCTCACCTACACGGCGTCCGGCACGCTGACGAATATCGCGGCGCGGTTGTGTGATCTGGGCGAAAACGGGGAAATCTGCATTGCCGGGGCGACTGCGGAACTCGTCCGGGATCAGGTTGCTTTGAATGGACCGTTGCTGACCCACCTCAAGAACGTCCGCCAGCCGGTGCCGGTGTATCGGGTGACCTGAATTCGCCAGGGTCCTGATCCCGCGAGTTGCCATAACTGACATTCAACAAGCAGGAACCAAACGCCGGCAGGTTGATCCATATCAATAGCTTCCCCGCCGACAGGCGTAAGGTGAGATTCATGAAAAAGGTTGACATGGCATGGCGCAGGTTGCTGGGCGCGGCGGCGATGGGCATCGTGATGCTCCTCCTGCCGGTTGCTGCGTCCGCGCACGCGTCTGCCGAGCACCAGCGCATCGCCGGGAATGTGACTGTTGAACCGGCGTATGCCGGCTGTGCGCATGACTGCCTGGCTCCGGCCGCAGGTTATGGTCTTCATTGTGATCTTTCGTCTCTTCCACCACTGGCGGATGGCGGAAAGCTGGCGCGCAACCACGACAGGACGGCTGCCCCGGAAACCTCTCGGCAGTTGTTCATGGCGCAAACGCTCCCTGCGTACATAGCGCCCTCGGCACGACGCCTGGTCGCTGCCCCACCGGGCTACATCCTGTTCGGAAACTTTCGCAGTTAGGCGTTTCCGCGCTGTGTTGCCCGCGCCAAAACGTGGGCGACCAGCCGCCGTGGGTCGTTTCCCGCACATCCCTTATTTCAGTTCTTTACAGCCCACGTTCGGCTGTCGATTTTCAACTTCACCAGGAGTTTGATCATGAAACGCATGAACCTTCGCACAACGCAAAAAACCTCGATCCTTCTCGCAACGATGACGGCGATCGCCTTGAGTGCTCCCTACGCCGCTGCACAAATGATGAACAAGCCTGGCGCCAAGCCGGCTGCCATGTCCTCGAACATGGACGGGCAGATGGGCCAGATGCAGGCGCAAATGGCGGCGATGCAGGCGCAAATGGACGCTATTCATAAAACCACCGACCCGAAAGCGCGCCAGGCGCTGATGCAGCAGCACATGCAGGCGATGCAGGAAAACATGAAGACGATGCGCGGCATGGGCGGGCACATGATGATGGGTGGCGGCATGAAAGGCGGCATGGGCGGCGGAATGAAAGGCGGCATGACCCAGGGCGACATGACGCAGCGCCAGGGCATGATGGAGAACCGCATGGACATGATGCAGATGATGATGGAGCAGATGATCCAGCACGATCAGATGATGCAATCCGCGCCGCCGAAGTAGGTACATGGACCCCTCTGCGTCTCGCGCGTGGGGGAGTGTCTCTGGCCTCGCTTCTGCCATTTTCGTGCGTACTGTGAAACGCTTTCGATTCGTTCTTGTCCAATCGGGAACCGGGCCGCAGATAAGCCCACCGACAAGGAGAGTCACATGTATGGATTCGATCATGGAGGATGGATGTCTGGCGGGGGCGGGGTAATGATGCTCTGGTGGTTGTTGCCGATCGCGCTGCTGATTGCGCTGGTCGTCTATTTTGTCAGTCCGTCCGCCGGGCGAAATCCATCTGACAAAACCGCGCTGGACATCCTCAAGGAACGCTACGCGCGGGGGGAAATCGGCAAGGAAGAATTCGATGAGAAGAAGCGCGACGTGAGCAATTGAAGACGCCGGTCAATAGCAAGCCGATGAACAACGCAGCGACCGGCACAAGTGTCCCCGCAGATATATTTTGAATCCGATCCCGTCGTTGATCGACTCGCCACGCTGCTTCCACGAGGAGAAAAAAAATGTTCAAGCACATCCTGATCGCAGTCGATGGTTCGACAGTATCCAACCGGGCGGCCAAGTCTGGAATCGCACTTGCCGCGCGACTGGGTGCCAGAATCACCGCATGCAGCGTAGAGGAAATGCCGCCCGAGGTTGCCTACGCCGGCATTTCGATGGACGCAAAAATGATCGCGGATATCGAGAAACAGGCGCGTGATGCAATGCAAAAGCGGATGAACGTTGTTACGAAGATGGCGGCTGCTTCACGGGTAGCTTGTACCGTCGTGGCGGCGAAGGGCTCTCCAGTCTTCAAGGGCATCGTCGATACCGCGCGCAAGCGAAAATGCGACGCAATCGTGCTGGGATCGCACGGGCGGCGCGGCTTTTCGAAATTCATCCTCGGCAGCGTGACGCAGCAGGTCCTTGCGCACACGACGCTTCCAGTCATTGTGTTCCGCTGAATCAAATCGGGATGGGGCAGGGGCGGAGCGGCCAGGGCGGTCCGCTTGTATTCCATCGCGGATCGCGAGCTGACGCATGAATGACCAATCGCACTCACATGCGCACCCCCATGGGGACGCCAGAGTTTCGCAACCCACCTCAAAGTCGGGCGGGACCCGGTACACCTGTCCGATGCATCCCGAGATCGTGCGCGACGCGCCCGGCAGTTGCCCGAAGTGCGGCATGGCGCTGGTGCTGGTCGCGGGCAGTGGGGGGGATGCGGCGGATGACTCTGAACTGCGCGACCTGACGCACCGGTTGTGGCTCGGTGTGGCGTTTTCGATCCCCCTCGTCATTCTCGCGATGTCGCCGATGGTCGGCATCCATGATCTGTTCGGCCTGCAGCCACGCGCACGCGGCTGGATTGAGTTCGCGCTCGGCAGTCCTGTGGTGCTCTGGGTCGGCTGGCCGATCCTGAAAAAATTCTGGCTGTCGCTCGTGCACCGCGAGTTGAACATGTACACGCTGATCGGGCTCGGGGTGGGGCTCGCCTACATTTACAGCCTCGCGGCGGTCTTGGTGCCGGGCTGGTTTCCGCAGGAGTTCCTGGAGCATGACGGCGCGGTGGGCACCTACTTCGAGGCGGCCGCGGTGATCGTGACCCTGGTGATGCTCGGCGACGTGCTGCAGACCCGCGCGATGGGCCAGACCAGCAAAGCGATCGAGCAGTTGCTGCAACTCGCGCCGAATCTTGCCTGGCGCCTGAAAGAGGATGGCAGCGAGGAGCAGGTGCCGCTCGATGATGTCGTCGCCGGCGACCGCCTGCGCATCAAGCCGGGCGACAAGGTGCCGGTGGATGGCACGGTGCTTGAAGGCACCAGCCGCATCGACGAATCGATGATCTCCGGCGAACCGGTGCCGGTCGCCAAGGCCGGGGGCGACAAGGTCATCGGCGCAACCGTCAATGGCAACGGGTCGCTGGTCATCCGGGCCGAGCGCGTGGGCGCAGACACGCTGCTGGCGCGCATCGTGCACATGGTCAGCGAGGCGCAGCGCACGCGCGCGCCGATCCAGAAGCTGGCGGACGTGATCGCGGCCTACTTCGTGCAGATCGTGGTGGGCATCGCGGTCGCCACAGCGCTGACCTGGTGGTTTCTCGGGCCCGAGCCGCGATTCGCCTACGCGTTCATCAATGCCATTGCCGTGCTGATCATCGCCTGCCCCTGCGCGGTGGGACTGGCCACGCCGATTTCGATGACGGTCGCGATGGGCCAGGGCGCGCGCGCCGGGATCCTGTTCCGCAATGCCGAAGCCATCGAGCGCATGCGCGACATCGACACCGTGGTGGTGGACAAGACCGGCACGTTGACCCTAGGGCACCCCGCGCTCACCGACTTTGTCGTCGAGGGGATCGCCGAGGAGGAAGCCCTCGGGCTGGTTGCGGCCGTCGAGCAGTTGTCCGAGCACCCGATCGGCATGGCGATCGTCGAGGGGGCAAAAGCCCGGGGTGTGAAGGTGCCAACGGCAGGCGCATTCGAGGCGGTCAATGGCCTGGGTGTGCAGGCCGATATCGGCGGCAAGCGCGTGCTGGTCGGCAGCAGCGCGTACCTCGAGCAGCGCGGGGTTGATACGAAAAAGTGGGTGGAACGCGCGGAGGCCTGGCGCGCGGAAGCTAAAACAGTGGTGTTCTTCGCGGTGGACGGGATGGCGGGCGGGCTTGCCGCCGTCGCCGATCCGATCAAGGAAAGCACGCGCGGTGCGATTGCGGCGTTGAAGGCGTCGGGTGTGCGTGTGGTGATGCTGACCGGAGACTCAAAGCGCACGGCGGAAGCGGTGGCAAAACAGCTCGGCATCGACGAGGCGCTGGCCGAAGTGCTGCCCGAGGACAAGGCCGGGCACGTCAAGCGCCTGCAGGCCGAAGGCCGCAAGGTTGCAATGGCGGGAGATGGCATCAACGATGCACCGGCATTGGCGCAAGCGGATGTGGGCATTGCCATGGGCACCGGTACCGACGTGGCCATGGAAAGCGCCGGCGTGACCCTGGTCAAGGGAGACCTGCGTGGCATTGCGCGCGCCGCGGTGCTGTCGCGGGCGACGATGCGCAATATCCGGCAGAACCTGATTTTCGCGTTCGGCTACAACGCGCTCGGCATTCCGGTGGCAGCTGGAGTGCTGTATCCGGCCTTCGGCCTGCTGCTGTCGCCGGTATTCGCCGGTGCGGCAATGGCGCTGAGCTCGGTTTCGGTGGTGAGCAATGCGCTGAGGTTGAATCGGGTGAGGTTGTGAGATTCGATTCACTCACACGGGCCTGCTTGCACCATTCCAATGCGCGGAGCAACGCAATGGCGCCCGGTTGTACCACGATCGTGCGTCGAATCAGTGATGCGATGATGTTATGATGCGAGGTCGCAAGCCGAGGTCGCAAGCCGGGTCGCCGGCACACTAGATCCGCGAGGAAATCATGCGCACCACCCTGAATATCGATCCAACCCTGCTCAATGCCGCCAAACGCCTGGCAGCGGCACGCTCAGCCTCAGTGGGCGACATTATCTCGGAATTGGCTCATGCCGGACTCGCGGCACAAAGTCAGACGTCGCTCAAGCGAAAGAATGGTTTTCCCGTCTTTGCCGCACCATCGGGCGCCCCCTTGATCGGGCTCGATGACGTGAAACGGGACGAAGACGGCAGTGACCAAATCTAAGCGCGCATCGCGGGCATTGCCTTCGAGGTCTGAGCCGGCCTACCTGCTCGACGTTAACGTATTAATCGCATTGGCCTGGCCGCAACACGTGCATCACAAAGCGGCGCATCTCTGGTTCGATCAAGCCGGCAGAGAGCGCTGGGCAAGTTGCCCGCTCACCCAGTTGGCGTTTGTACGCATTTCATCCAATGCAAAAATAATTGCCAACGCCGTCAGCCCTCGTGCGGCCATGCAGGCTTTAGCGCAAATGACCGCGTTACCGGGGCATCAATTCTGGCCTGACGATTTGCCCTTGGGCGGGCTGGCCAGCTTTTCCAGAGCGTCATTGGTTGGTCATCGGCAGGTAACCGATGCGTATTTGCTGGAAATTGCGCGCCATCGCCACGGCGTACTCGCCACACTCGATGGCGGCATGTCCGAATTGCTGGCAAAAAATGAGCCGCGGACTCGAATTGAATTGATTCGAATTTAGAGGTGGACTAAAAAATTCAGATGAGGACCCGGTCACATCGACTCCCGCTTGCGCGGCTCGCGCTCGTGCTGATGCTGCTTTCGCAAGCCGTCATGGCGGCCTCTGCGTGCGAATGGCACGCGCGTGCCGCGAATGGGGTAGTGCAGACGGCAGTACCTGACGCCGCCTCCTGCCATGATGAGCCTGGCGCCGTCACTTGTTTGGGCCATTGCCCTTCGGATCGGCAGGCAGTGCAAAAGGTATCCCCGGACGTGACAGCGATGCCTGACTTGCCCGTGCTGACCCTGGTGTTACCCGCGCGGATCGCCGGAGACATCGCTGCCGAACGCGCGTCGCGATCGGTGCGCGCGAAAGGCCCTCCGCGCCGCATCCTGCTGCAGTCCTTCCAGGTCTGATCTCCGCCGGACTGCGTGCGCGGCGCGCCGCCGCGCACGAATGCTTCCCACGGAGATCACAATGAACTACCGCAGTGCAATTCTTGCTGGCGCCGCAGCGCTCGCACTGTCCGTCCCTGTGGCGCCGCTTGGCGCGCAGAGCCTGTCGCTTGAAGATGCCCTGCGCGCAGGCGTTGCGCAGGCACCGCGCCTCGCCGCGCAGCGTCACGCGCTCAGTGCCGCGGCCAGCCAGGTCGGCCGCGCAGGTGAGTTGCCGGATCCGCGTCTCAAGCTGGGCCTGGAAAACCTGCCGGTCACCGGTACGGGCCGCTATCGCTACGACGCGGATTTCATGACCTCGCGCACGATCGGGATCGCGCAGGACTTCCCGAACAGCGCGAAACGCGCAGCGCGCAGCGAACGCGCCGAGCGCCGGCAGGATCTCGAAGCGGCTAACCTCGCCGCGCAGAGCGCAGCGGTGCAACGCGAGATCGCTGCGGCGTGGCTCGAGGTGCATTACGCGGAGCAGATGCGTGGCGTGCTCCGGGCATTGGCTGAGCAGGTGCGCCTGCAAAGCGACGCGGCCGCCTCCGGCGTGGTACGTGGGCGCCAGTCTGCAGCCGAAGGGTATGCACTGCGCAGCGCGGTTGAGCAGGTGAACGACCGCATCATCGAGCAGGAACGCGCGGTGGAAAAGGCGCGCAATGCGCTGGCCGCATGGATAGCGGGCGAGGCGGGACGCCCGCTGGCCGCACCGCCGGATACCAGCCTTATCGCGCACGGCTTCGAGCACCTGGTCGGCAGGCTGGATGAGCATCCGGTGCTGCGCGTGCTCGATGAGCGCGAGGCGCTGGCGCGCGCGGAGGTGGAACTGGCGAAGAGCACGCGCGAGCGCGACTGGAGCCTGCAGGTGGGCTACGCGCAACGGGAGCCTGCGTTCTCCAACATGATCAGCGTGGCGGTCGCGATCGACCTGCCGTTCGCAAAGGAGCGTCGCCAGGATCGCGACGTAGCCAGCAGCATCGCCGCAGCCGAGCAGGCGCGCGCCCTGCGCGAAGACGCGCGCCGCATGCACGAAGCCGAGGTGCGCAATCTGCTCGCCGACTGGACCACCGCAGGCCGGCGTATCGAGCGGTTCGCCAGCGTGCTCCTGCCGCTCGCGCGCGAACGCGTGCAGGCGGCGCTTGCCGATTACCGTGGCGGGCGCGGCGAACTCGGCGCGGTGCTCGAAGCCGAACGCGCGCTCGGTGAGACCGAACTGGCGCGGGTGCAATCCGAACTCGAGCGGGCCCGCGCCTGGGCCGGCCTCAATTACCTGTACCCCGAAGGGGGAAAATCATGAAGGCCCCGTTGATTGCGGTTCTTGTTGCGGCGGTAGCTGGCGGAGCGGGCTATGGCGGCTATCGATATGCGATGCATCGCATGCTGTCGATGCCCGAGGCGCCGCAGGGTACCGCGCCGTCCGCTGCGGCCGCACCGGCCACCGAGCGCAAGGTGCTGTACTGGTACGACCCCATGGTGCCGCAGCAGAAATTCGAAAAGCCTGGCAAGTCGCCTTTCATGGACATGCAGCTGGTGGCGAAGTACGCCGACGAAGGCGGCGGCGCGGATGAGGCGGGAAAGGTGTCGATCAGCCCGCAGACCGTGCAGAACCTCGGCATCCGCACTGCCGAGGCAAGGCTCGGCGTGCTCGAGCCGAAATTGCAGGCGGTCGGCTCGGTGGCCTGGAACGAGCGCGGTGTGGTGCTGGTGCAGTCGCGCAGCGCAGGTTTTGTCGAAAAGCTCTACGCGCGCGCGCCGCTCGACCCGGTCGCCAGGGACGCGCCGCTGGTGGAGATTTTCTTTCCCGAGTGGGCTGGCGCGCAGGAGGAATACCTGTTGCTGCGCGGGCGGATCGGCGCGGAAACGCTTGCCGCCGCCGCGCGCGCGCGTCTGCTGCTGCTTGGCATGACGGAGGAAGACATCGCGCAGATCGAGCGGGAGGGCAAGGTGCGCGCGCGCTTTACCTTGCGCTCGCCGATCTCCGGCGTGATCGCCGAGCTTGGTGTGCGCGAAGGCATGACCGTGATGGCGGGTGCCGCCTTGTTCCGGCTCGTCGACCTCTCCACGGTGTGGGTCAACGCCGAGGTGCCCGAAGCGCAGGCCGGCTGGCTGGTGCCCGGCAGCCGCGTGGAGGCGCGCGTGCCGGCGTTTCCAGAAACGATTTTTGTGGGCCGCGTCGGCGCAATCCTGCCCGACGTGAATGCCGTCACGCGCACCCTGCGGGCGCGCATCGAGCTCGCCAATCCTGGCACGCGCCTCAAGCCCGGCATGTTTGCCACGCTGTCGTTGGTGAGTGGCGGCGGCAGGCAGGTGGTACTGGTGCCCAGCGAAGCCGTGATCCGCACCGGCGAGCGCAGCCTGGTGGTGATTGCCGAGGGCGCGGGAAAGTTCCGCCAGCAGGATGTCGAGGTCGGCATTGAGCAGGGCGATTCAAGCGAGATCCGCAAAGGCCTGAAGGCCGGCGACAAGGTCGTGCTGTCGGGGCAGTTCCTGATCGATTCGGAAGCCAGCCTGAAAGCGGGCATGGCGCGCATGGAGGCGCCGGCGAAAGCATCCGAGGCTGCCCGGGCCGGAGTCCTGCACACAGGGCGCGGCGTGGTGACCGACATCGACGCGAAGGATGCGCGGGTCGAACTGAAGCACGAGCCGATCCCCTCGATGAAATGGGGCGCTATGCAGATGGGCTTCGTGGTCAGCGACAGAACGCTGCTCGAAGGCGTGAAGAAGGGAGATGCGGTCGAGTTCGAGATCCGCGGCGAGCCGAACAAGGACGGTGAGTTCATCGTCGAGCGCCTGAAGCGGATGCCGGCGGCGAAGGCGAAGCCGTGATCGCCGGCCTGATCCGCTGGTCGGTCGCCAACCGCTTCCTGGTCCTGTTCGCGACTGTGCTGCTCGCTGCCTGGGGCACCTGGGCCGCGATGCGCACACCGTTGGACGCGATTCCCGACCTGTCGGATGTGCAGGTGATCATCCGCACGCCGCTCCCCGGTCAGGCACCGCGCATCGTGGAGGACCAGGTAACCTACCCGCTGACCACCACCATGGTGTCGGTGCCGGGTGCAAAGGTGGTGCGCGGCTATTCGTTTTTCGGCGACTCGTTCGTGTATGTGCTGTTCGAGGACGGCACCGACCCCTACTGGGCGCGTTCGAGGGTGCTCGAATACCTCTCGCAGGCGCAGTCGCGCCTGCCGGCGAACGCCAAGCCCGCGCTCGGCCCGGACGCGACCGGCGTGGGCTGGATCTACCAGTATTCGCTGGTCGACCGGACCGGGAAAAACGACCTCGGCCAGTTGCGCGCGCTGCAGGACTGGTTCCTGAAATACGAACTGAAGACGGTTCCGAACGTGGCCGAAGTGGCCTCGGTCGGCGGCATGGTGCGGCAGTACCAGATCGTGCTGTTCCCGGACAAGCTGCGCAGCTACGGCATCACGCACAACGCGGTGATCGAGGCGGTGCGTCGCGCGAACCGCGAAACCGGCGGCTCGGTGATAGAGCTGGGCGAAGCCGAATACATGGTGCGCGCGACCGGGTATCTCAAAACACTGGAGGATTTTCGCGCGATCCCGCTGTCGACTTCGGTCACCGGTGTGCCGGTCAAACTTGGCGACGTGGCGCGCATCCAGATCGGCCCCGAGATGCGGCGCGGGATTTCCGAGCTCGATGGCGAAGGCGAGGTCGCGGGCGGCGTGATCGTGATGCGCTCGGGCAAGAACGCGCTCACGACCATTAAGGCGGTAAAGGCGAAGTTGGAGGCGCTGAAGGCCGGCCTGCCGCCAGGCGTGGAGATCGTCGAGACCTACGACCGCTCCAGCCTGATCGAGCGCGCGGTGACGCACCTGCGCGACAAGCTTATCGAGGAGTTTGCGGTAGTCGCGCTGGTGTGCTTCGTGTTCCTGTTTCACGCGCGTTCGGCGCTGGTCGCCATCGTGTCGCTGCCGCTGGGCATCCTCGCAGCGTTCCTGGTCATGTATTACCAGGGGGTGAATGCCAACATCATGTCGCTGGGAGGGATCGCGATCGCGATCGGTGCGATGGTCGACGCGGCGGTGGTGATGATCGAGAACGCGCACAAAAAGCTGGAGGAGCATCCGGCCGAGGGCGAGGAACGCTGGCGCGTGATCACCGAAGCCGCGATCGAAGTCGGGCCGGCGCTGTTCTTCTCGCTGCTCGTCATCACGCTGTCGTTCGTGCCGGTGTTCGCGCTCGAGGCGCAGGAGGGGCGCCTGTTTTCCCCGCTCGCCTTTACCAAGACCTATGCGATGGGCGCCTCGGCGATCCTTTCGGTGACGCTGATTCCGGTGCTGATGGGTTACCTGATCCGCGGCCGTATCCCGGAGGAGAAAAAGAATCCGCTCAACCGGCTGCTGATTGCTGTTTACCACCCGTTGCTGGCGGTTGTGCTTGCCTGGCCCAGGGCTACGATTGGAGCGGCGCTGATTGTCCTTGCGGCGACCGCGATCCCGGTGCTGCGGATCGGCGGGGAGTTCATGCCGCCGCTGGACGAGGGCGACCTGCTCTACATGCCTTCTGCGCTGCCCGGCCTGTCGGCCGGCAAGGCGGCCGAGATCCTGCAGCAGACCGACCGCATGATCCGCCTGGTGCCGGAAGTGAAAAGCGTGTCGGGCAAGATCGGCCGCGCGGAGACGGCAACCGACCCCGCGCCGATGGAAATGGTCGAGACCACGATCCAGTTCAAGCCGCGTTCCGAATGGCGCCCAGGCATGACTCCGGAGAAACTGGTCGAGGAACTCGATCGCACGGTGCGCCTGCCGGGCCTGTCGAACATCTGGGTGCCGCCGATCCGCAACCGCATCGACATGCTGGCCACTGGCATCAAGAGCCCGCTGGGCATCAAGGTTTCGGGCGAGGATCTTGCCGAGATCGACCGTATCGCGGGTGAGATCGAGCGGGTGGTGAAAGACGTGCCTGGTGTGACCTCGGCGCTCGCCGAGCGCGTGACCGGCGGGCGCTATGTGGAGATCAGGGTAGACCGGGACGCTGCGTCGCGCTACGGCATGAACGTGGCGGATGTGCACTCGATTGTCAGCGCCGGCATCGGCGGGGAGAACATCGGCGAGACGATCGAGGGGCGCCAGCGCTTTCCGATCAACGTGCGCTACCCGCGCGAACTGCGCGATTCGGTGGAGAAGTTGCGTAACCTGCCGGTAGTGACCGAGCGCGGCGCGCAGATTCCGCTCTCCGCGCTGGCGACCATCACGCTGACCGACGGCCCGCCGATGCTGCGCTCGGAGAACGCGCGACTGGCGGGCTGGATCTATGTCGACATCCGCGGCAGGGACCTCGTTTCGGTAGTCAACGACGCGCGCAGCGCGGTGGCCGCGAAGGTGAAACTCTCGCCGGGTGTCTCGATCGCCTGGTCTGGCCAGTTCGAATTCCTCGAGCGCGCCAAGGCGCGCCTGATGGTGGTGGTGCCGTTCACCCTGGCGATCATCCTGGTGCTGCTCTACATGGCGTTCTCGCGCGTCGGCGAGGCCCTGCTGATCATGCTCACGCTGCCCTTTGCGCTGGTCGGCGGGTTCTGGCTGATCTGGCTGCTCGGCCATAACCTGTCGGTGGCCGGCGCGATCGGGTTCATTGCGCTGGCCGGTCTCGCAGCGGAATTCGGCGTAGTGATGCTGGTCTACCTGCGTCACGCGATCGAACGGCGCGCGCCTCAGACAGACCTGGAACTGCGTGCCGCCATCGACGAGGGCGCGGCGCAGCGGGTGCGCCCCAAAGCGATGACCGTGGCGGTGATCCTCGGCGGCCTCGCGCCGCTGATGTGGTCAGACGGCACCGGGGCGGAGGTCATGCAGCGCATCGCCGCGCCGATGATCGGCGGCATGATCACCGCGCCGCTGTTGTCGATGTTCGTGATCCCGGCGGCGTATTACCTGATGCGCCGCCAGCCTCGAAGCGGAGTAACGCATGAAAAAACGTGAGTTCATTTTTTCGGCTGCCGCGCTGCTGGCATCGACAGCCGCGCGCGGTGCCGCGCCGCCAGCCATGCCCCGCTCAGGGGGCGTTGCACTGGTGCTCGGCGGCGGCGGTTGCCGCGGCTACGGCCATATTGGTGTGATCCGCGCGCTCGAGCGCAACGGTATCAAGCCCGACCTCGTCGTCGGCTCGAGTGTGGGCAGCCTGGTGGGGGCGCTGTACGCCGCGGGCATCGGGTCCGACGCGCTGGAGGGCTACGGCGAGCGCATGACACCGAACATGCTGCGCGACTGGGTGTTCCCGAAGCTGGGCTTGTTCGGCGGTAGCCGCATCCGGCGCTTCGTCTCCGAGCGGACCGGTGGGCGAGCAATCGAAGCCCTGCCGTTGCGTTTCGCCGCGGTCGCAACCGATCTGCGCAATGGCGAGCGCGTGATCCTGCAGCGCGGCGACCTCGGGCGCGCGGTGCAGGCTTCGAGTAGTCTGCCCGGCCTGATCGAACCGACCCGCATCGGCAAGCGCCTGCTGGTGGACGGCAATCTCGTAGCGCCGGTGCCGGTGGATACGGCGCGTTTGCTCGGTGCCCGCCGGGTAATCGCGGTGGACGTTTCGTTTCCACCCGAGGAGGCCGACCTCGGCGACCCGTTCGATGCGCTGTACCAGGGCTTCTCCATCCTGACCAACCACTTGGCAGCGAAGGAACTTGCACGTGCCGATGTGCCGATCCGTCCGCGACTGCCCGAGCACCATGAAATGGGCTTGCAGACGCAAAGGGCGCTGATCGCGGCCGGCGAGAAGGCGGCGACGGAAGCGATGCCGGCGATCCGGGCGCTGTACTGAGGGATTGCCATATGCTGCGCACCACTGAACCTGGGCTGAAAGGCGAAGCGCGCGAGCTCGACCTGGCGCTGATGATGGCCGACCTGTGCGGTTTCACGGCGCTTACCGAAATGCACGGCGCATTGCAGGCCTCCGAAACGGTGCTCCGATTCGTGCGCATGGTCGAGGCCTGCGCCGAGCCTGGGGTGAGGATCGTCGACAGCATCGGCGACGCGGTGTTCTGCGCCGGCGAGGACGCGCTCGCGGTCGTGCGAACCGCGCTGCGCCTGCGCGACGCGGTCGGGCAAGAGCCGGGCTTCCCCAGTGTCAGCAGCAGCCTGCACCGGGGCCGGGTCGTGGAGCGCGAGGGGCGGCTGTTCGGCGCCCCGATCAACCTTACGGCGCGCCTGACCTCGCTCGCCGAGGGCGGACAGATCCTGTGCACGGAGCAGATTGCCGGCGCGATCCGGGCCGTTCCCGGTATCGAGCTTCGCACGATCGGCGCGCAGCGCTTCCGAAACGTCGCCCATCCCGTCGAGGTGTTCGAGATGTTGCAGGCGAAGGACGCGCGCGCGGCCGTCAGCATAGACCCGGTCTGCCGCATGCAGGTGTCAGAGGAGTGTGCCGAGGCGAAAGTCAGCCACGGCGGCACGAAGTATCTTTTTTGCTCGACGGCATGCGCGCAGACGTTCTCCGCAGCGCCCGAACTGTATTGCACTGAGCGCTGAGGTTCCTTCAGAGCGGGGAGGGAGTCGAACTTGAGGTGCTCGACGTTTCATCCGGCAAAGGTCTTCTCGAGCTCATGCTCGGCGAACAGGCAGTAATCCTCTGGCGTGAACATGCCGAGGAAGGTTGTGCCCTCGATCAGCGCGATGATCGCCGCGACGCCGGCGGCTGCGGAGGCGAGGGACGGATTGCCCATTCCGCAGCCGAGATTGAGCACCTCGATCAATAGCAAAGGCAGCACCGGGTTGAGCGCGTACTCGCCCGCGGCCGCCTGGCGGCGGAACAGGGTGTCAAAAAATTCAATCGATTGGTTGGGCGGACCAATCGGCGTGCGGCTTCTTTAATTCTAAACATTGTATTCGTAAACACTAGTACTGGAGCGGCTAAAACGGTAGTCGTTGTATCGATACCAGTACTAATAAGGCGGACATCAAGGCGCGACTCTCTGCGACGTCGCGCGCTTGCAGACCGGCTTACGCGCGAGCTGGTTCCTCGGCGCAGTGCTGGATCTCGATAGTGGTATGGACGATCTCCGCGTGCCTTGCGAGGCACTCGCGTACCCGCGCCGGCGTGAGCGAGGCATTGTGGGTAACGAGGCTCAGCGCACAGGAGTAGGAAAGTTTGCCTACCCGCCACACGTGCAGGTCGACGATCTTGGTGTGTCCTTCGGCCAGGTCAGAATCGACGATTTCACGGATCTCCGCCACGACGGGATGGTCCATCTCGCGGTCGAGCAACACCCTGCCGGTATCGACGAGCAGGCTCTGCGCCCAGACCGCGACCAAGACCGCGCCGACGATCCCCATCGCGGGGTCCATCCAGGCCCAGCCGAGAAGCCATCCGCAGGCCAGGGCGACGATCGCGAGGATCGACGTCGCAGCGTCCGTGATGACGTGTAGATAGGCGGAGCGAAGGTTCAGGTCGCCGTGATGCGCGTGGTGATGCGCGTGGTGACCCGCATCGCCGTGCGCATGGTCATGGCCTCCATGGTCATGATGGTCGTGGGCCTTCCCGAGAATCAACGCACAGACGATGTTAACGAGCAGGCCGAACGCCGCGACGATCATCGCCTCCTTGTAGTGGATCGATTGGGGCGAAAAAATCCGCTCGACCGACCCGAACACCATCATCGCGGCAACGCCGAGCAGAAAGATCGCGCTGGAAAAACCCGCAAGCACCTCGATCTTCCAGGTGCCAAAGGCGAAGCGCGCATCTTTGGCGTAGTGCCGCGCAGCGGCATAGGCAAACGCGCTCAGCCCGATGGCCACCGCGTGCGAGCTCATGTGCCAGCCGTCGGCCAGCAAGGCCATCGAATTGAACCACCAGCCCGCCACGATCTCCACGAGCATCATCGCGGCGGTGATCCACATGACGGCACGGGTTCCGCGTTCCGCGGCATGGCTGTCTTCGCCGAACACGTGGTCATGGCTCCCGCCGGCAAGATCTTCGGTGTGCATTGATTGATCCTTCGTGTAGGGCGCGGTGGGTAAATGCGGCGGGAAGTCTAGGCGGCAGGTCCCTTGAGCGTGACGCCCTGCGCATCCTGCACGCTGATCGCGACCGGGATGCCGCGCTGCACGCTCTGGGTGACGGTGCAGAAGGCCTCGAACTGGTCGAGGACGCGCTCGAGATGTTCGATCTCGCCGCCACCCTTGCCCAGCTTCACGACGACCGAGATCTCATCCATGCGCAAATGCTTGTCGGCGTCGCGCCCCATGCGGGCGGTGGCTGTCGTGGTAATGCCGCCCGCGTCCTGCTTGAATTTTTTCAGTGCGAAGAACAGGCTGGCGGACAGGCAGTTGATGACCGCCGCCATCAGCAACTGGTCAGGCGAGGGCCCTGCGCCCGCGCCCAGCGGCGCGGGCTCGTCGGTCTGCAGGGACGGAATCCCGGCGCCGAAATCGACCAGGAATTGAAAGTTGTTCTGCTGGGTGATCGTGACGCTGGCGGGATCGCTCATGAGTGTGCACTCCTGTTTATGGCTGGTTGATGATGGCACACTGGCGACAATGCACGTTGATCCCGCTCAAGCCGCTCGATCCCCGCTTTGTGGGTGCAGGGCCGCGCCGATGAGGAACGCTTGAAAAGCAACCGGCGGGATTTTGTCTCCGCGTTGCTGCTCGCTGCCTGCGCCATCGGATTGTTCGCGGGCATCGCCGCCGATGTCGTGACGGGCGGTTCGCAGGACGGGGCCGACGCAATCGTGGCTGCCTGGTTCCATTCGCAGGTGACACCCGCCCTGACGCTCGGCATGCTGATTTTCACGCAGCTGCACGGTACCCTGGGCATCAGCGCATTTGCGCTGCTGTTTGCGTGGTACCTGTGGCGCAAGCGTGAGCGGTATTGGCTGTTGTCCCTGTGCGTCGTGCTGCCGCCCGGGATGCTGATCAATGTCTTTCTGAAGCACGTTTTCGCGCGCGCCCGCCCGGAGGTCGGCGAATCCCTGCTGACGCTCGCGACCTACAGTTTTCCCAGCGGCCACGTTGCGGGTGCGACCCTCTTCTATGGCGTGCTGGCAGTCTTCCTGTGCTCGCGACTGCGCGCCTGGCACTGGCGCGCGGCGATTCTGCTCGCTGCCTGCATGCTGGTCGTGCTCGTCGCGGTCACGCGCCTGTACCTCGGTGTTCACTACTTTACGGATCTGGTGGCCGCGGCAGCCTGGGCCACGGCCTGGGTGGCGGTGTGCCTGGTCGGTATCGATGCGCTGAGGCGACGCCGGAGCGTGTCGCCTGCCTAGACTACGGCCTGCGCGATGCGACAGCCGCCATCGAGGCGATCAGGTCCGATCCTGCGCTCACAGCGCCGCCATCACGCGCATCAGGCGCGCACGGACTTCCGCGGCGATCGTATTCACTTCGGGCCGGTCCACAAGCTTCAGCACGGCGTCCGGGTCCATGAACTCCACCACCGTCTTGCCGGCCTTGTCCTCGCGCACCACCACATTGCACGGCAGCAGGGCGCCGATCTGCGGCTCGAACTCGAGCGCCTGTGCGGCGAATTGCGGATTGCACGCGCCGAGGATCTTGTACGCCGGCCGGTCAAGGCCGAGTTTCTTTTTCAGCGTTGCAGCGACGTCGATCTCGGTCAGTATGCCGAACCCTTCTTTTGCCAGCGCTTGCGTCACGGCCTCGGTTGCCTTCGCGAAGTCCATATCGACGGTCTTGCCGAATACGTAGTTGCTCATTGATCTTCTCCAGGATTCAGGTGCAGGGCAGGCGGCCTATGCGGCCTTCTGCATGGGGCAGGAATTGATGCCGAGCAGGGTGTACAGGGGGCAGAAGTTAAACAGCCCGGTCGCCAACGGGACGATGCCCACAAGCCCCCACCAGCGCGCGTTTCCTTCGACGAACAGCACCAGCGACAGCAGTGCCGCGCCGACCACGATTCTAAGGATCTTGTCCAACCCGCCGACGTTCGCTTTCATGACCGACTCCTTGCGTACACATTATGTATACGAGTCATGATGCGCGGCGCGCGGCACGCTGTCTGTGACCTGGGTTACATAGCCTGTTCGCGGGGCGGCTTTACTCCGATGCGAGCGCGGCGAGCGCCCTTACGTCTGTCACGGTCACCAGTTCGCGGCCGAGCTGGACCCAGCCGCGCTGCTCGAAGCTGCCGAGCAGGCGGCTGACGACCGCGCGCGCGCTGCCGAGTTCGTCGGCGATTGCCTTGTGTGAAGCATTCAGTACCGGCCCGCGCTGTACCAGCAGGCGGGCAAGGCGTTCGTCGACGCGGTGGAACGCGACTTCTTCGACGAGTTCCATGACTTCGGCCAACCGCGCGCCGAGCATGCCGAAGACGAACTCGCGGAATTCTGGCACGGCGAGCAGCATTTCCTGGAACAACATCGGCGGCATCTGGCACAGGGTGACCTCGGTCTCGGCGACGCCGTTCGCGGCGTATTCGCTGTGGCCGAGCAGGCAGCCGCTCGACAGGATGCAGCTTTCGCCCGCCTGCACCCGGTAGAGCAGGATCTCCCGGCCGTGCGCGGAGGTCTTTCCAACACGCACCGTGCCGTCGATGATCAGCGGGAAGCCGGTGCAACGGTCGCCCGGGGAAAACAGCAACGTGCCGGCGGGCACCGTCCGCAACGTGCCCTGCGCGAGGAATTCCGCGCGCAGCGTGGCAGGGAGGCCGCGCAAGGCGGGGAACAGGGCTTCGAT
The DNA here is from genome assembly GCA_038211455.1 of Burkholderiales bacterium. Classification (GTDB taxonomy): domain Bacteria; phylum Pseudomonadota; class Gammaproteobacteria; order Burkholderiales; family SG8-39; genus SZAS-79. The sequence continues at coordinate 26,861 of JBBQVP010000018.1, forward strand.
CTGCGCTGCGCGCTTTGTGCCGATCATGGCCGCGTGCGCGCTGCCCACGCGCCCGGGCCCGGGGTGGCAATCAGGCGTTTCATATGATCCTGATCATACGGCCACGGCGCGACGCCGCAGACCACCGCTGCGAATTCGCGCAACGGGAATATTTTTCGGACGCTTTCAGGCATGTAATTCATAACATTTAAACGTAAAAACCATTGCCTGCAGCAGGTTACGTGCCAATTTGTGTATCGACACCGATACACTGGGCGGCGAAGTCACACCAACCGGTTGATCGGCTCACCGTGCGCGAAGGCCTCGATGCAGTCGATCAGTTCGTCGGCCAGCGCCTGTTTCGCCTCGCTTGATGCCCAGGCGATATGCGGGGTGATCAGCAGGTTGCCTATCCGCTGGTCGAGCAGCACGTTGCCCTCCTTCGGCGGTTCGACAGAGAGCACGTCGAGCGCGGCACCGGCGATCCAGCCCTCGGTCAGGGCCCATACCAGTGTTGGCTCGTCGATCAACCGGCCGCGCGCGGTGTTGATGAGGTAGGCGGTCGGTTTCATCGCGCGCAGCTCGGCCTCGCCGATGAGGTGCAGGTTCTCGGGCGTCATCGGGCAATGCAGCGACACGAAGTCGGCCTGCGCCAGCGCGTCCATGAACGGGGTGTAGCCCTCGCGCGTCTTTGCAACCCCCTTCCGTTCTGCCCACAGGATCTTCATGCCGAACGCGCGGGCGAGCGTTGCGACGCTGTTGCCCAGGCCGCCGCGCCCCGCGATTGCCAGCGTCTTGCCGTAGAGGTCTCCGATGGGCGGGCCGTTGAGATAGAAGGCGCTCGACTGGTTCCATGCGCCAAGTGAGGTTCGCGTCGCGTAGCCCTTGAGATGGCGGCTTACCGCCAGCATCAGCATCAGCGTGTGCTCGGCGACACTGTGCAGCGCATACCTTTGCACGTTGGTGACCACGATGCCGCGCTCGCGGCAGGCCTCGAGGTCCACGCTTTCGTGCCCGGTCGCCGCGATCGCCACCATCCGCAGCGTCGGTGTCGCTCGGATCACCTCGCCCGGCAGGCGCACCTTGTTGGAGATCGCGATCGTCGCGCCGGCGAGGCGCTCGGCCATCTGCTCGACGGCAGTGGCCGGGTGCTCGATCCACGTGTGGGCGAAGTCCGGGCGGCGCATCCTGACCCCCTCGTCCATGCTGGCGCGTTGCAGGTAGACGATGCGGTGCGGTGCGGGAGTGTCAGCCACGGGAGGAGACGCAGGACGGGAAGATTAATTTTAGCAGCGCTGGGTGCAGGCATATGCCTGAAGGACTAAGGAGAAATTGCCGCGTTTCCGGTAGATTGCCTCCTTTGGGGGATATCGCATGTCGGCATTGCCCGAGAACCGCACGGCCCTGGTCGGGTTGCAGCGCGTCGAGCTCCTCGCGGGGCTCGAGCCCGCGGCGCTCGAGGCGCTGGCGACGCAGCTCGCCTGGCGGCATGTCGCCGTGGGGGAGCATGTCATTTCGCGCGACGCGGCCGACCGGGACGTCTATCTGGTGGTCTCGGGGCGCGTCCAGGTCGGCGCGTTTTCCGTGGGCGGCAGGCAGGTCACCTACTGCGAGATCGGCGCGGGGGATCTCTTCGGCGAGCTTGCCGCGATCGACGGCCGGGCGCGCTCGGCCGACGTGATCCCGATCCAGGACAGCCTGCTGGCGGCGATGCGTCCCGAGGTCTTTCGACAGCTGCTGGCCGAACACCAGGGCCCGCGCGAGTGGCTGCTGCGCCGGCTGACCGGCACCGTGAGGGAAATGACCGACCGCGTGTTCGACCTGAGCACCCTGGGTGTGCGCAACCGGGTGCACGCCGAGCTGCTGCGCCTGGCCCGGCTGGGCGAAGTCTCGGGCAATACGGCGCGGATCGATCCCGCTCCCCGGCAGGGCGACATCGCCAACCGGGTCAGCACCTACCGGGAGCAGGTCACCCGGGAGATTTCCCTGCTGGCATCCCAGGGCGTCGTTGCGCGCGAGGGGCACTGCCTCGTGGTGCGCGACATGGCCCTGCTCGAACGAATGGTTACGGAGGTCCACCGCCCCGCTTGAGGGGCGGCAGTGTCCGCGGGCGCCGATTCAGGCCTGGTCGCGCATCTCCCGCCGGGGACTGAAACCCGTGCCGGCGGCGAGAGTTGCCGGGGAGATGCCGGGTTCGTCGAACGCGAGGATCCCGCGCCGGTAGGCGAACACCACGGCCTGGAGGCGATTGGCCGCACCGAGCTCTTCCAGCACGCACTGGATGTGCTGCTTCACGGTCTGGTAGGAGATGCCGAGCGCGCGACCGATCTGCTTGTTCGAAAGGCCATCCCCGAGCAGGCGCAGGACATCGATCTGGCGTGGGCTCAGGTGAAAGGCGCGCTGGCGGGACGGGCCGGGCGGGACGACGGATGCGTTTTGCAGGTAGTAGACGGACATTTTTTTGCTCCCCTGTTGGTTGAGACCTGGCGTGTGCGCCTTCAAAATGGGCTGCACTGGGGAGGACTCTAGGTTGGCCGACGTTCGGGGGATGTGCGTTTACGCACCGGATTTGCCAGTTGACCAGGCGGCGAAGGTGCCGGACGCGTCGCCGGGCTGCCATGTACAACACCGACGCAGATGGAGTAAGTTCAATCCACGGTGCCAACGCCACCTGAGAAATCTGAAATGCCGTCGCCTCTTGATATCGCTGCCAATTCGCCTGTCCGGCAGAGAGTCACGCTGCTTTTCACCGACCTTTCCGGATCGACCCGTCTTGCGCGGAGCCTTGAGCCGGAAGAGTACGACGAGATTCTCGAGGCCGTCCGTGAAGTCTGGCACCGCGTGGTCGCACGCTACGGTGGGCTGGTCGTACGCACCCAGGGTGACGGCGCGTTGATCCTGTTCGGGTTCCCACAGGTCGCGGAAGACGACGGGCGTCGCGCGGTCGAGGCGGCGCTGGATATTCACGCAGAAGTCGGTCGGCTGATTTTCCCGGGCTTGCCCGGCTCACTGGGCGCTTTGCGCATGCACTCGGGCGTGCATGCCGGGACCGTGCTGGTTTCGCCGGGCGACATTGAGCGCGGCCGCTTCGACCTGAAGGGCGATGTGGCCAATACCGCGGCCAACCTTTCCCAAGCCGCGCCCGCCGGCTGCATCGTCGCCAGCGTCGAGGCGCTCGGCCCGCACGCCCATTTCTTCGAACTCGACGCCGCAACTGCGGGTGGGCACGCGGACTCCCTTCCCCTGGAAGTCAGGGTGGTCCTGCGACGCAGCGGCCTGCACCGGCGGTTCGATGCGACCGCGCGTCGCGGGCTGACGCCGTTTATCGGCCGCGACGGGTTCGTCGCGAAGATTGAGCGGTTTCTGTCCGGCGAGGGAGATTCCGGACCAGTGCAGCGGCGTTGCATGGTGCTGGTGGGCTCCGCAGGAATGGGCAAGACCCGCCTGCTCGAGGAAATGCTGCATCTGCAGGCAATGTCGGCAAGCGTCGTACTCCGCGGCGGATGCGAGAGCTATCTGGGCGCCGAGGCGCTGCAGCCTTTTTCCCAGATGGTGCGGGCTGTCTTCGGCGTACCCGTGCGTGTGCCCACGGCGGATCTGGGCGCGGACGTACAGGCGGCCCTGCGCGACTGGCAGGCGGAGCTGGGGCCGGTTTCGCATTCCTTGCTTAGCCTGCTGACGACCGATACCGAATACGACACCAAGCGGGCGACCGCCGGTGGCATCGTGGGCGACCTGAGCGCATTTTTCACTGCGCTTTCGGCGCGAAAGCCCGTGCTCATGCTGATCGATGACTGGCAGTGGGCGGATGACGCCAGCCGGCAGTTGCTGGGTACCCTGCTCGAACGACAGGCCGGCCTGCGGTTCATTCTCGCCAGCCGGCCCACCGACTCGGGCGAAGTTGTCATCCGGGGCGCAGAGCACCTGAATCTGACGCCGCTCGCCGAACCGGAGACGCGCCATGCGATTCGCCAATGGCTACCCAATGCGGATCCCTTTCTGTGCACCCAGATTCACGACTACTCCGGCGGCACGCCGCTGTATATCGAAGAGTTGTGCCATTCGGCGTCAGCCGGCGCCCTCGCGCGGGCCATCGAGGACCGGGGGGCGGCGCATAACTGGCTTGCAAGTCTCGCGGCGACGCGTCTGGCGCGCTTGCCCCAGGCGCTTTCCGACCTCGTGAGGATTGCCGCCGTGATCGGCAACGAAGTGCATCTCTGGCTGCTCGAGGCCATCAGCGGACGTGCCCCTGCGCCCGAGGCGTTGGCGTCGCTCGAAAAAGCGGATTTTCTCTATCCGACGGACGTGGCAGGCGTCATGCGCTTCAAGCACGGTGTGACCCGGGATGCGGTGTACCAGTCGATCGGGTTGCGTGAGCGAACCGCGCTGCACGAACGCGTCCTTGCCGCGTTGCTGTCGCGTGCACAAGACGGGACGCGTGACGACTATGTCGAAACGCTTGCCCACCACAGTCGCGGGGCTGGTCAGTGGGACCAGGCAGCCGGATTCGCCGAGCGTGCGGGCGACAAGGCGACGAGGGCGTTCGCGCTTGATCGCGCCCGGGTGCACTACGAGTTTGCGATGGCCGCGCTCGATCGCAACCCGCGACGCACGGCGGAGCAGTCGCTGCGCTGGTGCCTGGTGTCCAACAAACTCGGCATGACCTGTGTGTTCGACCCGCTCACGCTGTCTGACGACCCGTCTGTGTTCGAGCGCGCCGTGGCCCTGGCCGGCGAACTGGGCGATCTCGCCGTCCTGAGTCGTTCCAAGTACTGGCTGGCCTATATCTGCTACAGCCTGGGGCGATTTCGCGAGAGCCTGCGGTATGCGCGCGAGGCGCTCGCGCTGGCGCGGCAGCTTGAGGACCAGCGACTGGCGGTCCAGATCGAAGCCACGCTTGGCCAGGTGATGGCGGCGACCTGTGACTACGCACAAGCCATCGAGCGCATCGACGTCGCCGTGGATGCCAAACGCCAGCGCGGCCGTCCACGCGGCGGACCGGCGATTGGCTCGGCCTATCCACTCGCCTGCAAGGGCGGCATCCTCGCGGACCGGGGCGATTTTCCAGCAGCCCACGCGTGCTTCGATGAAGCGATCGAACTGCTCGACGGTAGCACCCATCCGGTCGGGAATTCGGTTCGCAACTGGATCGCCGTGGCCTACAACTGGCAGGGCCGGTGGGACGAAGCGAAGCGCGTTGCCGCCGACAGCGTGCGCATCGCGGAGAACACGCGGGCCCTGCTGCTGCTGTCGGCGGCGCGAAGTTCGGGCGGCTACGCATCCTGGGCCGCCGACGGCAGCGCGGAGGGCCTGGAGCAACTCAACGAGGCGATGCGCTGGATGGACGAGCGGCAGGGGCGGTTCTACGTCTCGATCTACTACGGCTGGCTGGCCGCTGCGTGCGCGGCGGAAGGCAGGATCGCCGTCGCGCGCGGGCACGCGACCAGGGTGCTGCAACGCGCCCGGCGCGGGGAGCGGTTGGGCGAGGCGGTGGTGTGCCGCTGCCTTGCATGGATCGCATCCAGTCGGGGCGACGCCGCCGGCGTCGCGCGCTGGATGCGTCGCGCAGAAGCAACCGCAGCGCGGCGCGGCTCACCGAGGGAGGTTGCCCTTAACTACTGGGCGCACGCGCAGATCCGGATCGCGCAGGGTCAGGCGGACGCGGCACGGCCCGCGTTCGACGCCGCGCTTGCCGGGTTCGAGCGCATGAACATGGTTTGGCATGCGCGCGGGGCGAAGCAGCAGCTCGCGACGAGTATGGCGACGATACCCGTCTTCACTTGACGCCCAGCGTGACGAGTTTGTCGCGCACCACGCTGGCGAGGATGTCGTAGCCGGAACTGGTCGCGTGCAACTCGTTCGCCCAGAAGTTCTTGAAATTCGCCGGGTAGCCGCTCTGCTTCTCAAACGTCCCGTTAAGAAAGAGCGGGTGCACACGACCGGGGAATTCCTTCGCAACTTCGGCGACCATCAGGTTCAGGCGCGTGATCAGGAGCTTCATGATTTCGGCTCCGGTGTTCTGGTTGATATTCCTTACCTTGAATATCGGTTCCAGCCAGGGTCCCGGACCCAGGTCGCTGGGCCTGCCATCCGGGACCGGGTAATCGTATGCGTGTATCAGGATGGGCGCGGTGGTGCTGGTGGTGACCACCTTGAGAATTTCGCGATAGAAGCGCATGAGGTCCTGGTCGACGAACTTCCCGACTGCGGCCTCGTCCACGCCGTCCGTGACGTTCGTCGCGTTTTGCTTGAGCATTCCGAACAGGCGGGTCTTGTGTTCGTTGCCCTGCCCCGGCGGATCGACCAGGTCGTTGCCGCCACCGCCGATCACGATGGCCCTGGGCGCGGTTGGCTTGCCGTTGAGGAGTATGAGGCGCTTCTTGAGCAAGGCAAGCCGGCCTGGCTCGGCCATTGCAGCCAGTGGCCGGCCGGTCTTGGCGAATTCGGTGTCGCAGTCGTAGCGCAAGCCCTCGAGTCCCGCGCTCAGCGAAGGCGCGATATTGAAGAGATACCTCACCAGCCATGAGTCCCCGACCGCCAGCAGCGGCACGGGCTGTGGAATGGCTTCGGTGAGCGCAAGTGCCGTCTTGAACTTGGCTGGTGTCGGGTACGGGCCGGAATAACCGGATCTCGCGGGTTTCGGTAATCGTGGCGGCGCGCAGGTCCCGGGTAACACCACGGGCCCTTCCATCGAGAAACTCAGCGGAGCGGGGCCGGGCCTTAGGGAAAGACCGGACTCCACCAGGCCTTGGAAGAATCCGAACATCACCGCCGTGGCCGGCCCGTAACCGGGACACGCATGCGTTGGGTGCGCATTGCCAACGCGCCTGCCGCCAAACGCATAGTCCAGGCTGGGAATCCCCCGTTCCATGCATTCGTGGGTAGCCGAGATCAGGGATGCAATGACGATCTGACCCGCGCGCACGGCCACCCGGTCGCGCTCCGATTCGCCGATCCCGTGGCCTTGCGCAGCCGTGCGCCAAAGGAGTTCCGGCGCGGCGCGCAGTTGCATGGCGTCGACCAGCTTCCTGCAGATGCGCTTGTGAAGCGCCTCGGTCGCCTCTGCGTCCCCGTGGTCTGCAATCGCATGGGCTGCCCGCAGCGCCCAAAGCGTGCCTTCGTTCAGCCATTCGTTCAGGACCCGCCGCATATTGCCGTCGGTGGTCGGAAGGAAACCCATTAGCACGCCAGCCAGGGTGCGTGCCGGATAGGTGGTCGGATCCTTTTTCGCCGCGGCACAATCCAGGGCGGCCCGCGCCACGGGCGCCTTCAGGCCTGCGCCGAACGCGGACAGGTACCTCGTCATTGCACACCGCACCGCCAGGCCGTGCGTGGCTCCGACGCGTTCGACTTCGGGCCCAGGATGGGGCTGGAAGGTGTATCGCGAAGGCGCCATGAAGTGGCCCGGGTAGCACGGCGGTTCGCCTTCCTTCCAATTCCAGCGCATACCGCCCTTCTTGAAGTAACCGTCCGTGTCGGACAGGCCGAACCACGTCGTGCAGAAGTGCGCGAGCACCGCGTCGATGACTTCACGCGCTTCGAAGTTCACCTCCCACCGGGATTGGCACTGCCCTACGGCCCAGGTTTCGGCATTTCCCTTCAGCAGTTCAAGTGTCTCGCGCGTGACCGTTGCGGCCTCTGCAACTGCGGCATCGAAATCAGGTTTCTTGGCGACCAGCGCCGTGATCGCCGCGTTCACTTCGACCGATTCGAGTTCGTACTTTCCATCGATCTGGCCCGCGTCCATGCCGAGGTACAACGGGCCGAACGAGCGATTCATGCGCGGCAGGTAGCCGGTGGCCGTGAGGTTGCGGTCGCTGTCGTGCAGGACCTTGTCCACGAGTTTGCGGCTGGCGACCAGCACGCCGAACGGTGTTTCCAGGACGCCGCCGTGGTTTTCTCGTATCGCGGCCCAGATCGATGCGGCGGTGAATTCTGTGGCCGAGGAAGGGTCTTCGATTGCCGCTTTCCATTCCTCGAATGCGGCTTTCGCGCCCCGCGATTGCTCGACTGCCCGCAGCCTGGAGATTTCCGTTTCGCCCCGGTCGGCCGACCAGGATTTGGCAAACGACTTTCCGCTTTCGATTGCGCGGGCAGCCAGCGTTTCGAGCGCTTTGAGCGAGGGCGTGAACAGGTACATGCCCCATTCGAGGCGAACGAACGGCCGCGGCTTGTCGTGCATCCGGGAGCTCCCGTCCAGTGCGACCCGGACCGTGCCCCCCCTGTCCTCGAAGCGGAAGTAACGCGGCCGCCCGGGTTCCGCCACGCCAAGCAGCGGGTCGCTTTGGCCGGAGTACGAGCCCGAGCTGTTGCCGCCGGTCAGCCAGCGCTGCACGACCTCGAACTGTTCGCCGATGCTGGCGTTGTAGGCCATGAACACCAGCCCGCGCTCCTGCGCGCGCGCCGTCGCCCTGGTGTCTTCGTCGCCCGTCTTTGGGTCGTACAAGGGCCCGTAGGACATGCCGCGGCGAACCAGACGAGCCGGACGCGCGCCAGGCGGCTCCGGTTCGGTTTCATCCCGCGGGTTGGCGCGTCGGATGTGCGCATGGAACGGGCATTGCAGCCCCTTTTCATCCCCTTCAAAGCTGAAATCATTGTCGTTCCCTGACATTGCATCGGCCAGGGCTTTGCCGGCCAGTGCATGGTCGATGGGCCAGCGGCCGACCATTTTTCCGAGCAGCAGGAGGCGCTGTGACCGGAGCTCGTCCGCAGTCGCGCCGTCTGGCGTCGTATCTTCCGCTGCAAGGGTCACGGCCTGTTCGAGCGCATCGATGTCCTGACGCAATTTGCGTACGACGAGGAAGCTTCCGTTATGAAGGAGTTGTTGTTCTCCACCGGGAAGCATGGATCGGGGCGCCTTGTCGGCGGCATTGTCATGGCCGAGCAGTATTTCCCCGAGGTGGATGCGGTTTGCGTACATTTCCCCTGCTTCCGACTCACGGAGTACGGGCTGCGACTGGCTGTCGAGGAAGCCGAAATGCTCGCGTGCCTTGCCGTCTTCTGTCTTGAGGTGGTGCATCCACTGGATCGACAGCGGCCGGAGCCCGGGAAGCTTGGCGGTCAAGTCGGCATATCTCTTTAGCAGCTCTGTCCGCGCGTCGGCAGTTGAAAGCGTTGCGTTGCACAGGCGCAGTTGCATAACCAGATGAACGCTGCCAAGGTCAACGCGCGGGGAAGTGTCGTCCTCCCCGGGCTCGGTCGCGTTTGCGCCGTCTTTCCAGTTCAAGGCCGGCAGGCGCCAGTGGCGCGGATGGTTCACGCGCACGTCGCCCAGCATGCCGGCGCGCCGCTCCATGCCCTGCACGAACTCCTGCGGCAGCGCACCGACTTCGTAGTCCGACAGGCCGGCAAGCCGCAGGCCCTCAAGCGTGAAGGCGATGTTCACGGCAACATCGCCTTCGACGAGCGGCGTCGTAGCTGGCGTCGGCCTCACCTGGGCCAGGAACGCGCCCAGGTCCCGTGGCGCGTCGAACGCGAGCAGCAGCATGCAACCGTCGGAAACGCCGGCGTACGTCTCGATGATCCCGCCCTGGACATCCGCGTACTCACTGTCGTTGGGCTCACCGGGGAGGACGGGTATCTTCCGCTCGGACGGGGGTGTGTCGCGCAGCCAGTCGAGAGCGTCAAGAAAGCGCTTCTCGGCAAACGCGATCGCATGCTGGTACTTGGCGCGACCTTCCACTGTGTCGACCATCAGTACGAACTCGCGCAGAAGCTCGCTGGTGGCGCGGTGCAGGATGTCGCCGTCCGGGGTTTCGGGCAGGTGCAGTTCGGCGAGGCGGTAGAGGCCGGCAAGGCTGCGCATTCCCTGGCCAAACGCCGGTCGCCCGGCCTCACTTTCTGTCAGCGGCTCGTCAAGGCCCAGGTTGCCCGGGTTCGTGCCTTCTTCGATCAACTGCGCGCTGGTGTCTTCCGCCGAGGAGAGGTGAATTCGCGTGGTCGCCAGGTCCGCCTTGACGGGCTCCTGCGCATCGCGCGGATCGACGACGACGCGATGCCGCCGCTCGAACGTTCGCAGGTACTGCGTGTCCTGGTAGCTGAGGCCCGGTGGCGAATACAGGAAGGGAGCCTCGGCCTGGTGGGCGCGCAGCCAGACGCACCATTCCTCGAAGGAGTGCTCCCAGCCGGTGACGTAGCCCTCGGTGTTGCAGAAGATCAGGTCGAGCGAACGGGCCACCTTCTGCCAGATGACCCGGATGTACGACTCCCACGAACCGTCGAAGGTCACCGCGAGCACGACCTTGTCGTCCGCCTGCCGGTCGTCCGCCTCGATGATTGCGATGCGGATCGAGTGGATGCGGCCGACGCGCTCGACGGCATCGGACAGGACGCGCGCGAACTCGTACTCGTGCGCTGTCTGACGGCCCAGGTGCAGGGTCTTGAGCACCCGCTTGACGCGGGTCTTGTAGGTCACGGCATCGAGGGCCGGGACGAACCCCTTCCTGATCGGTGCGACGATGGTGAGGTCGGAGGTACCGGTAAAGCTGGCACCCTTGATGGTTGTCTCGCGTCGCACGCTGCACCTCGCTACTAAAACGGTTGGTTGGCGATCGGCCCGCCTTCCGGGGCGGGTGTCCGCATTGTTTCGTCCCCGGCCGCGACTGCCCATCCCCCGTCGGCGCTAGAGAATACGTCCGGGGGACACCGCCTGCCAGTGCTTCGCGGCTGTCCGCGCCGGGACGGGCGCGCGTTAAACTGCATGGATCCGACGCTACGGAGAAATTGCAATGACCATCTACCTGCAGGGCGCGGCCCGAAAAATCGCGGCGGGGCCGATCTCCGACGCCGAATGGCAGGCCCGGGTCAAGCTCGCCGCCTGCTACCGGATCTTTGACCACCTCGGCTGGGTCGAGATGATCTTCAACCACATCACGCTGCGCGTGCCGGGGACGGGCGAAAAGGAATCCCCGCGCTTCCTGATCAACCCCTTCGGCCTGCACTACCGCGAGGTGACGGCCTCGAACCTGGTGCTGATCGACATCGAGGGCAACCCCCTGCGCGAATCGCAGTGGCCGGTGAACATGGCCGGGTTTGTGACGCACAGCGCGATCCACGCCGCGATCGACTCCGCCCACTGCGTGATGCACACCCACACCACGACCGGGATGGCGGTGGCGAGCCTGAAAGAGGGCCTCTCGCCGACCAATTTCTACGCCGCGCAGTTGCACGGCGGGGTCGCTTACCACGACTTCGAGGGTGTAACGGTCGAACCGGACGAGAAGGTGCGCATGGTGCGCGACATCGGCGACAAACGCGCCGTGATCCTGCGCAACCACGGCCTCCTGACCGGGGGTCCGGCGCTGCCCGTGGCGTTCAGGCTGCTCTGGACGCTGCAGCGCGCCTGCGACGTGCAGATCGCCTCGGCTTCTGCGGGTGCGCTCAACCCGATCGGCGATAAAGTGTTCGAGCAGACGGTGCGCGAGTCCGGGCCGGGCGAGAAGCGGGTCTGCGACGACGTGTTCGCCGCCATGCAACGCATCGTCGACGCGAAGGACCCCTCCTACAAAAACTGACCCGATGGGAACAGGGGAACCTCGCGGTTCCCCCGTGACCCCCTCCCTCCCCGCGCTATTGCAGCATGAAGGTCTCGTACTCCAGCGTTTCCAGCCGCCGGTCAAGGACCTGGAAGGCGACGAACACGGTCACGAACACCGCGCCCGCGAACCCGTAGCCGAACCAGGGTGCGCCCAGGTGCAGGGTGGCCCAGGTGAAGAGCGCGTTGAGCAGCGCGAACAGCGCGGTCAGCATCAGAACCACGCGGCGCTTGTCGAGATAGAAGAACACGTTCATCAGCCCGAGCAGAACGACCTGGAGCCCCGCGCCGACCACGTCGATGTAGAGCAGCGGCAGGTAGAGCTCGGGAATACCCAGGGCCCTCAGCAGCGCGCCGCCTGCGACGAAGACCACCAGCGTTGCGATGGTCTGGACCTTGATGATTTCGAACAGTCCCCTGCGGATCGTGTACACCATCTCGTTCCTGAGGTCTTCCAGCCGGGCCAGCGTCGAGCCCGAGCGAACTGCGTCGTAGAACTGCTCGTAGTACTCGACGAAATCCGTTTCCATGCGCACGAGGAATACCGCCATGCCCGGCAGGATCGACAGGTAGGCCAGGAACACCGGCAGGTCGTAGATCACCGAGGCGTGCAGCGGCCCGATCACCGGCGCGCCGGTGGTGGGGCCGTACCAGAAGATGATCTTGTCCAGCCACACTCCGAGGTTGTAGAGGAACCCCACCAGCATCAGGCTGACGAACATCGCGCCCGGCCTGAGGAAATCGAAGGCGATGAACTTTCCCGCCGGATAGCTGCGCACCACCAGCAGCACCATGCCGAGCAGCATCACGCCGTGGCCGAGCACGAAGCCGAGCAGCAGCCCTTCCAGCCCGAGCGGGCGCAGAGTGAGTGCCGCTGCCACCGTCACGCCGTACCCCAGCGCGTAGAGCAGCAGGATCTGCTTGTACTGCTTCAGCCCGGACAGGAAGATCGTTGCCACCCAGATGTTGCACAACATCACGAAGCCGGTGAGCATCAGCATGCGATAGACGATGTTCTGCCCCGGAAAGAGGAAAGCAACCACTGCGAGGCCGAGCACGCCGCTGGCCGTGGTCACAAGCAGGGTCACGCCGTTGAAGTTGGGCAGGACGATGTCGTCCTGCTTCTGGTACAGCCGGTCGGCGATGAAGCGCGTAAACGAAAGCTGAACGAACCCGGTAAGGATCAGGCTGGCGGCAATCAGGTAGGTCACACTGACCTGGAACTGCGTGACCAGCAGCCCCGGGCCGGCAACCGCGCCGGACAGCAGGCCGATGACGAGTATCCCGACGATCGACAGGACCCAGGGGCCCGAACCGATGATGCTGGCATACAGGTAGGCCTGCAGGATGCCTGTGAGGCTGTCGCGCGCCAGAAGCTTGCGCAGCTCGAAACCGATGCCGGCCATCTCAGCGCTTTCCCGCCGGCGCGACCGGCGCGACCGGTGCGACCGGTGCGTCGGGCGCGGCCATCGCCTTTTCGTACAGTTCGCGGTATTGCGCGAACATCAGGTCCTGCGTGTAGTACCGCTCCACGCGCCGGTACCCCGCCGCCTGCGCGGCGTGCCAGGCGTCCGAGTCGCCGATGAGCTCGAGCGCCGCGCTGGCGAGCGCGGCCGGGTCGGCAATGCCGACCACGCGGCCCGAGACCCCGAACGCTGCATCTTCGCCCGGCAGGCCGTGCACGAGTTGCCGGCACGAGCCGACGTCGGTGGTGAC
>JBBQVP010000019.1:0-39089 GCA_038211455.1 Burkholderiales bacterium
ATACCCGAGAAACCCGCTACGCTATCGATTGAGGCCTTTCCGGCCTCGCACATGGGCGCGCAATCGACAATCCATACGGAAATCTGCGTGCCTCGTCCTCGTAGACGAGGCGATTGGGCTCTGCGCAGGGGGCATTTTCGACAGCGGCCCGTTTCGCGGACTCTTCAGCCCCCAACAAGCCACTGTCTTAGCTCGCGTTTTTTTGACTGTCGAACCTGCTGCCTGGAACACTGTCGAAAGCGCATTTTCGACAGCGACCTGCGTCGACGCAAAAGGTTGAGTTGGCAGGGATTTTTACTGCGAAGAAAATCGTGGCGAAAAAATTTCTCAATTGAACGAGGTCTTTACATAACCTCTGTTGCGTCCACGCTCCGCGACAAAGAAGGACCTACTCGAACGCAAGCCCTTGCTGAAGTTGGCACGCCCGACAAGCTGAATCTGGGTACTGGCGGGAAACCGTTTCAATCACGGCCGCCTGATGCGCAATTTCCGGTCGGTGAGCACGACGAAACAGCGCGCAAAAGACTCGAGTCGCTCGTCCCGAACGACATCACCTACGCGCCTCACTAGCGCGTTGGCGCCCGGCTCACCCAGGCGCACAAGCAGAAGTCCCGCGTGCGTACCAGGTTTGAACTGGCGCATATCCGAAAAATCCAAGTCTTGCGTGATCAGGAAACGAACTTCACGTTGAGCGGCGCTCCATACATCGCCATCCGGCCTTCCACCAAGCCCTTCGGACGCCACGGTGTCCACGTCGTGCCCCTCACTAGCCAGGACGCTGACAAGTCGATCTGGAATGTTCTCGTCGAGCTTGACTTTCATGCAATCGAAGGGGCGGGGGGAACTGGCAAGTCCTCTTCCGCGGAAACTGCAGCGAAGGCGATAACCGCGCGTACCGCGGATTCGTCGAGCGTCGGGAAGTCTTTGACGATCTCGGCAACGCTCATACCCTCGCCCAGACTCGCCAAGATGGTCCGAACGGTGACGCGAGTGCCTTTGACAACCGGCTCGCCGCCACAAATAGCAGGGTCTCGAACGATATAGGGTCTGTAATTCATGGCCATTAAGCGTCTCCTTGAGTTTTACATAAGCCTCTTCGTGCCCACGCTCTGCGACAGCGCTAGTCGTCGCAGCCAATAAACCTGTCAATACGATCTTCCGCCCAGGCACGCGGAAATCGCAAACTGACAGGAAACCCACTCCCAGACTGGGGATGCCCGGAAGAAAGTTACTAAATCAGCGCTCGACTTGGCGTTTCTTTGCCACCATCGCTTTTTCCGGGTCGACGAGCCACTCGACCCGCCGGATGAAATCCTCGCAGTCGCCCTCGGCACGGTTGCCATAAGTGTGGATACCTGCGACCCGGGCTTTGTAGAAGTACACCGTAAGGAAAGCGTCGGCGCTCTCCCGCCTGGCGGAAGTCTGGCACCACTGCCAGGCCTCCTGGTTGCCTTCGTAGATGCGGCGCCTGGGTGCCCCCACGTAATACTGCACCTGGGATTTGGTCATCCCGAAATCCACGTCGGAGGACCTGGAGATGAAACTGCGCAGGTCGAAATCCGGCGCCAGGTCCTTCATGCCGCCGCAACCCGCGAGCGCAAGCGCCGCGGCAGCCAGGCCCGTCCTGAAGCCCGCTGCCGCGATCCCTCTCACTCGGTGATGTAGTCGGTGATCGGCGTCCACTTGCCGTTGACGATCTGCGAGAGCCGCGCCCGGTTGGATCCCAGGTGCTTGGTCTTGGAGAAGGTCATCGCATCGGCACCGAACATATCACGCGGGGTGGAGAAGTTCTCCAGCGTGTTGATGAAGGTGTCGGTGGTGAGCTTGGGGCCGGTCTTCTCGGCGATCTGGGCGAAGAGATCGATCACCTGATACCCATAGGCCGAGAACACCGCCGGATCTTCCTTGAACTTGGCCTTGTAGCGCTGGCCCCATTCGCGCACGTTCTTCGAGGCGTCGTCCAGGTACGGATTGTTCACCGTGTTGGTCGCGTAAAAGCCGTTCATCGCCGGCCCGCCGAGCTTGTGGATCAGGTCGGTGTAGGCCGCCGAGGAGCCCATGAACTCCACTCCCCAGCCCAGCTTCCTCGCCGTGCCGATCGCGCCCAGCGTCTCGCGGATGATCGTGCCCAGCACCACGAAGTCACAACCCTCGCTCTTCAGCTTCGCGATCTGCGAGGAGAAGTCGGTCGAGCCACGCTTGAAGGTGGTCTTCTCGGCCAGCGACATGTTGATTTCCTTCAGGCCGGCCTCCGCGCCACGCATGACTTCCAGGCCGAAATCGTCATCCTGGTACATGGTGCAGACTTTCTTGTAGCCCTTCTGCTTCACGATGTACTTGACCCCGGCGCGCATCTGGTCGAAGTAGGTCGCCGCGAACGAATACTTGAGGCGGTGCAGGGGCTCGTACATCTCGCGTGCCGCGGTGAGCGGGAACAGGTGGGGAATGTTCTTCTCGAACAGGATCGGCATCGCCGCCATTGCCGGCGCAGTGCCGATCGAGCCCACCATTGCGAAGATCTTGTCCTTCTGCACGAGCTTCTGGGTCGCCAGCACGGCCTTCTTCGGGTCGTAGCCGTGATCCTCGATGATGAGCTTGAGCTTGCGGCCGTGGATCCCGCCGGCGGCGTTGATCTCCTCGACGCGCATTTCCATGCCGTTCTTCAGCTGCTTGGAGAACGCCACGATCGGGCCCGACAGGTCCTGCTCGGTGCCGATGACGATCTCGTTCTTGCTTACGCCCTGGGTCTGCGCAAACGCCGCGGACACGCTCAGGGCAACCAGTGCTGCCATTCCTGCCACTGCTGCCAGTCTTTTCATGTTCTGCTCCTCCGATGGGTGTTGCTGGGTAACTGTAGCACTAACTGCGTCACTATCTATGCGGCTTCCTTGGCGTACATCGACTCGATCATGGCGCTGTACTTCTCGTTGACGAGCTTCCTTTTGAGTTTCATGGTCGGCGTCAGTTCCTCGTCCTCCGCCGTCAGCTTGGCCTCGATCAGGCGGAACTTTTTCACCTGCTCGACGCGCGCGAACGCCTTGTTCACCCGGTCGATCTCCGCCTGGATCAGCTCCTGGATCTCGGGTCGCCGGCACAGGCTCGAATAGTTGGAAAACGGGATCGCCTTTTCCTGGGCGTACATCTCGACGTTCTCGTGGTCGATCATGACCAGCGCAACCAGGTAGGGCCTGCGGTCGCCGATCACCACCGCATCGGTGATATAGGGCGAGAACTTGAGCTGGTTCTCGAACTCCGAGGGCGTGATGTTCTTGCCGCCCGCGGTGATGATGATGTCCTTCATCCGGTCGGTGATGTAGAACGAGCCTTCCGCGTCGACCCGGCCGACATCCCCCGTATGCAGCCAGCCGTCCTTCAGGGTCTCGGCGGTCTTTTCCGGCAGGTTCAGGTAGCCCATGAAGATCGACCCGCCACGCGCGATGAGTTCGCCCTCCTCCGTCACCTTGACCTCGCAATGCTGCATGCGCGGCCCGATCGACCCCGGCTTCACCTGGCCGGCGAGGTTGGAGGTGATGGCGCCACAGGATTCGGTCTGCCCCCAGACCTCGACCATCTCGAGCCCGAGCGCCATGTACCAGCGCACGAGGTCGGGTGATATCGGCGCTGCGCCGGTGATCAGCACCCGCGCGCGGTGCACACCGATCACGCGGCGGATGTTGTTCAGCACCAGCACGCGCGCCAGCCAGAACTTCGCCGCCAGCCCGGCGGGCACGGGCTTCCTCTCCTCGCGCAACTTCGCGACCTTGTGGCCGACGCCGATCGCGAGCGCATAGGCCCCCTGCTGGAAGCGGCCCGCTTCCTTGAGGCGGATCAGCACGCCGGAGTAGAACTTCTCCCAGATGCGCGGCACGGCGGTGAACACCGTAGGCGAGATTTCGCGCACGTTCTCGGGAACCGTCTCCGGGTTCTCGACAAAATTAAGCACCGCGCCGGAATACAGCGCGTGGTATTCACCGCCGAGGCGCTCGGCGATGTGGCATAGCGGCAGGAACGCCATGCGCTCGTCCGCGGGGCCTTGCGGGAACGCGTCCTGATAGCCTTTCACGGTCACCAGGATATTGCTGTGCGAGATCATCGCGCCCTTGGGCTTGCCCGTGGTCCCCGAGGTATAGACGAGGATCGCCAGGTCCGAGGACTTGCGCGAATCGACGCGGCGCTCGAATTCACCCGGGTGCTTTGCGTCGTACGCCGCGCCCAGCGCGCGCAGGTCGGCCAGGCTCATGACCTGCGGGTCGTCCAGCTCCCTCAGGCCTTCCATGTCGAACACGATGATCTTGCGCAGCAGCGGCAGGCGCTCGCGCACTTCCAGCGCCTTGTCCAGCTGCTCCTCGTCCTCGACGAACAGGTACGTCGAGCGCGAATCCACCATCAGGTACTCGGTCTGCTCAGACGAATCGGTCGGGTAGATCCCGTTCGCGATCCCGCCCGCGCACAGGATGCCGAGGTCCGCGTACAGCCATTCTCGGTTGGTGTTCGCCTGGATGGAGGCGGCCTCTCCGGGCTCGAACCCGAGCGAAACGAGCCCCATCGCGGTCTCGCGCGCCGCGCGCCCCAGCTCCGTCCAGCTGACAGCCCGCCAGATCCCGAATTCCTTCTGGCGCAGGATCACCTGCGGCCCGCGCTCCCGGACGCCCTTCCAGAACATCTGCGCGACGTTGCCTGATTCCACGACTGCATCCATGTTCGCGGTCACCTCCATTGCTTTTTCTTCTTCCAGCGGCGGTGGCCGCGCACCCCGACCTCCTTGATGCCGAGGTAGAACTCGCGGATGTCCTCCTTCTCCGACAACCGCTTGCAGGTGTCTTCCATCACGATGCGGCCGGTCTCGAGCACATAGCCGTAATCGGCCGTGGCCAGCGCCATGTGCGCGTTTTGCTCGACCAGCAGGATCGTGGTGCCGCGCTCGCGGTTGATGCGGATGATGATGTCGAAGATCTCGCGCGTGAGCTTGGGCGAGAGGCCGAGGCTCGGCTCATCCATCAGCATGACCGTGGGCCGCGAGAGCAGCGCGCGCGCGATCGCAAGCATCTGCTGCTGGCCGCCGGAGAGCTGCCCGGCTTCCTGCTTCGCGCGCTCGCGCAGGATCGGGAAGTAGCCGTAGACCGCCTCGATGTCCTTCGCCACCCCGTCTGCGTCGCTGCGCGTGTAGGCGCCCATGCGCAGGTTGTCCTCGATCGAGAGCAGCGCGAACACCTCGCGACCCTCGGGCACATGGCCGACGCCCGCGCGCACGATGCGGTCCGGCGCCATGCCCTGGATCTCTGCGCCACGCAGCTTCACCTGCCCCTTGCTCGGGTCGATGATCCCGGAAATGGTTTTCAGGATGGTCGACTTGCCGGCACCGTTGGCGCCGAGCACCGTCACGATCTTGCCCTCGGTCACCGACAGCGTCACCCCGCGCAGCGCCTGCACCGGGCCGTAGCTCGATTCGACGTTGGCCAGTTCGAGGACCGCCGTATTCATGACCGTCGGCTCATGCTGCGGGCTCATGCTGCGGGCTCATGCTGTGGGCTCATGCCGGTTCGCTCATGATGCAGCACCCCCGAGGTAAGCCTCGATCACCGCCGGGTTTGACTGCACCTCGGCTGGCGTGCCTTCGGCCAGCACGCGCCCCTCGTTCAGCGCCAGCACCCGGTCGGAGACGCGCGACACCAGGCTCATGTCGTGCTCCACCATCAGGACGGTGATGCCCAGGGCGTTCTTGATGTCCTCGATCCAGAAGGCCATCTCGTCGGTTTCCTCTGGGTTCAGGCCAGAGGACGGTTCGTCCAGCAGCAGCAGTTTCGGCTCTGCCGCCAGCGCGCGACCGAGCTCGATCACCTTGCGCACGCCGTAGGGCAGGCCGGCCACCATGCTGTCGCGGTAGTGCGCGAGGTCGAGCAGGTCGATCACCTTCTCGACCGCCTCGCGCTGCTCGATCTCGGCGCGTCGCACCGCACCGGTGAACAGCAGTTCCTGCCACAAGCTGGTCGCGCGGTGGCGGTGGCGCCCGATCAGCAGGTTCTGCAGCACCGTCGCATGCTCGAACAACTCGATGTTCTGGAAGGTGCGCGCGATCCCGAGTTCGGCCACGCGGTGCTGCGCGAGGCCGGTGAGGTCGCGGTCCTCGAATACGATGCGGCCGGAGGTCGCCGGGTAGATCAGGCCGATCAGGTTGAAGATCGTGGTCTTGCCCGCGCCGTTCGGCCCGATGATGGTGTAGACCTCGCCGCGCTTGAGCTCGAACGAAACGCCGTCGACGGCCACCACGCCGCCAAAGCGGATGCCAAGATTCTCCACCGCAAAAAAACTCATCTCAGCCGCTCCGACTTCATGTAGCTCTTCTGGCGGCGGAACATTCCCTTGCGGTAGAACGGGAACAGTTCAAACCAGGTTCGCACCTTCAGCCAGCGCCCGTACAACCCGAGCGGCTCGAACACGATGAAGACGATCAGCACCATCCCGAACACAACCGCCTGCAGCCCGGAGCCGGCGATGCTGCCCGGCAGGTAATCCTTGGCGACCGCGATCAGCTGCGGCAGCACGATCAGGAACGCCGCGCCAAGCACCGCGCCGTGGATCGAACCAACGCCGCCGAGGATCACGATGGTGACCAGCTCGATCGACTGGAGCAGCGTGAACTGTTCGGGCGAGATGAAGGTCACCTTGTGCGCATACAGCGCGCCGCCAATGCCGGTCAGCGCGGCTGACAGGGCGAACGACAGCGTCTTGTACTTGGCCAGGTTCACGCCCATGCAGCTTGCCGAGATCTCCGAATCGCGGATCGCGACGAACGCGCGGCCGGTGGGCGAGCGCAGCAGGTTCATCAGCGCGAGGATCGAAAACACGGTCAGCGCCAGACACAGGTAGTAAAAGCCAACATGGTCGACCAGCACCAGCCCGAAGACCGACACGGGCTTCAGGTGCAGCCCCGAGTTGCCGCCGGTCAGGCCCTCCCAGCGCGTGATCACTTCCTCCACGATCACGTTGAACGCCAGCGTCGCGATCGCGAGGTAGATTCCCTTGAGGCGCAGCGCCGGCAGGCCGACCACCCAGCCGATAGCCGCGGAGAACAGGGCCGCGCACGGCAGCGACACCACGAACGGCACACCCCGCGCCTGCAGCAACGCCTCGGTGTAGGCGCCGATCGCGAGGAATGCCGCGTGGCCGAGCGAGATCTGCCCGGTGAAACCGACCAGCAGCATCAGCCCGAGGCCGACGATCGAGTAGATCAGCACGAAGTGCAGCTGCGACATCACGTACTCGCCCACGCCCAGCGGGAGCAGCAGCAATGCGCCGATCAGCAGCCCGTACCAGAACACCTGCCCGCTGTGCTTGAACAGACGGACGTCCTGGTCGTAATGCGTTTTGAATACGAACCTCATCTAAACTTTCTTCCTCGCCGTTTCACCGAAAATGCCCGAGGGGCGGATCAGCAGCACGACCAGCACGACCACGTAGGCGGCAACGTCCTTGAAGCCTTCGGGCAGGTAAAAGCCTGCCAGCGCCTCGACCATGCCGATGATCAGTCCGCCGACGATCGCCCCCGGCACGCTGCCGAAACCGCCAACCACCGCCGCGGGAAACGCCTTCAGGCCGATGAAGCCCATGTTCGAGTGCACGAACGTGGCGGGCGCAAGCAGGATCCCGGCAAACGCCGCCACGCCGGCCGACAGCCCCCAGACCAGCATGTTCACGCGCCGCACCGGAATGCCCATGTAGGCGGCGGCGAGCTGGTTCTGCGAAGTCGCCTGCATCGCCACGCCGAGCTTGGCATAGCGGAAGAACACATAGAGGACCAGGCACAGCGCCGAGGTCATGCCGATGACCGCGAGTTGCTGCACGGCAAAGATCACGCCGCCGAGCTTGAGCACGCCCTCCGAAAACGGTGTCGGCAGTGTGTAGGTGTCGGTGCCCCAGGCCGGGACCATGGTGACCACGCCGCGCAGCACATAGCCCACCCCGATGGTGATCATCACGACGGTGAACGCGGGCTGGCCGAGGACGGGACGCAGCACCAGACGCTCGAGCAGCATCCCGACCACCGCCATCGAAGCGACGGCAAACAGGATCGTGGCCCAGTACGGCCAGCCCATGATGGTGCTCGCGGTCAGCGCGAAGAACGCGCCGAGCATCATGAGGTCGCCCTGCGCGAAGTTGACCGTTTCGGTTGCCTTGTAGATGAGGACGAAGCCGAGCGCGACCAGCGCGTATACGCAGCCCTGCGCCACCCCCGCAACCGACAATTGCAGCAGTTGATCCAGACCCTCTCCTCCTCCGCGCCGGATTCTACCAACGAAGCTGCGTCGGTCGATTGCTTTTCGTGCTGGTTCAGGCCGCGACGGATGATGCAAGCCCGCCGACAGGCGGGCGGGCAAGAAATGCCGCGGCAACTGCCGCCGCGCTCAGGCCCATGAACGCGAGGAGCGAGGCGTCGTAGCTGCCAGTCGCGTCCCAGAGCAGCGCCGAGAGCACCGGTCCGATCGCCTGCGCGCCCACCTGGATGCTCAGGGCCACGCCTCGGATCGCGCCGAAGCTTGCGCGGCCGAAGAACTCCGCCCAGGCGATCGGCAGCATGGTCAGCAGTCCGCCAATGCCCACGCCGAACAGCATCGAGGCCGCATAGGCCGTCGTCGCATTGTGCGTCAGGAGCATCAGCGCGCTGCTCAGCCCCATCAGCGTGCCGGCCAGCGCGAGGGCGAACCGGATCGGGATGCGCCGCGGCCAGAAGCCGAAACCGAAGCCCGCCACCGCCGACAGCAGCGCGAACGTGCTGACCGCACCCGCCGCCACGCCCGGCGACAGGCCGCGCTCGATCAGCAGCGGCGCCTGGTGCAGGCTGACCCCGGACTGCACCGGATAGATGAGCAGCGTGAACAGGGAAAGCAACCAGAACGCTGGCGTCGCGAGCGCCTGCGCGCGGGTAAACGCCGGCTCGGCAACCGCTGCCTCCTGCCCGCCCTGCGGCGCATCGCTTTGCGCCGGTGCTTCCGCCGCCTTGCCGGAGACTTTCCCGTCAGGCCGCTGGCCGATGTCCTCGGGCCTTCGCACCTGCAGCAACCAGTTGGGCAGAAACCCGGCCACCAGGACCGTGGCGCCGACGGCCAGCCAGGCCGTGCGCCAGTCCGACGCCTGCATGACCAGGTGCGCGAGCATCGGCATCGCGACCAGCCCGGACATCAGCGCCAGCGTGGTGACCGACGTGGCGAACGCGCGACGCTGCACGAACCAGTTGACGATGGAGCCGTAGATGCCGAGGTCGTACGGCCCCGAGAAGTTCATCCGCGCCAGGCAGTACATCAGGTAGAAGTAGAGAAGGGAGTGCGTGAACGAAAGCATCAGCAGCGGGATGCCGGTGAACAGCACCGCAAAGCAGAGCACCGCGCGCGCGCCGTTGCGGTCGAGAAACGGCCCGATCAGCGGGGCGGCCAGGGCGCCGAGGATCCCGCCAAAGGACACGGCTGCGGAGATCTCGGTGCGTGTCCAGCCGAACTCCGCGCTCATCGGCGTGATGAAGATCGACAGCGTCGCGACCGCGGGGCCCTGCCGGGAGAACGCAGCCGCGCAGACGCAGGCGAGGATCACCCAGCCGTAGGAGAACGGCAGGCGCGCCGACAGCCGCTCGACCAGGCGTTGCCGCATCCCGCGGCCGTTCTGATTGTTGACCGCGGCCGGGTGCCTGCTAGCCGCTGAACCTTTCGAGGTGGTGGTCGATGTCGCCGAACTGCTGCGCGATCATCGTCAGCCGGCGGAAGGTGTGGCTGACCTTCATTTCCTCGGTCATGCCCATGCCGCCGTGCAGTTGGATCGATTCCTGGCTCACATGCCGGCAGGCCTCCGAAACACGCACCTTGGCTGCGGACACCAGGCGCCTGCGCTCGGCCGCTTTTTTCTCGGAATCCACCTTGTCGCAGGCGAGGCAGGCCATCGACTTGGCCTGTTCGTAGCTGATGAACATGTCGACCATGCGGTGCTGCAGCGCCTGGAATGCGCCGATCGGCACGCCGAACTGCTTTCTGGTCTTGAGGTACTCGAGCGTGGCGTCGTTGGCCGACTTGATCGCACCCACCGCCTCGGCGCACACCAGCGCGGTTCCATAGTCGACCACCGCCTCGATCAGCGCGAGCCCCTTGCCCTCCTTGCCGATCAGCGCATCCGCCCCGACCGTCACCCCGGCGAACGTCACATCGGCCGCGCGCAGTTCGTCGATGGTCCGGTAGCTCTTCATTGAAACGCCGGTGGCCTTCGCGTCGACAAGGAACAGGCTGATCCCGGTCTTGGCGTTGTCGCGGCCCGAGGTCCGCGCCGACACCACCAGCTTGTCGGCGCACGGACCGTGCACCACGACCGACTTCTCGCCGCTGATCACCCAGCCCTCGCCGGATTTCACCGCCTTCGTCGTGACGTGCGCCAGATCGTAGCGAGCGCCCTTCTCGGTCTGAGCGAACGCGAGCTTGAGCTGGCCAGCGACCACCGCGGGCAGCACCGCCTTCTTCATCTCCGGGCTGCCGCCGCGCGCGACGAACTGGGCGCCCAGCGTAGTCGCGAGGAAGGGCTCGACAACGAGCCCTTCCCCGATCGACTCCATGATGCCCATCATGTCGAGCGCGCCGCCGCCAAACCCTTCGTGGCTGGCGGGCACCGGCAGGCCGAGCAGGCCCATCTCGGCGAGCGTCGCCCAGGCCGTGTCGCTCATCCCGGCCTGCGAATCGACGATCTTCTTGCGCGCCTCGAACCCGTAGTCCTTGGATATGAACCGCTTGACCGAATCGGCGAGCAGCTGCTGTTCTTCGTTGTAATCGAAATTCATTCTGTTCTCCTTACAGGCCCAGTGACATCTTGGAGATGATGTTGCGCTGGATCTCGTTCGAGCCCGCGTAAATGGTGGTCTTGCGCGTGTTGCAGTAGCGCGGCGCGAGCGACGCGGCGAAGGCGTCGAAACCCGCGTCGCCCGCGGTGCTTTCCCCGGTGGCCTTGAACGGCTGTGCCATCGGCCCGACGGCCTGCATCATCAGCTCGGTCAGCGACTGCTGGATTTCGGTGCCCTTGATCTTGAGCATCGAGACATCCGCGCCCGGCGGCTGGCCGGTGCGGCGCATCTGGTCGAGGAAGCGCAGGTTGGTGATCTCGAGCGCCATCAGTTCGATCTCCACGCGCGCGACCTTGTCCTTGAAGCGCGTGTCCTCAGCCAGCGGCCTGCCGTCCTTGGTCTGGGTCTTGGCGAACTCCTTCAGCTTGGCGAGCTCGCGCTTGGACACACCGACGCGCCCGGTGTTCATGCGCTCGTGGCCGAGCAGGTACTTGGCGACCGTCCAGCCCTTGCCTTCCTCGAACACCAGGTTCTCCGCGGGCACGCGGACATTCTCGAAGAACACCTCGTTTACCTCGTGGCTGCCGTCCATCAGGATCAGCGGCCGCACGGTGATCCCCGGAGTCTTCATGTCGATCAGCAGGAAGGAGATGCCTTCCTGGCGTTTGGACACCTGCGAGTCGGTGCGCACCAGGCAGAAGATCCAGTCGGCATAATGGCCCAGGGTGGTCCAGATCTTCTGGCCATTGACCACGTAATGATCGCCGTCGCGCTCCGCGCGGGTCTTCAGCGAGGCGAGGTCCGAGCCCGAGCCCGGCTCTGAATAGCCCTGGCACCAGAAATCGTCACCGTTGTAGATGCGCGGCAGGAAGCGCTGCTTCTGCGCCTCGGTGCCGAACTTGTGCAGCACCGGCGCGCACATCGTCAGGCCGAACGGGATCAGCGGCGGGGTGCCGGCGAAGCCGCACTCCTCCTCGAAGATGTAGCGTTGCACGACGTTCCATCCGGAGCCGCCCCACTCCTGCGGCCAGGCCGGCGCGATCCAGCCCTTCTTGGCCAGGATCTTGTGCCAGCGCATCAGGTCGTCGCGCGACATGTGGTCGTGATGACTGACCTTGTCGGACAGATCGTCCGGCAGGTTCGCCGCCAGCCAGCCGCGCACTTCGTCGCGAAAGGCGAGTTCTTCTTTCGAGTAGTTCAGATCCATGACGTGCTCCTATGGCAATTCGCAATACCCGCGCGGTTCTTCCTGCTTTTTTCCAAAGCGGAGCCACCGGGGGGTAACGGGGGGTGCGCATGCGACCCCCTGTTCCGAGTCATGCGACCCCCTGTTTGTCTAGTCTAGCGCAGCGAGAAGTCCACCACCATCCTCCCAACGACCTTTGCCTCGATCAGGTCCTCGAACGCCTTGGGCAACTCCTCGAAGCGGATCCTGCGCGCGATCCGGTCGAGATGGCGCGGCTTGAGGTCGCTTGCGAGGCGCTGCCAGATGCGGTTGCGCAGCGGCAGCGGGCTGTTGGCGTTGACGCCGATCAGGCGTACGCCGCGCAGGATGAATGGCAGCACGCTGCCCTTGAAATCGATCCCGCCGGCGTTGCCGAAAGCGGCAATCACGCCGTCGGCCTGCATGCTGCGTGCAAGCCACGCCAACTGGTCGCCGCCGACCGAATCCACTGCGCCCTGCCACATCGGCTTTTCCAGCGGCCGGGTGCCGAATTCGAAAGTTTTCCGGTCAATCACCTGCGCAGCGCCGAGCGAGCGAAGGTAATCGGCTGCTTCCGGCTTGCCGGACAGCGCCACCACCTCGTAGCCGCGCGCAGCGAGCAAATCTATGGCCACCGAAGCGGCGCCGCCGGTTGCGCCGTTGACCAGGACCTTGCCTTTTCCGGGCGCGAGGCCGTTCAGTTCCATCAGGTCGACTGACAGCGCGGCGGTATAGCCGGCCACCCCGAGCGCCGCCGTTTCAAACGGCGCGAGGCCCGCCGGCACCTTGACCAGCCAGTCCGCCGGGAACCGATTCACCTCCTGGTAGCCACCGTCGTGGTCTGCGCCGATCCCGAAGCCATGCGCGATCACGCGGTCGCCGGGCTTGTAGCGCGCATCCTCCGACTGCGTCACCTCGCCGCAGACATCGATCCCCGCGGTGCACGGAAAGCGCGTCACGATCTTGGCGCGGCCCAGCGCGGTCAGCGCGTCCTTGTAGTTGACGCTCGCGAAGAGCGAGCGGATCACGACGTTGCCGGCGTCGAGACCCTCCAGCGGAAGATCGGCGTAGCGCCCGACGCCGAACTTGCCTTCTTCAAAAACGCGAAATGCGCGAACCATTCCTGCTGCCGGCGCGGTCATAGGAGCGTCACTCCGCCATCGGCCACGATGCACTGGCCGGTGATGAACGCGGCCGCCTGCGATGCGAGGAACACCGCGATGCCGCCGATGTCGCGCGGCTCGCCAAGGCGACGCAGCGGCGTCGCCTGTTCTCGCTCGGTGCGCCGCTTGTCGTCCTCCCACAGCGCCTTGGCGAAATCCGTCCTGACCAGGCCCGGCGCGATGGCGTTGACGCGGATGTTCTTCGGCCCCCATTCGGCGGCGAGGTTCTTCACCAGCATGTGGTCGGCCGCCTTGGAGATCCCGTAGATGCCGAGGATAGTGCTGGCCTTCAGTCCGGCGATCGAGCCCACCATGATCAGGCTGCCGCCGCCGCGCTCGGCCATGCCGGGAATCACGAGGTTTGCAAGCCAGAGGTTGGAGCGCACGTTCGAGGCCATGACCTTGTCGAACACTTCGTCAGACAGCCCGCTGAGCGGCCCGTAGTACGGGTTGATCGCCGCGTTGCAGACCATGATGTCGACCTTGCCCCAGGCCTTCACCGTCGCGTCCACCAGCGCAGTGACGTCCTCCTTGCGGCCCACGTTGCAGGGCTGCGCGAGCACCGTAAGGCCCATGCCCGCCAGCTCGGCCCGGGTCGCCTCGCAGGCTTCGGCCTTGCGGCTGCAGATCATGACCTTGGCCCCGGCACGCCCCAGTTCCTCGGCGATCGATTTGCCGATGCCCTTGGTCGAGCCGGTGACGATGGCCACCTGGCCGGAAAGGTCGAACAACGCGGGGGGAGCGGGAACCATGGAGAACCTCTGGGAAGTGTGTTTCGGGAAAGGCGTAAGCGTAGCCAATAAGCGCGCCTCACGGGCATCCAGGCGCCCCGGCGTTTTACTGCAGTGCAAAAGACCATGCGCTTAATGCGGTCTGGATTTCGATATGCGAAACACGATATGATTAAATTGACAGAGGAAGCGCGGCATCAAACAATCGAAATGCGAAACAAGTTCTGTTTTCGTTTCGCACACCCGACCTGAATTCCGAAACCGCGCTTGAACCTTGTTCAGCCGCAACTCCCTGGAGAAAATCATGGGCGCATCCGAGTCCAACGCACCCCTTTCCGCGCCGCAGGCGGCCCCCGCATTCAGCTACGAGCACGAGGGCGACCGCCAGTTCGCCACGACGCTCGCGCGCGGGCTTGAAGTCCTGCGCTGCTTTACGCCGCTCGAGCCGATGCTGGGCAACAAGGAAATCTCGGTGCGCACCGGGCTGCCCAAGCCGACGGTGTCGCGGCTGACCTACACGCTCACCAAGCTCGGGTACCTGCGCCACAACATGCGCCTCGGAAAGTACCAGCTGGGTTCCGCGGTGCTGTCGATCGGCTACCCGCTGCTCGCCAGCATGAGCGCGCGGCAGATCGCGCGTCCCTACATGAAGGAACTCGCCGACCACGCCAACGCCTCGGTGTCGATGGGTATCCGCGACCGCCTGAACGTGGTGTTCGTCGAAAGCTGCCGCTCTGCCAGCGGCACGCCCACGCTGCCGGACATCGGCACTGCGGTCCCGATCGCGCAGGCCTCGGTGGGACGCGCCTTCCTAGCCGCCTGCACGCCCGCGGAACGCGAGGCCCTGCTCAACCAGATGAAGGTCAAGGAGCCCGAGATCCACCGCAAGTACCGTGCGCAGATCGACAAGAGCCTGCAGGAAATCCGCGACCGCGGCTTCTGCGTCTCCTACGGCGACCTGCGCCGCGAGATCCACGCGGTCGGCGTGCCGATGCGCCGCACGGTCGATGGCGAAATCGTCGCCTTCAACTGCAGCATTCCCGCGTTCATGCTGAAAAAAGGCCAGATCGAGGACGACATCGGTCCGCGCCTGGTGCAGATGGTGCGCAATATCGAGGCCGCGCTGGGCATGCACTGATCCCCATGGTCCGTGACGAAAAGCAGCTCTCGGGCCTGCTCGAGACGACGCGCCGCTTCGTGCGCGAAACCGCGATACCAAACGAAGAGCGCGTCGAGCGCGAGAACGCGATCCCCGCAGAGATCGTCGACCAGATGCGCAGGCTCGGCCTGTTCGGCTGGAGCATCCCGGAGGAATACGGCGGCGCCGGCCTGACGACCGAGGAACTGTGCCTGGCCAACATGGAGATCTCGCAGTGCGCGGTGGCCTACCGCGCGCGGGCCGGCACCAACACGGGCATCGGCGCCGAAGCCATCATCCAGGACGGCACGCCGGAGCAGAAGCGGCGCTACCTGCCGCGCCTCGCGAGCGGCGAAATCACCGGCTGCCTTGCGGTGACCGAACCCGAGGCGGGCTCCGACCTGCTCGGCGGGCTTGCCACGATGGCGGTCGAGGACGGTGACAACTGGGTGCTGAACGGCACCAAACGCTACATCACCAACGCGCCGCTGGCCGACGTGTTCACCGTGCTCGCGCGCAGCGACCCTTCGAACAAGGGCGGCTCGGGCACGACGAGTTTTCTCGTCGAGCGCGGCACACCGGGACTGTCGATCGGGCCGGAGCACAAGAAGATGGGCCAGGAAGGCTCACCCGTGTCCGAGGTGTATTTCAACGCCTGCCGGGTGCCGAAGTCCGCTGTGCTTGGCGGCGTGCCCGGGCAGGGCTTTCGCGCGGTGATGAAATCGCTCAACAAGCAGCGCATCAACCTCGCCTCGCTCTGCACGGGCCCGGCGATCCGCCTGCTCGACGAAGCGCTGCGCCACGCGCGCACGCGCAGGCAGGGCGGCTCCGCGATCGGCGAATTCCAGCTGGTGCAGGCGATGCTCGCCGACTGCAAGGTGGAGATCTCCGCAGCGCGCGCCCTGATCCTCGAGACCGCGCGCAAGCGCGACCGCGGCGAAGACGTGACCATGGAAGTCTCGATGTGCAAGTACTACGCCTCCGAAATGGCGGGGCGCGTCGCCGACCGCGTGGTGCAGATCTTCGGCGGCGCAGGCTACTGCGAAGACATCGGCGGCTCGGTGTCGCGCTTTTACCGCGACGTGCGCCTGTTCCGGCTCTACGAGGGCACCAGCCAGATCCACCAGTTGAACATCGCCAGGCTGCTGTTGCGTGGTGAAAAGTAAAAAAGCCAAAACATACCCGGAGGAAACCATGAAGACCCTGCTACGCGGCCTCGGCGCCGCCGTCCTGTTCAGTGCCGCCGCGACAGCCGGCGCGCAAGCCTGGCCCACCAAGCCGGTGCACCTGATTTCGCCCTACGCGGCCGGGGGCACCAACGACATCACCGCGCGCCTCGTGGCCGAACAGCTGCAGAAACGCCTGGGGCAGGCGATCCTGGTGGAGAACAAGCCCGGCGCGAGCACCAACATCGCCTCGGGCTACGTCGCAAAGAGCGCGCCAGACGGCTACACCCTCTACTGGGTGGCGGCGCCGTTCACCGTCAACCCGTCGCTGTTCAAGACGATTCCCTACGACCCGCTCAAGGACTTCGCACCGGTGATGCAGACCGTGATCCAGCCGATCCTGTTTTCGGTGCCGGCCTCCTCGCCCGCGAAGACGGTGAAGGAATACATCGACCTCGTGCGCGCCAAGCCCGACCAGTCCACCGTCTGCAGCCCGGGCAACGGCAGCGGCCCGCACCTGGCGATGGAGCAGCTTGCCGGCACCACCGGCGCGCCGCTCGTGCACGTGCCCTACAAGGGCGACGCGCCCGCGGTCAACGACCTGCTCGGCGCGCGTGTCGGCGCGTGCATGAACGCGTTCGGCACGCCGCTGCCGCACATCAAGGCCGGCAAACTGCGCGCGCTCGCCGTGGTTGCAAAGGAACGCATGCCGCAACTGCCCGACGTCCCGACCTTCAGCGAAGCCGGCTTCCCGGCTGTGGATGCCTACGCCTGGTTCGGCCTGCTCGCGCCGGCCGGCACGCCGCCGGCGATCATCGAACGGTTGAACAGCGAGGTCAACGCGGTGATGAAGAGCAAGGAAGTGCTCGACCGGTTCACCCTGCTCGGCGCGCTGGCGGTGACGGGCAGCGCCGCGGATTTCGACCGCTTCATGCGCGCCGACCTGCAGAAATGGGCGCGTATTGTCAAAGAGCGCAATATCAAGGCGGACTGAACGATGAGCGGAGCGGGGAAACCGGGCCTCGCCCAGGGGCCGACGAAACAAGGCGCGGCCCAGGGGCCACTCAGGGGCCTGCGCGTCCTCGACATCGCGACCATCGTCGCCGCGCCCTCGGCTGCGGCGATGCTCGGCGACTACGGCGCCGAGGTGGTCAAGCTCGAGCTGCCGATCGGAGATGGCGCGCGCGGCTTCCCACCGCACAAGGAGGGCAAGGCGCTGTGGTGGAAGGTCACCAACCGCAACAAGAAGTTCGCCACGCTCGACCTGAGAAAGCCCGAGGGCATCGCGATTCTCAAGCGGCTGCTGCCGAAGTTCGACGTGCTGATCGAGAACTTCCGCCCCGGCACGCTCGACAAGTGGGGCCTGCCGAAGGAGGTGCTGTGGGCGATCCAGCCGCGCCTCGTGATCCTGCGTGCCACCGGCTTCGGCCAGACCGGGCCCTACCGCAACCGGCCGGGCTTTGCGCGCATCTTCGAGGCAATGAGCGGCCTCACCTACATCACCGGCGAGCCGGACGGCGAGCCCATGCACGCGGGCTACCCGATCGGCGACGCGGTGGGCGGCGTGTTCGGCGCGCTGGGCATCATGACCGCGCTGTGGAAGCGCGCGAAGGACCCCGACGCCCCCGGCGAGGAGATCGACCTCTCGATGACCGAGGCCACGCTGAAGCTGCTCGACTTCCTCGCCATCGAGCACGACCAGCTCGGCGCGGTGCGTGAGCGCAGCGGCAATGCCAATCAGTATTCGGCGCCCGCGGCAGTGTTCCGCACCAAGGACAAGCGCTGGGTCACGCTGGCCGGATCGACCAACACGCTGTACGCGAACAACTGCCGGGCGATCGGGCGGCCGGAACTGATCGAGGACCCGCGCTTTGCCAACAACGCGCAGCGCGTGACCTACATGAAGGAGCTGAACTCAATCTTCTCCGACTGGTGCGCGCAGAACACGCTCGAGGAAGTGCTTGCCGCCTTCGAGCGCGCGCAGGGCACGATCGCACCGATCTACTCGGTCGACCAGATCTTCGCCGACCCGCAGATGCAGGCGCGCGATGCGATCACCAGCGTGCCGGACGCGGATTTCGGCAGCGTGCGCATGCAGAACGTGGTGCCGCGCTTCGTGAACGACCCGGGCAAGGTACACACCACCGGGGGCGCGATCGGCTGCGACAACGACGAGATCTACGGCGAGTGGCTGGGGCTCACTCCGGCCGAACAACAGCAGCTGAAACAATCGGGAGTGATCTGATGGGACCACTGAGCGGAATCAAGGTCGTCGAGTTCGAGGCCATCGGCCCCGGACCGTTCTGCGGGATGATGCTCGCCGACATGGGCGCGGACGTGATCGTGATCGACCGGGCCGGCAGCGCGGACCTGGGCCTCAATCGCGAGCGCTGGTACGACACCATGATGCGCGGCCGCCGGTCGGTCACCCTCGACATGAAATCGAAGGACGGGGCGGCTGCCGCGCTGGAGTTGATCGGCCGCGCGGATGCATTGATCGAAGGCTTCCGGCCCGGCGTCATGGAGCGGCTCGGCGTGGGTCCCGACGCGGCGCTCGCGCGCAATCCGAAGCTCGTCTACGGCCGCATGACCGGCTGGGGGCAGAGCGGGCCGATGGCGGCGCGCGCGGGGCACGACATCAACTACATCGCGCTCGCCGGCCCGCTGGCCGCGATCGGCCGCGCGGGCGATGCGCCGGTGCCTCCGCTCAACCTGGTCGGCGATTTCGGCGGCGGCGGCATGCTGCTCGCGTTCGGCATCGCGGCGGGGCTGGTCGAAGCGCAGCGCTCCGGCAAGGGACAGGTGATCGACGCCGCAATGTGCGAGGGCGCTTCGCTGCTCACCACGATGTTCCACGGCATGCTGGCTGCCAAGCGCTGGTCCGAAGTGCCCGCCTCGAACCATCTCGATACCGGCGCCCCGTGGTACGACACCTACGCAACCAGGGATGGCAAGCACGTGTCCATCGGTTCGATCGAGGGCCGCTTCTACGCCGACTTGCTGGTGCGGCTGGGGATCGCAACCGAAGACCTGCCCAAACAGCACGACCGGGCCGGCTGGCCGGTGCTGCGCGCCCGTTATGCGGCCGCATTCAAAACGAAGACCCGCGATGAATGGTGCGCGGTGTTCGCGGATTCGGACGCGTGCTTTGCCCCGGTGCTCAACTGGAGCGAGGCCTACGCGCATCCGCACAACGTGGAGCGCAACAGCTTCATCGAGGTCGGCGGTGTGAAGCAACCCGCTCCCGCGCCACGCTTTTCGCGCACCCCGGGCGAAGTGCAGAGAAAGCCACCCGAGCGCGGCGAAGGCGGCAAGGCGGCGCTCGCCGACTGGGGCTTCGACGCCGCGGCGCTGGCGAAACTGCAGACGCTCGGCCTGGGTTTCGCCTGACCGGGATGGCTGACACCGCTCCCCCACAGGACACACAGCCCGCAAGCCCCTTCACGGGACCGCTCGCCGGGCTGCGGGTACTCGATATTTCAAATGTCATCGCCGGGCCGTTCGCGGCCGGCATGCTCGGTGACTTCGGCGCCGAGGTCCTCAAGCTCGAGCTGCCGGGGGTTGGCGATGCGCTGCGCGCGCTGCCCCCGCACAAGGACGGCAAGCCGCTGATCTGGAAGGTCACCAACCGCAACAAGAAGGCGATCACGCTCGACCTGCGCAAACCCGAGGGCTGCGCCCTCTTCAAGCGCCTCGTGCCGCGCTTCGACGTGCTGATCGAGAACTACCGGCCGGGAACGCTCGACAAATGGGGCCTCGCCAAGGAAACCCTCTGGGCGCTGGCGCCGAAACTCACGATCCTCAGGCTCACCGGCTTTGGGCAGACCGGGCCGTACAGCAGCTTGCCGGGATTCGCGCGCCTGTTCGAGGCCTACTCCGGGCTGACCTACATCACCGGCGAACGCAACGGCCCGCCGCTGCATCCGGGCTACCCGATCGGCGATCCGATCGCCGGCGTGTTCGGCGCGTTCAGCATCGTGACCGCGCTCTACCACCGGCTGAAACACCCGGATTCTCCCGGCCAGGAGATCGACCTCTCGGCCACCGAGGCCATGATGCGCCTGCTCGAAGTGCTGCCCATCGAGCACGACCAGCTCGGCCAGGTGCACGAGCGCATCGGCAACGACAATGCCTACGTCGCCCCGGCTAACATCTTCCCCACGTCGGACGGGCACTGGGTCACCTTCACCTGCGCGACGCAGAACATCTTCGAGCGCTTCGCCACGCTGATCGGCCGCGCCGACCTGCTCTCCGATCCCCGCTTCGCGAAAAACCCCGCGCGCGTGGCGCACCGGGCCGAAATCGATGCCATCGCCGCAGCATGGGTGGGCGCGCTTCCGCTCGCAGAGGTGCTCGACAAGCTCAACGCCGTGGGCGTCTCGGTGGCGCCGATCTACAGTAACCGGCAGATCGCCACAGACCCGCATATGATCGCGCGCAACGCGGTGACTTCGGTGCCGGACGCGGACTTCGGCAGCGTGAAGATGCCCGGCGTGGTGCCGCGCTTTTCCGCCACACCGGGCGCGATCCGCTCGACCGGCCCGGCGCTCGGCGCGCACAACGCCGAAGTGTTCGGCGGATGGCTGGGGCTTGCGGAAACCGAACAGGCGCGGCTGCGCGAAGCCGGCGTGATCTAGCCACGGCCGCGGCACCCGAGCGCAATGGATACCGCATTCTTCTGGCTCTCCAAGCTCGTGTGGTTAGTCCTCACGCCAGACAGCCTGCTGCTGATCCTCGTGCTGCTCGCCTGGGCGCTGCTGCTGCGCGGCGCGCTCAAGTGGGCGAAGCGGGTGCTGGGCCTCGCGGCGGTTTCGATGCTGGTGATCGCACTGCTGCCACTGGGCGAGTGGGTGCTCTATCCCCTCGAAGCGCGCTTCGAGGCCAACCCGGCGCTGCCGCAGAAGGTCGACGGGATCATCGTGCTCGGCGGCGCCGAAGACGGCACGCGGTCCGCGGCCTGGGCGCAGCCGGAAACCAACGGAGCCGGCGATCGGTTCCTGGCCTCGCTCGCGCTTGCGCGCCAGTACCCCGGGGCGCGCATCCTGTTCACCTCGGGTAGCGCGAGCCTGAGGGGTCAGGGTCAGAAGCTTTCGGGCGCGGACGTCGCCCGGACGCTGTATGCGCAGCAGGGGCTGGATCCCTCGCGCCTGATCCTGGAGAGCGCGTCGCGCAACACCGCCGAGAACGTCGCGCTGAGCAAAAGGCTCATCCGCCCGGCACGCGGGGAAGTGTGGCTGCTGGTGACCTCGGCCTTCCACATGCCGCGCGCGGTCGGCATCTTCTGCAAGGCCGGCTGGCCGGTCGTGCCCTACCCCGTGGACCATCTCACGGTGCGCGGCGACCTCGTGCGCTTCGACTACGGCCTGCAAGGCAGCCTCGACGCATTGGGGGTCGGCCTCAAGGAATGGCTCGGCCTCGCCGCGTACTACGTGACCGGACGGACCAGCGCGCTGTTCCCCTCCGGCTGCCCTTAGCCGGGGCCACGGCTGGATCGGGGAACGCCCCGGCCCGGCCGGGCCGGGCAATGACGTCATGCAAGTGATGATGCGAGAATCCCTTGCACGCCCCGGCGCACTTTCGCGACTCACATGATCCTCTACGCGCTCACTATTTTCGTTTCCGCGTTCCTGCTGTTTCTGGTGCAGCCGCTGATCGCAAAACAGATCCTGCCCTGGTTCGGCGGCACGGCCGCCGTCTGGACAACCTGCCTGGTTTTCTTTCAGTTTGCGTTGCTTGCCGGTTACTTCTATTCCGACTGGATCACGCGAAGGCTCACGCCGAAGCGCCAGGTCATCGTGCACCTGGTGCTCGTCGGGATCGCGCTGGCGCTGTTGCCGATCATTCCGGACGCATCGTGGAAGCCGCTCGGCGACGAGGCGCCGGGCCTGCGCATCCTGCTGTTGCTCGCCGCGACCATCGGCCTGCCATATTTCCTGCTGTCGACCACCGGCCCCCTGGTCCAGGCCTGGTTTGCCCGCACCTATCCGCACGCGAGCCCCTACCGCCTGTTTGCGCTCTCCAACCTGGCGTCGATGCTTGCGCTGCTTGGTTACCCCTGGTTGATCGAGCCGAATATCGCGACGCAGCCGCAAGCCTGGGCCTGGTCGATCGGCTTTGTGCTGTTTGCGGCTCTCATCGCGATGGCCGGGAGATTCGCGCTGAAAGACGCATCTGCGATACCCGCGCTGACCGTGCCGACCCCGGCCCCCGACAAAACAGCCGATCCAGCGCCATCCGCAGCGCCGCTGGCGCCGCCACCGGGTCGCGCCACCATGACGCTGTGGATACTGCTTGCGGCCCTCGGTTCAGTGATGCTGCTGGCCGTTACAAACCACCTCACGCAGAACATCTCATCGATCCCGCTGCTCTGGGTGGTGCCGCTCGCCTTGTATCTGCTCAGCTTCATCCTGTGCTTCGATGGCAGGGGCTGGTACCGGCGCGCACTGCTGTTTCCGGTGCTCGGCGCAGCGGTGCTGGCGATGAGTTACACGCTGGCCGCGAAAGATCTGGAATACAAGCTGCACTGGCAGATCGGCGTCTTTTTAGCGGGGCTGTTTGCTGCCTGCATGTTTTGCCATGGCGAGCTGGCGGCGCGCAAACCGCCCCCCCGGCATCTGACCACCTTCTACCTGATGATCTCCATAGGAGGCGCGCTCGGTGCGTTCCTGGTGGGCATCCTCGCGCCGCTGGTGCTGCCCGCTTATTTCGAGCTCGAGATCGCCCTTGTTGTCGTGGCGGCGCTGGCGACGGTCAGCGTGTGGGATGTCACCCGTACTCGCCCTGGCCGTTGGCGCCAATTGGCGATGGTCGCAGGCGCGCTGGTAACACTCACCGCGACCGCCTTCGGTGCCTACGCCGTGCAGCGCTACCGCGAGGACGTGATCTTCGCTTCGCGAAATTTTTACGGGACCCTGCGCGTCAAGGAGTTCCTGCCACCGGCGGTTGAGGATGGACGGCGCACACTCGTGCACGGCGCGATCAAGCATGGCGACCAGTACCTCGATCCGCGTTTCAGCATCGCGTCAACGACCTATTACACGATCCGGTCGGGTATCGGGCTCACGCTCGACCTTAAAGCACAATTGGCGCCGGGCAAGGCTCGCCGGGTCGGGGTGGTTGGCCTCGGCACGGGGACACTGGCATCCTACGGGCTCGGCGGGGACGTATTTCGCTTTTACGAAATCGATCCGGCCGTGGTCGCCGTTGCGAACAGTCACTTTACCTACCTGAAACAAACCCGTGCCCGCATCGAAACGGCTCTGGGCGATGCGCGCCTCAACCTTGCGCGTGAGCCCGACCAGCATTTCGATGTCCTGGCCATCGACGCATTTTCGAGTGACGCAATTCCGGTTCACCTGATCACCCGCGAGGCACTCAACATCTATGCCCGGCACATGAAGGCCGATGGCGTCATCGCATTTCACGTTACAAACCGGTACCTCGACCTGAAGCCGATTGTCGCAAAGCTCGCCGAGGCAGGCAGTTTCAAGGTGGCATGGGTTCGTGATGTGGACGGCAGCGGCTCAACCATCAGCGACTGGGTGCTACTGACCAGGGACCCGGCGTTCCTGCTTCACCCAAAGATCGCCGACAAGTCGATGGCAATTACGCCTCGACCAGGTTGGCGCGTGTGGACGGATGACTTCAACAATCTGCTACAGGTGCTTCAGTGAACCGCGCCGCGGTTCATATGACCCGGTGGCCCGCGCCTCGCAGCCCATAAAGAAAAACGGCGGTCATCCGTCAGGATGACCGCCGCCAGCAGGATGATGCGCTTCAGGTCAGCCGCCGCCGGATTTTCCGCTGCCGCTCGCCCCGCCACCACCGCCACCGCCGGTACCGCCGGCGCCGGTGCTGCCGGCGCCGCTGCTGCCGGGGGGGCCGAATGCCGGCCCTGCTGAGGATGGGGCACCCGCACCCTTTCCGTCGGCAGCCGCTTTGGCGTCGGCAGCCGCTTTGGCGTCGGCAGCTTCCTTAGCTGCCTGAGCTAGCGCCAATGCCGCCTTTGCATCAGCTGCGGCTTTTTCAGCAGCCGCAAGCTTTTCTGCTGCGAGCTTTTTTTCCACCTCTGACTCTGTGGCAGCCGCCTTGGCCTTGTCCTGCCTATTCTTAAGTTCGTCGGCCGCCTTGTCTGCCTTATTCTTCGCATCAGTCACCGCGGCATTCACGCCGCTTGTCGTCACCGATTTAAACGCAGCTGCCAGAGCGGGATTGGCCGCTACCGCCCTATTAATCGCAGCTATCGTGCCCTTGGTGAGCTCGCCATTCGCTGTCAGTACGGCTTGTCCAACGTCAACCGTGGTGGTTCGCCCATTGAAGGTAAAAGCAACTTTACCGTCGGTGACCTCCATCACCACATTGCCATTAGCAGTAGCAAACGTAACATCCGTACCGCGGATTCCGATGGTCATGTTGGCGGCACGGTAAGAGACTTGCTCCGGTTTGGCCTTGCCGATCAGCCCGGTGATGGCGCGCATGCTTCCTGCCACAAGGTTCAGCAGCACTTTGCCGGCACCCGGTTTCGCCTCATCGTAGACATAGCTGTTGATGGCCATTTTGGAACCGGCGCCGAGCGCAGCGATATGCCCGTCCTTGAAAAGGAGGACCGCGCTCGAATTCTTTCCGGTCGAGACGGTCTCGCCCTGATTGACCGAATCGCCCTGCTTGAGATTGCGTTGCGGCGCCTTCGGGTCAGGGCCACCCGCCGTGGCAGACCCTTGTAGACTCGATACCGTCGCAACTTGGGCCATAGCCAGATTGGCCGCGCAAAGCAGCAGCGCAAACAGCAGAGCCTGGAATTTACTGACTATCGAGATTCTCATTTTCTCGCCTTTTCAAAATTGACCTGCGGCGCCACGGGCGCCGGCTTTCAAACAATTCGCCAAAAAGCGGCTTCCTGCCGAATATCTTTTCATCCAATTAGTTGCGAGATTACCACTATTTTCAGGCGGAGGCCCGGTCATAGGCCTTTTGATCTATCTCCGGGCCCGCCGCAGCACGCGGCGCCGACCGCCCCAGGCTCAGGGAGAGCCAGCCGAACGCCAGCAGGATCATGAATACGAGGGCGTTGGCCGGGATCTGCAGGTTGAAGTCGACGCTGCTATGGATCCCGATCGAAACCACGCCCATGACCACCGCAAAGCCCATGCCACGCGCCAGAGGGTCGCGGCGGCGCGCCTGCGCGAGGAGCGCCGCACCCAGTGGCATCAGCGCGAACAGCCCGACCAGGCCGAGGCCGACAAGGCCGGTTTCGTCGAGGAACTGCACGTAGTCGTTATGCGCATAATCGAAGTACGCCGAAATGTCCGGGGAGCGGTAGGCGCTGAACGTGATGTAAAAAGTGCCTGCGCCGGTGCCGAACAGGGGGAAGTCATCGTGGATGGCGAGCGCCTCGCGCCCCGGGTCGACGCGCTCTTCGACGTCTTTCTGCGTGGTCTGCTCGATACGCTGTACCGTCTTCTCGACCCCGAACCACGCCCCGACGATGAAGATATCGACCACGATCAGGCTCGCGACCAGGATCATGGTGCTGCGGCTGGCGTGGCGCGAGAGCACCAGCGCGATCACACCGGCGGCAAGCAGGCTCGCAAAAAATGCGGTGTTGCCCATGCGCGAGCGCGTCATCACCAGGGCCACCACCATGACGATCAGGAAAATCCGCAGCGGCGCTTTCCGGCTCAGGACCAGCGCGGCCGCATCGCGCACGAAGCGCCGCCAGCTGCGCGGCACGCTGTCCTCGAGGTCGGCGATCAAGAGGCCGATGCCGACCGCGAGCGTGATCTCGAGAAAGCCTGCGAGGTGGTTGCGGTTGACGAACCCGCCGGCAGCGTACGAAGCGTGCGGCACCTGCGTCCCGAACATCACGAGGTTCTCCCCCGCAAGATGCAACATCCCGCCATACACCGCCTGCACGAGGCCGCTCAGAACCAGCACGTAGGCAAGCAGCCGCAGCCGCTCGCGCGTACGGCACAGCGCCAGCGTCAGCACGAACGCCGTGGCCCAGGCGCAGCTTATGAGCCAGAACGAGAAGCTTGCACGCGGATCCACCGATAGCCACGCCTGCCCCTGCACCGGCCCGTCGGCGCTGCCACCCAGGCCAACCAGGCTGGCGTAATGCCTCCCGGCCTGCGGCGAGAGCACCTCGACCCAGCCCGCGGGTAGCGGGACCCAGTGCAGCGTCAGGTAGGCCAGCCAGGCTGTGAGCACCACGAGGGCCGGCCAGGCGGCGCGCAGCGCGTCCGGCACGCGCACCTCGTTGCGCCACCAAGCGGCCAGCCAGCAGATGCCAGCCGCGAACAACCCGGCCTCGAGCAGGCCCCAGGCCCAGCCAGGGTTGCTGCCCAGCGGGAACGGCGCCCAGAGGACGAGTGCGATCAACACGCCGAGTGCGATGCGCTCAAAGACCGGCGTGCGCTGCCGCAGGGGCATCCGCTCAACCGCCGCGCACGATGCGCAGGGGCGTGGCCTCGACGAGATCCTGCGCCGCGGAATCCCCGAGGATCCGGCCGGCCACCGCCAGCCCCGCGGCGAAACGCGGTGGGCGGGTGGCGATGTCGTGCGCATCGGTGGCCAGCACCGTGACCCAGCCGTTCTCGAGGAACTCGATCGCGCGCGCTTCGCACACCGAGCCGAACTCGCCGGCCACCGCATCCGCCGTCAGCTGCACGAGGCAACCTGCCTCGACGAAAGGACGCAGCTTTTGCGGATCGCGCATGATGTCCTTGTTGCGCTCGGGGTGGGCGATCATCGGCCGGATGCCGCGGTCGAGCAGCCAGGCGACGAATTTGTCGCTGCCCACCGGCACATTGCCGTGCGGCAACTCGAGCAGCATGATCTTGAAACCCTCAAGCTCACCGAGGAAAGGCACCTGCCCCGCCTCGATCAGCGGCAGCACCTCGTAGGCCAGGCGCACCTCGGCCGCGAAACCCAGCGCCAGCGCGATGCCGGCGCGCTCGAGTTCAGCCTGGTGGGCGAGCATCGCGCGCTCGATTCCGGCGCGCTCGTTGTCCCAGCGACCGACATGGATGTGCGGGGTAACGAAAGCCTCGGTGATGCCGTTGGCAACCGCGAGGCGCGCCAGCGCCAGGGCCTCATCGAGGGTCTCCGGGCCATCGTCGATGCCCGGCAGCAGGTGGCAGTGGAGGTCGATCATGCGCGCTGTGCTTCAGGCGGCATGCGCGGGGTCAGCTCTTGGTCGGGCCGTACCCGTAGCCGTACTTCTTGCCGTACTTGCCGTAGTAGCGCTTGCCGTAGCCACTGTATTCGCCGTAGTAGCGATCGGCTTTTTCGACATCGAGCTGGTTGAGCACGATTCCCACGATCGGCGCATTGACGCGCCGCAGCCGCTTGATGCCGATCCGTGCCAGCGGGTACGGGGTGTCGTCGGCCTTCACCACATAGACCACTTCGGTGGCGACCTTCGACAACACCAGCGCATCGCTCACCAGCTGGGTGGGCGCGCTGTCGATCAGGATGACCTCGAACATTTCGGCGAGCTGGCCGATCACCTCGGCAAAACGGTGCGAGGCCAGGAGCTCGAGCGGGTTCGGCGGGACACGGCCGGCGGGCAATACATGCAGTTTGGTATCGGCGATCGGGTAGATGCACTTGTCGAGCTGCGCCTCGCCCGCGACGAGCTCGGACAGGCCGAGCATGCTGGAACTGTTCTTGCCGCCCAGCACCTTGCCGATCCGCGGGCGGCGCATGTCGGCGTCGATCAGCAGGGTTTTCTTGACCTGTCCCAGCGCAAACGCGAGGTTGATCGCCACCGTGGTCTTGCCCTCCGAGGGCACCGAGGAGGTCACCATGACGATCTTGCTCGGGCTGTCGAGCGAGGACAACATCACGCCGCTTCGGATCGTGCGGATCGCCTCCGAGAAGGAAGTCTGCGGGTCATCAAGGAAAATCCGCTCGAGCTGATGGCCGCGCTTGACCTTGGTGACCTGCAGCACGCCGAGCACCGGCATGCCGAGCTTGGTCTCGGCATCGTGGCTGGTCTGGACGGTGTTGTTGAGGCGCTCCACCAGCAGCGCGAGGCCGCAGCCGGCCAGGATCGCAAGGAGCACCGCGATCGTCACGATGCGCGGCCGGTTCGGCCCGCTCATCCCACCGGGAACCGCCGGGTCGATGACCCGCGCGATCGCCGACTGCATCTCGCCCGAGATGTTGGTTTCCTTGAAGCGCTGCACGAACATGTCGTAGAACTGGCGGCTGGTCGTGACTTCGCGCTCGAGCGACGCGAGCTGGAATTCCTTGCGGTTCAGCCCCTGGATCTCGGCCCGCGAGGAGTTGAAATTTCGCTCGGTGACAGCTTCGTTGGACTTCGCCGCATCGAACTCGCGCCGCACCGACTGTGCCACCGAGGCGATCTGGCGGCGCAGGTTCTCGCGCGCCGTCTTGAGTTCGGATTCGGCCGTGATCATGCGCGGGTGCTCCGCGCCATAACGCTTGGAGGCTTCGTTCATGCGCTTCTCGGCCTCGGCTTCCTGGGTCTTGGCCTGAAACACCAGCGGGTTCTTCTGCATCGCCGGCAGCGACTCGAGGTTCTCCTGGGATTTTCCCTGGATCACCGCGGTGACCTGGTTGTAAATAATTTCGGCCTCGGCCCGCTTGGTGCGCGCTTCGTTCAGCGCCTTCTGCAGGCTCTCGAGCTGGTTGGTGGCGCCGCTCTGCGCGAGGCCCTTGGTGTCGATGATCCGTTCGCGCTCGCGGAACTGCTGCAGCGCCTGCTCGGATTCCAGCAGCTTCTTGCGCAGTTCCGTGGACTGCCCGGTGAGCCAGGACGTGGCCTTCTGGGTCATCTTCAGGCGGGCTTCGAGGTCGGAGTCGATGTACAACTCGGCCAGCGCGTTCGGCACCTCCGCGGCGAGTTCGCTGTCACCCGATTCGTAGCTGATCCTCAGCAGCTGGCTGTTGCGCACCGGCACGACCTGCAACTTTCCCATGACGGCGCCGGCAACGCCTTTCTCGAGCGCTTCGGTGGACGCAGCCTTTGCAGGCTCGCCAAACCAGTCCTGCGGAACCCACTCTTTCCAGAACGGAGGAGGACGCTTGCGCGGGTCGAGCGCGGGATGCTCGGCAAGCTTGAGTTTTTTCACCAGCCGCATGGCCAGCTCGCGCGACTTGAGGATCTCGGCCTGGGTCTGGTAGAACGCAGCGCTCGAACTGGAAAGCTGGCTGTAGACCTCTTCGATCGACACCAGCTTGGGCTTGTTGGATTCGATCAGCAGCGTTGTGGTGCCCTGATAAGTCGGCTGCAGGCTGTTGGCGACCAATGTGGCCAGCACACCCACGGCCAGCGCCAGCAGCAGGATGCGCCACTTGCTCTGGGAGATGGCGCGCCAATAGCGCACGAGGTCGAGGGTATCGTCTTCGACCTCCGGCCCGGCCATCAGCTGATCCAGCGGAATCGCCCTGTCGGCAACGGTGTTCATCGGCCCGCGCTCAGAAAAAACTCTCTTCGACCGTGATGATGTCGCCCGGATTCACGCTCGCGTTGAGGCCGACTTTCTGCGGAACCTGCTTGGGGTCGTCTTCGCGGATGGCGAAGATCTTGTCCTGCGAGGCGCGCTCCTTGAACCCGCCGGCCAGCGACACGGCCTTGCGCACGGTCAACCCGGGGATATAGGAATAGCCGCCCGGCTTTTGCACCTGCCCATTGACGTAAAACGAACGGTATTCGTTGATCGTCACCGTGACCTGGGGATTCAGCAGGTAGCGCCCCTTGAGGCCGTCGCGGATCAACTCCTCGAGCTCGCCCACCGTCTTGCCAAGCAGTCGGATCTCGCCCAGCACGGGGTACGAAATCGTAGCCGCATCCGAAAGGCGGATCTTCTCGCGCTTGAGGTCGTCCTCGCCGAGCACCTGCACCGTGATCACGTCGCCGGCGCCGAGCTTGTAGTTCGAAAACGAGGTATCGCGCGACTGCGGTTCGCGCGGCTGCATATCGCGCGGCTGCGCCTGCGACTGCGCGCCCGCGACGGAGCCTGCCAGCGCGAGGCCCGCGAACAGAAGAAA
Organism: Burkholderiales bacterium; assembly: GCA_038211455.1. GTDB lineage: Bacteria > Pseudomonadota > Gammaproteobacteria > Burkholderiales > SG8-39 > SZAS-79. The sequence goes on from JBBQVP010000019.1 coordinate 30,226, forward strand.
GACGATCAAAGAGCGTAGGCGCATAAGGTGAACAGGGATCATGGCCTGAAAGTATAGCAACAGGCGGGACGGCAACGCCCTGTCGGCCCCGCCGCGGCCGGGCGGGCCGGCTAGAGCGTGGCGCCGACCGTGAACATGAAGAGATGACGCGTGAAGTCGAAGGTACTAGGGGTCGAGGTGCGGTCGGTGTAGGTGTATTCACCGCCAAAGCGCAGCCAGCGCTGCCACTGGTAGGTCAGCTTCAGGCCAAGCGTGCCGGTCTTGTCGACCCGCCCCCCGCCCGTGCCCTGGAACTCGTCTTTGCGCCAGCCCGCCTGCGCTGCGGACGAAAACCGGCTGTTCCAGGCATGGTTCCACGTTGCGCCGTAGGAACTTGTAAGCAGGAAGTCGCCCGTACCGGTGGATTCGTTGGTCGCCTTGGAGGTATTGAAATCCCACACCGAATAGGTCAGCGGGCTCCAACGCACCGCGGCGTCCCAACTCGACCCCGAAAAGTCGGTGCGACCAGGACTGTCGAATTTCTTCTCCAGCCGCCCGAACTTGACGATGCCCGCCGTCTTGGCGGTAGCTTCCCACTTCGCGCCCACCTGGTAGCGGGTCTCGGTGGAATCCTGGGTTGAGGTAGGTTCGATGTAATCGATTTGGCGGTGTTGCACCAGGGCGAGAATTTCGGTCTTCGGTGCAACGCGCCAGAGGAAGGTCAAGCCGAGCTGGTTGGTATCCCGGTCGCTGACTACCGTGGTGGCGCGGTTGTTCTGGTAGCGACGGGTAAACGCGCCACCATCGACTTCGACGCGCCCGCGCGCGCCCGGCGCGCCATAGGAGAGGATCCCTTCGATGCCCTGGTTGATGTATTCGTCCGGCGTGGCCGCGCCGACGCGGTCGGTGGACCCGCGCGCGTCGTGGCCGTAGCGGTGCTCGGCGCGCAGCTTCAATCCTGCGCGACCGGTGATCACGAGGTCGGCGTTGCCGAGCAGGGAATAGTCGGTGTAGTTGTCGGCCGAACTGCCGACATAGCGGCCATCGTCAATGCGGAACGTGACATCGAACTTGTGCGGGCCCGGCTTGCCTTCGACCTTGACGTAAGGGCTGATGATGGTCCGGGTAGAACCGCGTTTGTTGATGTTGCTGGAGAACAGGTTGTCGTCGTGCCCGATTGAGGCGTCGATGCCGGGATAGACAACCAGCGGTCCCATCGGGATACCGCCTGAGGGTGCCGCTGTGCCAGACGCCGGACCCAATGAGGCCGCCGATTCCATTGGCGCCGGCGCGGTTTGTTGCGCGAGGCTGCCACAGGAGAAACCGAGCGTTGCAATCAACGCCGTGCGACCGATCACTGCAATAGTACGGGAAGCATTCATATACATACACCCCATGCCAAAAAGGCAATTAACTTTATTATTCACCAAGCTGCACTGTGTTTGCCACGTATTTTCTGAAGATACGGCAAATGCGTTGCTTTCTTACAACAGTCTGGCAAGCTATTTTATTCCAATCGTCCAGCCACAGCCGACCGAGTGTAAAGAGTTGCTCGCGCCTGCACAAGTAGGCCAAAAGTCCGGGTCAGGCCGGTTCCGGGGCGGGTTTTCGCTCCACAAACCAGTCCCCCAGCACCAGAACGTCCATTTTCGTGCGCAGAAAACAATCCAGCGCCTCGGCCGGGCGGCATACCACCGGTTCGTTTTCGTTGAACGAGGTGTTCAGCACCATCGGAATCCCGGACAGCTTTGAGAACGCCTCGATGAGCGCATGGTAGCGCGGATTGGTGCTGCGGTGCACTGTCTGCAGCCTGCCGGAACCGTCAACGTGTGTCACGGCCGGGATCAGCGCGCGCTTCTCTTCGCGGATCGGGTAGACCTGCATCATGAAGGGCACATCGTCGTCGCACTCGAACCACGCCGGCACCGCCTCACGCAGGATCGAGGGCGCAAACGGCCGGAACGATTCGCGCCGCTTGATCTTGCGGTTGAGGATGTCCTTCATATCCGCGCGGCGCGGGTCACCGAGGATCGAACGGTTGCCCAGCGCGCGCGGCCCCCATTCCATCCGCCCCTGGAACCAGCCGACGACCAGGCCAGCAGCGATCGCCTGCGCAGTCGCTGCGAGTAGTGCGGGTTCGTCCCCGATCCGGCGCACGCTGCAGTGCTGGGTCTCGAGCGTCGCGGCATGCGCCTCGAGCAGGGCTGCGATCTCATTGTCGGAGGCCTGCGGCCCCCAGTACGCATGGTCCATCACGAAACGCGGCGCCTTCTCGCCGCCCGCGGACTGGTGCCAGGCCACGAAGGCCGCGCCGATCGCGCCGCCCGCGTCGCCCGCCGCCGACTGCACATACATGCGCTTGAACGGCGTGTTGCGGTACACCTTGCCGTTTGCCACCGAGTTCATCGCGCAGCCGCCCGAGAGGGTGAGCGCGTCCACCTGGTAGCGCGCGTGCAGGCGGTTGAGCAGGTGGAAGAACGCCTCCTCGTACATCGCCTGCACCGAGCGCGCGAGGTCCTTGTGGCGCTGGCTGAGCTCCTCCTCCCTGCCGCGTGCCGGGCCGAGCAGTTCGGCCAGGCGGGGCGACCAGAGGCTGCCGACAACAGGCTCGCCGTTGTCCCATTCGTATTCGACCTTTTCCTTGTGGTGACGGAAGTAGTCGAGTTCGAGGCGGAATCCGCCGTCGCCCTGCAGCTTCACGATCTGACGCATTTCGGGCAGGAACTTCGGCTCGCCGTACGGCGCAAGCCCCATGAGCTTGTACTCGTCGCCGTAGTTGGGAAAGCCCAGGTACTGGGTCAGCGCCTGGTAGAAGATGCCGAGCGAATGCGGGAAATAGACTTTGTCCTCGGCCTCGATGGCATTGCCCCGACCCAATCCCCACGCCGCACTGGCGAAATCACCGAAGCCATCCACCGACACCGCGACCGCCTCCTCGAACGGGGAGACGAGGAAGGTCGAGCCCAGGTGCGCGAGGTGATGCTCGATGCCGCGGATTTCAGCGCGCACTTGTTGGCCCGGAAATGCGCGCGCGAGTTCGTCCGCGACGCCGAGGCGCTCGCGCTTGTTGCGGATGCGCTCGAGCACCAGCGAAAGATCCGGGCGCCGCAGCGCGAGGTAGGCCAGCTTCTTCCACAGGTTGGCGCCGGCGTCCTGGTTGATCGCAACGACGTCGATGTCGGTCAGGCCGACGCCCGCTTCGGCTAAACAATACTTGACCGCCTCTGCGGGAAACCCCGCCCAGTGCTTGATGCGGCGAAAGCGCTCCTCCTCCGCCGCCGCGACCAGCACCCCGTCCGTGACGAGACAGGCGGAAGAATCGCCGTGGTATGCGTTGATGCCGAGGATGATCATGCTTCAAGCCACTTTCGGACTTCCAACTGCGGGAACGCGTTGTCGAGTGCAACCAGGCCCCGCCCTGCCCGCGTCGCCCAGCCCTTGCCCCGCGACAGCAGGTCAGCCCACACCTCGCCGACCTCGGTTGGACGGCGTTCCTTGAGGACCGACAACAGCATGCCGGCTTGCTGCAGGTCCTTGTTGGCCTTGGTCTGGAATGCCCCACTGCGCTCCCCGTAGACCAGCAGCTTGTGCAGCGCGTAGCGGGCCGGGTGCGGAATGTTGGCGAGCAGCGCGCCCTCCCCGGTGAACAACACCGCCTGTTGCACCTGCTGCAAAGAGAACTCCATGAACTTCAGGGGCTGCAACGTCACATGCAACCTGGGATGCACATAGGGTGTTTCGCCGCCGCGGTGAATCGTCGTAAGGAAATCCAGCCGGAACTCCGGCTCGCGCGGATTGAGCCAGGTGGCGCCGGCCTTGGCCGTCAGCCCCGAGACCGGGAGGAATCCCATCTGCAGCGATTCGATGGCGTTGTCGGTGCGCACGTCAAGATCCGAAGGCAGGACAAGGGAGACGCTGTTGCCCACGTGCGCGCCCGCGTGCGCGAAGTCGATGTCCTGGGTGCGCGAGGCGTCACCCCAGCGCACACCGAGCATGTTGCCGAACGCGAGGAACGCATGCGTGCCGATGAGGACCCCGCCCGCCTGGAAGAACCCGTACTCGGCCAGCCGGCGCAGGACGACAAGATGGCGCGGCAGGATTTCCGCGCAGCCGAGCGCAATCGCCGAACGCACCAGCGGGATCAGCGCCGCGGAGGCTGCAGGCTGCCCCCTGCCTGCCATCAGCCGCGTGAGCGCATCGCCGTCAGGCCCGACGAACACCTGCCGCAGCTTTCCCGACGGCTCGGTGTATTGGTAGTACCAGTACTTGTAGCCCTTCACCGTCTTTGCCGCGAACGAGCCCGGCAGGTCCGCGACCGAGCGCAGGTGCGCCGTGGCAAGCGCCGCGTCCAGCAACTGCGCGTAGGCGGTCTGGGCGTTGAGGGTGAGGTCGGTGAAGGCGGGCATTTTCTATACTAAGGGGCGGTGAAATTTAGTATAACAGCTTGATGTGATTATACTAGAATTGTTAACAAGTTAGTATAACCGTTTTCACTTGCGACCAGTCTATAATCTGGTCTATTCGATCAGGAGCGCATCCACATGAAAATCGAGATCGGCGCCTATGAAGCCAAGACCAGGCTGCCCGAACTGCTTCGGCAAGTGAAGGCGGGCAAGCGTTTCACGATCACCAACCGGGGAGAGGCGGTCGCGGACCTCGTGCCAGCCGAGAGCGTGGCGCCGAAAGACAAGGTCGCCGCCGTCGAAAAATTCAGGGCGTTCATGCGCGAGAACCCGAGGCGCGGTCCCGTCAGCGTCAAGGCACTCATCGAGGAAGGCCGCGAGTGACCTTTGTCCTCGACGCCTCGGTGACGCTGTGCTGGCTGTTTCTGGACGGAAAACCCGCCGCGCGCAGCTACGCGCTGGGTGTCCTTGAAGCCATGCAGCGGCCCGCCACGAAGGCGGTCGTCCCGGTGACTTGGGGGCTTGAAATATCCAATGTCCTCGGCAAAGCCGAAACAAAGGGATTGCTCAGCGAGGCGCAAGGCGGGGCTTTCCTTGAAATGCTCGCGAGCCTGGAGATCGCCGCCGACCATTCCACGTTTGCGAAGGCGCTTTCGGAGACGCTGCAGGTCGCTCGCCGCTACCGACTCTCGTCCTACGCTGCTTCTTATCTGGAGCTTGCAATGCGCTCGGGCGCACCGCTGGCAACCCTCGACCAGGACCTGCTGAAGGCCGCCGGCAAGGCCGGCGTCAGGCGGTTTACGGGCGCCTGAGCCGCGGGCCTCCGCGGTCGAAAAGTTCAGAGCGTTCATGCGCGAGAACCCGGTGCGTAGCGTCACGCAACTCGCGTCACCAGCGGTGCGATCCTGCTCAAGACGTCATCCACGACAGGGTCCGGGCGCGGACGATACAGCCTGAACCACAACCGGCTGCAGACCTGGACCGGCTTGAGGTGGCGCAGTATCAGCCGCGTCGGGCTGGTCCGTCGCTGTGCCTGAGGTCAACCGCGCTGAACCGTCTGGCGCGAGTGCCAGGTGTACCACTTGAGCAATTCGAACCGTTTACCACCTTTGAGCCGGTACACGGCGAAATCTGTCTCGTCCACGGTGAGGATACTGCGCACTCCCGCCTGGTTGGCAAACCAGACCAGCGCGGCATCGGCGAAATCGATGTCCCGGTCAGCGTACTTGTGCAGGAAAGCGGCGATCTCTGGGTAAGCGTCGACGGGAATCTCGGCTACGCTGAGCCCGCCGCGCCGGGCCCATTCGAGCAGCTTACCTTTGGCGGCGGCATCGAGGAAAAAGCAGGCCTCGACGATGACAGGTGCTACGGTGAGCAACGGATGCCGGTTTGCGACGAGGTTTTCGCGGGCTTTCGTCCTGAGCCGGTCGGAGGGGCGAAAAAGGGCGACGAGAAATCCGGTGTCGACCAGGACGCGCGTCACTTGCCCTTGCCGCGGAAGTGCTCCCGCAGCAGCCGCTTGCTGTTACGGGCGACGTCGCCCGACGGCGTTGCGTCGGTGTGAGGCCCGAAAAGATCCTTGCCCAGGTCGTACGGGGTCTGCTTGCCGGCGCTTGCCGCGAGAAACTCCTCGAGCGCGCGCTTTGCAGCCGCGCTTTTGGTAAGGCGGTGCTTGACGCAGTACTCGGCGAGGTCCTGCTCGACCCGGTCGGGCAGGCGAACGGTCAGTGTCATGGCCATGGTATGTAAGACAAATTTTATTGAATTGTATTACAGCCGCGCGTTTCATCAACTACGATCTGCCGGCTTGGCTGGCGCACTATCGATACCAGTACACCAACCCAACTCAACCCCGCTCCAGATACCGCCACGCCGTCGCGCCGATCGGCCCCAATGCCTGGTACGCCGGCACCCACCCCGGCACCTCGCGCGCCCTGGTGGCGTTGGCCACGAGCCTGGCCGTGAGCGAGCTGCTTATCCCTTGAAAGGATTGATTACCTTCACTCCGGCAGGCTCGAAATGACCTGTATTGCGGGTTGCCACCGTGAGGCTATGCGACAGCGCGGTTGCGGCGATCAACAAGTCCGCGCCATCATGCCCCAATTGCGCGGAAAGGCGGCCCCAGCGGCGTGCGATGCCCGGCGTGACCGGCAGGATCCGGTCAGCGTAAAGGCGCGTCAGGCTCTCCAGCCATGCCGCCAATTCATCGGCGAATCCGGGATCGGCCCTGCGCCGCTTTTCGATGCCGCGTTCGATCTCGCCGAGCGTCACCACGCTGAGATACATGTGGTCGTCCTGCTGCCTTGACACCCAGCGGAGCACGCCGGCATCCGGCTTTTTCTTTCTGAGCTCGGAGACGATGACGGTGTCGAGCAGAAACATCAGAGGTCAATGTCGCGAAATTTGATGCGGCTGCGTTCGCGTGGCGGTGCATCACCTTTCGGTATGGCAAGAAGATGCGCGACGAAGCCCGGCGCGCCGGAGCGCGCGCTTTCCCGCAACGCGCGATAACTTGCCGCGGACAGCACCACCACCGCCTCCCGGCCCCGCCGGGTAACGTGTTGCGGTTCTCCGTGCAAAGCCGCCTCGACGACCTGGCTGAATTGCGCTTTTGCGTCCTGCAATCGCCACTGTGCTTTGTCCATCGCTGTGCCCCTCCGGCGCGGTTTTAACTAGTCAGATTATCTAGTCTGTTAGAGACCAAGGTCAAGACCGGTTTTTCCGTGGCGTGCCCTTCCCGCAGGGAGCCGTTGCAGCGCCCCGGAAAACCCGTATTTCATGTCTTTCATTCGAAGATATCGAGCCATGGAGCGGCTGGGAAGGCAGTCCGTGTATCGATATCGGTACAACAGTCCAGCTCAACCGCGTTCCAGATAGCGCCACGCAGTCGTGACGATCCACCCCAGTTCCTGGTACGCCGGCAATCTTTCCGCCATCCTTGGCGGGAAGCGCAAGCTCAGACGACGCGCACCGTGGCACCGTAGCGTGCGAGAGCCGCGTCGGCGGTCAGCAGCACCAGCGGCTCGGTGCGGCTTTGCGCCACCAGGAGTCGGTCAAACGGGTCCCGGTGATCCGCGAAGATCGGCAGCGTGGCGAGGGCGAGAATGTGATCGTTCTTGATGTCCAGCCACTCGAAACCGGTGGCTTCGGCCATCCTCGCAAAACGGGGCAGATCGATATCCAGCTTGCCTGATGACGCCTTGATCGCCATTTCCCATAGCGATGCGCGGCTGATGGAAACCGGATCCGCCGCGCTTTCCACCAGCGCTCTGGCCTCCACGGGCACCCGGTTGCCCCGAATCAACCACCAGATCGCCAGATGCGTATCAAGCAGCAGCCTCAAGCGGCATCTTCTTTCAGGCAGTCGAAGAGCCCGTCAATCGGCGCATCGAAATCGTCGGCGATCCAGCCCTCACCCTCCATCGCACCGGGCGGCGCAATCTTGCGTTTCGGCGGAGCGTAGGGGATCAGGCGGGCGATCGGCGTCCCCGCCCTGGCAATCACCACGTCCTCCCCTGACTGCACCTGTTCGAGCAGCTTGGAAAGCTGGGTCTTGGCGTGGTGAATGTTGACGACGTGCATGGAAGTCCCGGCGCAGATTAGCTAGCCGTTAGTCTAGCCCGGGTTTGCGAGGTTGTGCAAGGCGATGTGTTCTCGACAGTGGGTTGCATCACCCCAACTCATCCCCGACACTGCAGATAGTCTCGCAGCGAAAACTTCGGCTGCATGGTTAAAACGCAACCGCTTCCTGAAGAACGTGGCTTCGAAACTTGGGGTGAATGTCTTCCAGGGTCAGCAAGTCGACGCGCACGCCCAGCAACTCCTCGAGTTCGACCTGGATGGCGCCCAGATCAAATAGCGTCGCGCCCGGGAGCGGGTCTACCAGGACATCGAGGTCACTGGCTTCGGTGTCTTCGCCCCTGACCACGGAGCCGAAGATCCTCGGATTGCAGGCGCGATTCGCCTCCACCACCTGCCGGATAGCGTGGCGATATTGCCCGAATGCCTCGGATGGTCTCATCGTCATGTCCTTCTGGAAGGCCAATGCGCGAATCCCCTACATCGCGTTCCACGGATTGAAGATTGGCACGCCCGTCGACTCATAGTCCGCGACATTCCGTGTCGCGACTGTCATGCCATGCACCAGTGCCGTTGCGGCGATGAGGGCGTCGCGGTCAGCGCAAAGATCGGGCACCTGCAGTTTCGCGCAACGCTGCGCGACAGCCGTATCGACAGCCAGCACGCGGCCGGCAAACGCGGGCAGGACGTGACACTCCAGCCAGGCTCGGAGAATGGCGCCTTGTTGCGGGTCGCGGCGCTCGACCAGAAGGCATCCGATTCCCAGCTCCAGGATAGTGATGGCCGACAAAAAAAGGCCACCCAGCGGCACGCTGAGCGCCCATGCCGTCACGTTCATGTCGGCTTTGCCCGCCTTCGCCTTGCGCAGTTCCGAGACGACGTTGGTATCGAGCACGAACATCA
>JBBQVP010000020.1:0-37876 GCA_038211455.1 Burkholderiales bacterium
GCCGGGCAGGTCTTGGCCGGGATCTTGATTTCCTTGCCATTCGCCGGGCTACGGCCGGCTCGGGCCTGGCGCTTGCGGGCGAGAAAGGTGCCAAAACCCACTACCGTCACGCGATTTCCCTTGGCCACACCGGCGACGACAGTCTCGAACAGGGCGTTCACTGCTTCCGCGGCGGAGGTCTTGCTGATCGCAGCGGCTTTCGCCACGGCTTCTGTCAGGTCTGCCTTGCTCAGATTCGCCATGGACCCGCCCTCCCCGCGGTGCAATCGAAAATTCAGATTCGAATAATAGCGGCATCACCAAGACCACACAAATGACACAGTTCACGTTTCGGCGAACTCATGCAGCCCTTCATTGATCGGGGTCAAAAGGCGGCGAACAGGAAATTCTAAGATCAAACTGGTGTTACACATGGAAGAACGCATTGCGCGTTGATCAAACCACCTATGCAAGGAGGACTTATGAGCAAGCGTGACGAGTACGTGCTGAAGATGAAGGAACAGCTTGACCAGTGGAACGCAGAAATTGCCACGTGGGAAAGCAAGTCCAGCGAGATGCAGTCGAGCGCCCGTGCCGAATACGACAAGGGCCTTGAAGCGCTGCGCACTCAACGCGACAATGCGATGCAGCAAATGCACCAAGTGCAAGCGGCGGCAGGTGAAGCCTGGATGGAAATGGCCAAGGGCGCCGACGAAGCCTGGGCACGCATGCGTGAGGCCTTTGAAAAGGCCAACGCGCGCTTCCACCAGAAGTGATCGGGCCGCAGGGCGTGTCGGCCGGAGATCACCCACTGCGGCGCAATCTCCCTGCAAATTTTAAAACATTTAATTAACAAACTCTTGGTCTGGAGCGGGATTTAAGCCAGTTTGTGTATCGATAAAGATACAAACTGGAGTCCGGCGGAGAGATGCAGTAGCGTCCAGCCCGCGGCGGGAAGATCCGCAAGAAACGCCCGCTGCGCCCCGCGACGCACGGGAGCACGGTTCCAGACCTTGCCTTGCGCACCCCTTCCCCCTACCCTAGCCGCCGGGGGTGCAAACGATGGGCCAGGCAGTCAGCGTACCGTTCGTGCTGTTCGTACTCATGGCGGCGCTCGCGGGCTGGGCCCTGCTCGAGCACGTCGTCCTGCCAATGGTGCGCTTTCTCGCCTCCTCGAGCGCGGAAAAGCTGATCGCGGAGGTGTCGACGCGGCTGAAGATCGGCATCCGCCCGTTCCAGCGCACAAAGCGCCGCGTGCTGATCGACCGGCTGCTGTTCGATCCGCGCGTGCAGGAAGCGACCCGGGCCTTCGCAAAGAGCGCCGACATCTCGATAGACCGCGCGCAGGGGATCGTCGAACGGTATGCGAAGGAAACCGTGCCGGCATTCAACGCCTACCTGTACTTCCGCATCGGCTACTGGATCGGGCGGCGCGTTGCGCAGACGCTGTACCGGGTGCGCCTGGGCTATGTCGATTCCGCGGGGCTGGCGGCCATAAACCCGGACTCGACGGTGGTGTTCGTCATGAACCACCGCTCCAACATGGACTACGTGCTGGCCGGCTACCTCGCAGCCGACCAGGCGGCACTGTCCTACGCGGTGGGCGAGTGGGCACGGATCTGGCCGCTGTCGCACCTGATCCGCTCGATGGGTGCCTACTTCGTGCGCCGTAACTCGAAGGACGACCTCTACCGCAAGGTGCTCGAGCGCTATATCGCAATGGCCACCGAAGCCGGCGTGCCGCAGGCGGTATTTCCCGAAGGCGGCCTGTCGCGCGACGGACGCATGCGCGAACCGCGCCTGGGCGTACTTGACTACATGATGCGCGGCTTCAAGCCCGATTCCGAGCGGGACGTGGTGTTTGTTCCTCTGGGAATCAACTACGACCGCGTGCTGGAGGACCGCACCCTGCTGCTGTCCATCAATCCCGAAGCCGCGAAGTCCGGCAAGGGCAAGGCGGCGATGGGCACGCTGCGTTTTGTCGGGCGCAACCTGCGCCTGCTTTTGAAAAGCGAATGGCACCGCTTCGGCTATGCCTGCGTCAACTTCGGCTCGCCCGTCTCGATGCGCGCCTGGTGCGCCGAGCGCAGCATCGATTTCTCGCAGCTCTCGCGCGAGGCGCGCCAGGTGCGCATGGCCGAACTCGGCCGCCATCTGATGGATGCGGTCGGGCGCGTGGTGCCCGTGCTGCCCGTACCGCTGATGGCAACTGTTTTCGTAAGGCATTCCGGGCGCGGGCTCTCCGTCCTGGAACTCAAGGCGGACATCGAGAAGATCCTGGACGACCTGGATTCAGCCGGCGCGCACATCTACGTTCCCCGTCGCGATCTCGACTATGCGTTAGACGTCGGCCTGCGCATGCTGCTTCTGCGCCACCTCGTCGATGAGTACGAAGGCCTGTACTCTGCGCGGCTCGAGGAACTCCCGGTGCTGCGCTACTACGCGAACTCGATCGCGCACCTGACAGGCGGTTGAAGTCCGGCGGTTGAACTGCGTGGACGCGATTCGTCCACTATCATTCGCCCTTGACACTGTTAACAATCCGCCGCTCCCGGCCGCAAAGGGCACTCGATGCAATCCCCGGACCAACCCGTACTGCGTGACATCGTCCTGGTCGGGGGCGGACACAGCCACGTCGTGGTCTTGAAGAAGTTCGGCATGCAGCGCGTGCCCGGCGTGCGGCTTACGGTAATCTGCCGTGATACGCACACGCCCTATTCCGGCATGCTGCCCGGCTACATTTCGGGTCACTACACCTACGATGAGGTGCACATCGACCTGCGCACGCTGGCGGAATTCGCCGGTGCGCGCTTCTTTTGCGACGAGGCGATCGGGCTGGACCGCGCTGCGGGGCGCGTGCTCTGCCGCAACCGCCCGCCGGTTCCCTACGACTGCCTGTCGATCAACATCGGCTCGACGCCACGGCTGGACAACGTCGAGGGCGCAGCTGAACACGTCGTGCCGGTCAAGCCGATCAACGGGTTCAACGCACGCTGGCTCGCGCTGCTCGATCGGGTGCGCGTCCATCCGGGTGCGACGCGCATTGCGGTGGTCGGCGGCGGTGCGGGCGGGGTTGAACTCGCACTCTCGATGCAGTACCGGCTGCGCAACGAACTGCGCGCGCTTGGCCGCGACCCGGATGAGCTTGAAGTCCACCTGCTGACGCGCGATGCGCACATCCTCCCCACCCACAACGCCGCGGTGCGCGCGAGCTTCACACGTGTGCTGACTGCGCGTGGCGTGGTGCTGCACCGGAACGCGGACGTGCGGCGCGTATCGGCCAAACAGGTAGAAACAGCGAACGGCGAGGCTCTTTCCGCCGACGAGATCGTCTGGGTGACACGCGCGGGCGGCGCACCCTGGCTGCGCAACACCGGTCTCGCGCTGGATGCCGATGGCTTTATCCAGGTGACTGACACGCTGCAGACCGTCACCGACCCGGACGTCTTTGCCGCGGGCGATATTGCCGCGATGATCAATCACCCGCGCGAGAAAGCCGGCGTGTTCGCAGTGAGGCAGGGCCCGCCACTGGCGCGCAACCTGCGCCTCGCGGTCGAGGGCCGGCCGCTCCGTCCCTACCATCCGCAGCGCAGCTGGCTCGCGCTGATCAGCACCGGCGACAAGGCCGCCGTCGCTTCGCGCGGCGCCTTCAAGTTAGAGGGCCCCTCGGTCTGGCGCTGGAAGGACTGGATCGACCGCCGCTTCATGGCCAAGTTCTCCGACCTGCCCCCGATGGACGCCACCGCGACGCGCGCGCCCGGGGTGTCACCCGTCAAGCTCGACCAGGAGGAAGCCGCGCAGGCGATCTCGGCGATCGCGATGCGCTGCGGAGGCTGCGGCGCGAAGGTTGGCGCGACCGTGCTCTCACGCGCCCTCGGCGCGCTGCATCCCGTCGACCGGCCGGATGTGCTGATCGGGCTGCACTCACCGGACGATGCCGCAGTGGTGCGCATACCTCCCGGCAAGGCGCTCGTCCACAGCGTGGATTTCTTCCGCGCCTTCATCGACGATCCCTATATCTTCGGCCGGGTCGCGGCGAACCATGCCCTGGGCGACATTTTTGCGATGGGCGCAGAGGCGCAATCAGCCACCGCGGTCGTCACTGTGCCCTCGGGCCTTGAGTCGAAAGTCGAGGACGTGCTCTTCCAGATGATGTCAGGCGCAATCGGCGTGTTGAACGAGGCGAACTGCGCGCTGGTCGGCGGGCATACCGGAGAGGGACGCGAGCTGGCGCTGGGCTTTGCGGTCAACGGGCTGATCGACGAAGACATGCATACAGTGCTGCGGAAGGGCGGCATGCGCCCGGGCGACGTGCTGATCCTCACCAAGCGGATCGGCACTGGCACGCTCTTCGCCGCACATGCGCTGCTCAGGACCCGCGGCCGCTGGATCGACGCGGCGCTCGAATCGATGTGCCAGTCGAACCGCCTGGGCGCGCAGTGCCTGCATGAACATGGCGCGACGGCCTGCACCGACCTCACAGGCTTCGGCCTGCTCGGGCACCTCGTCGAGATGACCCGGCCTTCAGGCGTGGACGCGGAACTCACGCTGTCCGCGCTGCCCGTGCTCGATGGCGCCGAGGAGACCGCGGCGGCCGGAATCCTGAGTTCGCTGCAGCCGGCCAACGTGCGCCTGCGGCGCGCGCTGCGCAACCAGGAAGCGATGGTGAGGCACCCGCGCTACCCGCTGCTGTTCGACCCGCAGACCGCAGGCGGCCTGCTCGCCAGCGTGCCTGCCGAGCGCGCTGCAGCCTGCGTCGAGGCGCTGCACGCGCTGGGCTACCCGCATACGGCGGTGATCGGAAGGATCCTGCCGCAGGGCGACGCGCTCGCGCCGATCCTGCTCAAGGACTGAACGCTAGGCCGTCTTCAGGAGCTCAAGCGCGGGAAATCGCCCGTTCAGAACGCGCTCTGAAGCCACGCCCCACCAGCGCTCGAGCGCGGTTGCGTACAGGCTGCGGAAATCCACCGCGTGGACCAGGTTGCCGCCCTCGAGACGATCCAGTCGCGGCGCCTGGCCAAAGAGCCCGCCGCGCACGCGACCCCCAGCGACAAAATGTGCCGCCACCGTCCCGTGGTCGGTGCCGTTGGAATTGTTTTCCTGCGGACGCCTGCCGAATTCCGCGTAGGTCATCAGAAGTGTCGAGTCCCAGCGGCCGACCTCGACGAGGGCGGACTTCAGCGCGACGATGCCTTCAGCGAATTCGGCCAGCAGCCGGGGATGCACGCCGGCCTGGTTCTGGTGCGTGTCGAAGCCATTCAGTGAGAGCCGGATCACTGCCACGCCGGCCCGGTTGGCGGCCAGTTGCGCGGCGGTGCGCACCGCGCTGCCAAACTGGCCGGCGGGAAACGTCGTGCGCAGGGCGACGTCCGGGTTGAGGTGCGCGGCGGCCTGCTGGATGTCTTCCTGCACCTTGAGGATATGGTTCAGCGCCGCGCTGCCCTTGTGCGCCCCTCCGCCGGCCAATTTCGCCTGGCGCAGGAACTGGTCGGTGTCGTTCAGCGCGATTGCCCGACCAGTGCCCGTGCCGCCACCGGACAATGGCCCGAGTTCGCTCGTGCCCACGACCACGCCGTCGGCTGCGAACGAGGCTGGCACCGGCTGCGCCGCAAATGCGCGCGCAAGCCAGCCCTGCTGCAGGGTTTCAGCGGACTTGGATGCGGTGTCCCAGATCTCGATCGAGCGGAAGTGCGACAGGTTCGGCTTCGGGTAGCCCACCCCCTGCACGATCGCCAGTTCGCCCGCGCGCCAGAGCGGCGCAAGCGGCGCCAGCGACGGGTGCAGTCCGGTGCGCTCGTCGAGCTGCACGACATCATCACGCCGCACTGCCAGGCGCGGCCGCAGCGCGTAGTACGCCGCGTCGGCATAGGGCACCACGGTGTTGAGGCTGTCGTTCCCGCCCTTCAACTCGACCAGGATCAGCAGCCGCCGATAGGCCGACTCCGTTTCGGCGAACACGGCGCGCGGCAGCCACAGCGCTCCCACGCCTGCCGCACCGATCGAGAGGAAGTCCCTGCGTTTCACCGGTTCGCCTATTTCAACTGGTACGCAGGATCGGCGGTGATCTGCCGGATCATTTCGACACCGCGCCCGTCGATGGCATCGCCCGAAGCCGGCGGTATCGGCAGCAGCACGCGCTGGATTGACTGCGGGTTCGCCTTTGACTCCGCGGACTCCGGAAACTGTCGCAACCATTCGGCGCCCGAAAAGCGGATATCGAGCGCCGCGCGCATGAAACGCGCGCGCCCGTCGGCGAGCCGCGGCGCGCCCTTCAGTTCGGAACCGCGCATCTCCGCCATCGCCGCCCCACCCTGCATGCGCGCCTCATCCACGCGGAACAGACGTTCGAGAAACTGGCGGCGCGCGAGCAGCGTGGTGCTGTTGATCCAGGCATCGCCGCCTGGCCAGCCGCGCACGTTCGGCGGCGCAAACAGGTTCTGCCCCAGCGTGCGCAGCATGACCGTCAGCGGCAGCGGGTCGGAATAGCCGACATTGAACTGGCGCACCGTGCCGATCACCAAGTCGACGGGCGACTTCACCAGGGAGCCGCGATTCCCCGGCGCATAGAAGGCGTCCGACACGAACAGCTCGCGCAGCGCGGTCTTGATGTCGTAGCCCGATTCGCGAAAGCGCCGCGCGATGCGCGTAACCTCCGCCGGATCCGGTTGCGGGGAAACGAACTCGCGCCACAACTTGGCGACGATGAACTCCGCCACCGGCGGCTGCGCAAGCAGGATGTCGAGCACATCGTCGCCATCGAAGTCGCCGCGCCGCCCCAGCACGGTCTTCGCGCCCCCGTCGTGCGCGAACGCGCGCCAGCGGAAGTCTCCGCTGTCCCGGTCGATGCTCCAGCCGGTGAACGCGCGCGCCGCTTCGCGGATGTCCTGTTCCGTGTAGTGGCCCTCGCCGAGCGTGAACAGTTCCATCACCTCGCGCGCGAAGTTCTCGTTGGGCTGGCCGCGCCGGCTGGTCGCCGAGTCGAGGTACAGCAGCATCGCCGGATCCTTGGCAACCGCGTGCAGCAGCACGCCGAAATTGCCCAGCGCGTGCCGGCGTAAAAGCACGTTCTGGCGATACATCAGGGCCGTGGAGCGGACTTTCTGCAGGCTGGAGGTGAAGTGGTTGTGCCAGAAGAGCGTCATGCGCTCGGTCAGCGGGGAGCGCGTGCCGATCATCTCCACGATCCACCAGTTCTTGAGTTCGACCGCGCGTTCCATCTGCTCGCGCTGGAACGCCTTTTTTTCCTCCCCCGATAGTTCGCGCAGGAGGCGCGGCGAGACGAAGGACTTCGCGGATGCGGGCGGCGGGCTTTCCGCCACCGTGACCACGCCCGCCAGCAGCCGCTCGACCGCATCCCGGCGCGAGAGCCGGGCGTACTCCCCGATGCGCGCCGCCTGCGCCTCGAATCCGGTGCGGTTGAGCAGATGGCGCGCGTCGTCGATGCCCAGCGCTGCACCGGACTGGTAGGCCGCCATCGCGGCGGTGCCGAAAAAGCCGCCGCCACCGGCCACGCCGGCCACGCCGGCCACAATCAGCCCGATGCGCAGGATGCGCCGCATGCCTAACGCCGGCGGCGGTCCAGGTTGCGGTTGGCGTCGCGCAGGTCGCGGCGTATCGCTTCGCGCTGCTCGGGCGAATGCCGCTGCCATTCGGCGTAGCGCCCCCCGCGTTCATCGCGTCCCTGCTGCGCTCCACCTCCCGGCTCGGCATGCTGGCGCCGCAGGTCGTCGCGCAGCCGCTGGCGTTCTTCACCCGTCATCCGGCCGCCCCCGTCGCGGCGCTGGACCCCCGGGCGGTCACGTCCGGCATCGGACTGGGCGTGCGA
This sequence comes from Burkholderiales bacterium, assembly GCA_038211455.1. Classification (GTDB taxonomy): domain Bacteria; phylum Pseudomonadota; class Gammaproteobacteria; order Burkholderiales; family SG8-39; genus SZAS-79. The sequence goes on from JBBQVP010000020.1 coordinate 7,805, forward strand.
AGTTCCGGCGGCCACCCCTGCCATGGCCACCAGCAATCCGACGATAAATCCGGTCCGCATGCGCATTGAATACTCTCCTGACGAAATGGTACGCGAGGCCGGTGCCCGCGTCGCCCGCACGCCTCCCCCATTTGTAACAATTCGTGATCGGAACGCGCTCTCGCTACACCCGGTTACCGAATCGCCTTGCGGCTGGACACGCGCCGGGAGACAAACCCCGCGTTTACCGCTTACCATCGAGCGCATGAGCGATCTGAAAACCCGCATCCTTGTCGTCGACGACGACCAGCGGTTGCGCGACATGCTGACCCGCTACCTGGGCGAGCAGGGCTTCGAAGTGCGCGCAGCTGGCGACGCGCCGGCGATGGACAAGCAACTGGCGCGCGAGCGTTACGACCTTATCGTCCTCGACCTCATGCTCCCGGGCGAAGACGGGCTTGCGATCTGCCGCCGCCTGCGCGCCCAGAACTCCCCGCCTGCGATCATCATGCTGACTGCCAAGGGTGACGACGTCGACCGTATCGTCGGCCTCGAAATGGGCGCCGACGATTACCTGCCCAAGCCCTTCAACCCACGCGAACTCGTTGCGCGCGTCAACGCGGTCCTGCGTCGCAAGACGCCCGGCGGTCCGCCCGGTGGTCCGGAAGCGGACAGCGGCGTGCAGGTCTTCGGGCCGTTCTCGCTGAACCTGGGAACCCGCGCGCTCACGCGCGATGGCAAGGACGTTCCGCTGACCACAGGTGAATTTTCCGTGCTCAAGGTTCTGGCACAGCATCCCAAGACGCCCCTGTCGCGCGACAAGCTCATGGAACTGGCGCGCGGACGCGAATACGAGGTGTTCGACCGCTCGATCGACGTGCAGATCTCACGCCTGCGAAAGCTGATCGAGGACGATCCCGCCCATCCCCGCTTCATCCAGACCGTGTGGGGATTCGGCTACGTGTTCGTTCCGGACGGCAATTTGAAGTGACAGCGCCGGACGCGCCGCCCGGGGCGCACGCGGACAAGGCGCTCCCCTTCTGGCGCCCCGACTCGCTGCTTGCGCGATCGTTCCTGCTGATCGCCCTGCTCTTGCTTCTGTCGCTCGGCGCGTGGTTCGAAATCTACCGCAGCTACCAGCGCGAGCCGATCGCCCGCGAGATCGCCCAGCAGACCGTCACGATCGTGAACCTCACACGCGCCGCCATCGTCAATGCCGACCCCCGCCTGCGCCTCGAACTGCTGCAGGACCTGAACGAGTCCGAGGGGATCCGCGTGTACGTCGGATCGACCGACGAACGGCTCGAACCCGTTCCGCAAGCCCCGCTTTACAGCCTGATCGGCGAACAGGTGCGCGCCCTGCTCGGTCCGGGAACACGTATCGCCTTTGCGCGCAACGGCCTGCCGGGCTACTGGGTCAGCTTCAACATCGACGAGGACGAGTTCTGGGTCAAGCTCGAACGCGAGCGGCTGGAGCCCGATTTCGCATCGCAATGGATCGGCTGGGGCGCAATCGCGCTTGTGCTGTCGATGATCGGCGCCTGGCTGATCGCTTCGCGCATCAGCCGGCCGCTTGCCGCCTTGACGCGCGCCGCGCAGCAGGTCGGGCGAGGGGAGCGCGCGGAACCTGCGCCCGAGGTCGGCGCCTCCGAGATCCGCACGCTCGCGGCCGCCTTCAACCAGATGTCGAACGACCTCGCGCAGCTCGAGCGCGACCGCGCGATGGTGCTCGCCGGGATTTCGCACGACCTGCGCACACCGCTTGCGCGCCTGCGCCTGGGGCTGGAAATGCTCGGCGCGCAGGTCGAGCACGAGCGCGCCCTCACCGACGGCCTTGCTGCGGACATCGAGGAGATGGACAAGATCATTGGCCAGTTCCTCGACTACGCGAAAGGCAGCAGCGAGACCAGGGCCGAAACCGATCTGGGCGCGTTGGTCGAGGACATCTGCGCGCACTACGCCCGTGTTGGACATGCGCTCGAACATGGGACGGTGCCCGAGGTGCGCCTCGCCATTACGCAACTGGCCGTGCGCCGCGCAATCTCCAACCTTGTCGACAATGCGCTGCGCTATGGCGGTGGCACGGTGGAAATCGAACTGAAGCTCACTGCGGATCGTGCCGTGGTGGAAGTGCGCGACCGCGGACCGGGGATTCCGCAAGCAGATACCGAGCGCATGAAGCAGCCGTTCACGCGCATGGAGCAGGCACGCAGCGGCGCCGGGAGTTCGGGACTGGGGCTTGCGATCGTCGACCGGGTCGCGCGCATGCATGGCGGCACGCTGGAACTCGTTGCCCGCCCCGGGGGCGGGCTGGTGGCGCGCTTGTCGTTCGCCTTGCGCGAGGCAGGGAGGAAGGCGGAGGCCTGAGAATCCAGCCATGTACTTGCTGACATTTTTCGTCCAAGGTCACGGTCTGGCGAGGGTTACCGGGTAACTTGCTGACATCGGTATTGCGCGATGCACATGGCCTGCACGGTGCAATCCGAACCGTTTCTCTCATATGCGGGCGCTGCCGTGCGCGCCGGGTTCGCAGGTGCTGCCCGGTATACTCGGGCGTGATATCCAGGCGGCATCGACCGAAGCGGAGAAACGGATGCAGGCAGCAGCAGAAACCATCGCGACACGCACCACAGCACCCACCGACAACTGGCTCGCGCGATTCGAGCAGGCGCTGAGTAAGGCTGACGAAACAGCACTCGCCGGCCTGTTCCACCCCGATTGCTACTGGCGGGACGCGCTCGCCCTAACCTGGCAGTTGCATACGATTGGCGGGCGCGACGCGGTGATCGCGGATCTCGTGAAGTCCGCCCAGCGTGCGAAGCCATCCGGGTTCCGCACCAGCCCCAACCGCACCGCGCCGCGCAAGGTCAAGCGCGCCGGCAGGGAGTCGATAGAAGCAATCTTCAGTTTCGAAACCCGGGAAGGCCGCGCAAGCGGCGTACTGCGCCTGATCCCGGATCCTGCAGAAGGCGATGCGCTCAAGGCGTGGACGCTGTTCACTTCGCTGGACGAACTGAAGGGCCACGAGGAGCACACCGGCCGCGCGCGGCCCAAGGGAGAGTCGTACTCGCGCGATTTTCGCGGCCCGAACTGGCTCGACCTGCGCAAGGCCGCCGCGCGCTACGACGGGCACGAACCCGATGTGGTGGTGATCGGCGGCGGGCAGGCCGGGCTCGATGCGGCCGCGTGCCTGTCGCAGCTGGGCGTCGATACGCTGATCGTCGACCGCGAAGCACGCATCGGGGATAACTGGCGCAACCGTTACCACGCACTGACGCTGCACAACCAGGTGCAGGTCAACCACATGCCCTACATGCCCTTCCCGCCGAACTGGCCGAGTTACATCCCCAAGGACAAGCTGGCCGGGTGGTTCGAAGCCTATGTGGAGGCCTTGGAACTCAACACCTGGACCGGCACCGAGTTCGACGGCGGCACCTATGATGAAAGCGCCGGCCGCTGGACCGCGACACTGCGCCGCGCTGACGGAACCGAGCGCGTGCTGCATCCGCGCCACATCGTGATGGCGACCGGGGTCAGCGGGATCCCCAACCGGCCCGAGATCGAAACGCTTGCCGATTTCTCCGGGCCGGTGCTGCATTCAAGCCAGTACCGTGACGGCGAGGACTGGAAGGGAAAGCGCGCCCTGATCATCGGCACCGGCAACAGCGCCCATGACATCGCGCAGGACCTGTTCTCCAGCGGAGCCAAAGTCACCATGGCGCAGCGCAGCTCCACCCTGGTCACCAACATCGAACCGAGCGCGCAGCTCGCCTACACGCTGTACGACGAAGGCCCGCCACTGGCGGACTGCGACCTGATCGCAGCGTCGATGCCGCTGGAACTCTCGCGCAAGACCCATATCATGCTCACGGAGCAGGCAAAGAAACTCGACCATGCGCTGCTCGAGGGCCTCGCGCGGGTGGGCTTCAAGCTGGATTTCGGCGAGGACGGCACCGGCTGGCAGTTCAAGTACCTCTCGCGCGGCGGCGGCTACTACTTCAACGTCGGCGCATCCGACCTCGTTGCAAGTGGCGAAATCGGCCTGGTGCAGTTCGCCGACATCGAGCGGTTTGTCTCCGGGGGAGCGCAGCTGCGCGACGGCACGCTGCTGCCAGCGGACCTGGTCGTGCTCGCCACCGGCTACAAGGGCCAGGAAGCGCTGGTCGAGCGACTTTTCGGCAAGGCGGTTGCGCAGAAGCTTGGCCCGATCTGGGGATTCGGCGACGCTCAGGAACTGCGCAACATGTTTACGCGCACCGCGCAGCCGGGGCTGTGGTTCATCGCCGGCAGCCTCGCGCAGTGCCGCATTTATTCGAAAGTGCTCGCGCTGCAGGTCAAGGCGATCGAGGCGGGGCTGCTGCCAAGGTTGCAGCCCGGAAGCGCACACCAGGAGACCGCATGAACCACCCACTGAAATCCGCGTTGCTCGGCGCCGCCGCCACCTTCTGGCTGGGCTTGGCTTCAGCGCAGGGCTGGCCCGAAAAGCCCCTTACCGTTGTCGTCGGCACCCCACCGGCAGGCGCAACCGACGCCTATGCGCGGACTGTCGCCGAGCACATGTCGCGCACGCTCGGCCAGAAGGTTCTCGTCGAGAACAAACCCGGCGCGAATGGCAATATTTCCGCCGAATACGTGCAGCGCGAACCGGCGGATGGCTACACGCTCTGGTTCGGCACCCAATCAATGACCGAAATCAACCCCAGCACGTACGCCTCGCTGCGCTGGAAGTTCGACGACTTCGTCGGCGTGATCAAGGGTGTCGAGGCGCCGCTGGTGCTGGTGGTCCGACCCGAAGTCGCGGTAAAGACGCTGGCCGAACTCGGCCCCTGGCTGAAGGCACATCCCGACAAGGCGGCCTACGCATCCTTCAGCCCAGGGACAACCTCGCACTTCATCGGCTACCAGCTCGCGGAGCGCTTCGGCGTGCCGATGACGCATATTCCCTACAAAGGCTCGGCGCCGCAGATGCAGGACCTGATCGGCGGCCATGTACTGCTGGGATTCACCCAGCTGCAAAGCGCCATCCCGCATCTCAAGTCCGGCAAGCTGATCGCACTCGCGACGACCGGAGCGACCCGCTGGCGGCAGTTGCCGGAAGTCCCCACGCTCGCCGAACTGGGCTACGGCGACCTGTCAGCGACGATCTGGTTCGGCCTGTTCCTGCGCCGCGAGACGCCCGCCGCCGTACAGGCGAAGATCGTCGACGCGGCGAAAAAGGCGCATGCCGATCCCGCAGTCCGCGCGCGGCTTGAAGGTATGGGCTTCGATGTTTCGGGGCAGGTCGAACCCGATTTCTCGGCGGGAATTCACGCGTCGCAGCAGCGTTGGGCGAAAATCGTCAAGGCGACCGGGTTCCAGGCGTCGAACTAGCACACCCGGCATTCAGCTTTCCTCTTTCACCATGGCACTCGTACCCCACGTCCCCGACATCACCCACGTGATCCAGCTCGCGATCGCGCCGGTGTTCCTGCTGGCGGCCGTGGGCACGATCATCACCGCGCTCACCAATCGCCTGGGCCGCGCGGTGGATCGGCGCCGGGTGATCGAGGACCGGCTTGCAAACCTGCCCGACCTGGGCGCCGACGTCGCGCGCGACGAGCTTGCAGCGGTCGGCAAGCGCATCAAGGCGATCTACATCGCGACTTCGCTCGTGGTCATGTGCGGCCTGTTCGTCTGCCTTTCGATCTCGGTGGCCTTTCTCGACACCTTTATTCCCCTGAACCTTGCCTGGGCGGTCGCGGTGCTGTTCGTGCTCGCGATGTTCGCGCTGACCGGGGCGCTCCTCATGATGCTGCGCGAAATCTACCTCGCGATCACGGCGCCCCGGCACACCCTGCATCGGCCGCCCGGCGAATAGCTGAAATGAGGCCGGGCACGCGGCGCCTGCTATCGGTTTTCCGTGCGCGGCTCGTCGTAGGCGGCGTGATGACCGGCCTGTTCGGCATGGCGGCCGGTGCGACCCTGGATCCGCCGCTGCTGGGTGCCGCGTTTGGTGCGATAAGCGGCGCAATCGACGGGACCGCGCTGATGGCGCTGATCGGCGGCACGGAGACGTTCCTTCCGCGGACCCGTGCAGGACGGGCCCTGGCCCGCGGGCCACTCGCACTGACGTTCGCGCTGAAGACCATTCTTTATACCTTCATGATCCTCTGCATCGTCGGTGGCCGCCTGGGGCCCCGAGTAGTGTTCGCCCTGACCGGGGATATCGGGGCGGTGTTCGTAGCGCAATTAAGCGCGAAGCTTCCCGTGGCACTGCTGACAGCCGTTGCGCTGATGGCAACGTCATTTTTCATCATGATGCGCATGCTCGCCCAACTGATCGGCGAGCGCAGCTTTCGCGACCTTGCGTTAGGCCGCTACCGCACCGCACGCGAGGAAGAGCGCTTCTTCCTGTTCGTCGACATTGCGGGCTCCACGCCTCTGGCTGAAAAAGTAGGCCCCGCCGCCATGCATCGTTTCCTCAGCCGTGTATTTGCAATCGCATCCGACCCGATCGACGATCATGCGGGAGACATCTTTCAGTACGTCGGGGATGAAATGGTGATCACCTGGACACTCGCTGATGGCCGACTGAATGCCCGCCCGCTGGCCTGCTACTTCGCGATCGAGCGGGCGCTGGCTGTGGCGGCCCCCGACTTTCAGCGCGATTTCGGCGCCGTGCCGCGGCTTCGCGCCGCGTTGCATGCCGGACCCGTCATCACCGGCGAAGTCGGAGGCAGTCGCCGGGCGATCGTATTCCATGGCGATGTAATGAACACCACCTCTCGCATCGAGAACGCGACACGCGACCTGGGCCGGAAGTTTCTTGCTTCGGAAGACGCCCTGCGCCGGATCGGTGCGTGCGAAGCCTACGCGCTGGAGGACCTCGGCCCGCAGCAGTTGAGAGGGCGCGAAGCCCCCATGCGGGTCTTTGCTGTCGAAAACGGCGCAGAACCGCGCTAGCGTTGTCATGTACGGATTGTTTGTCTGCCTGTCGATCTCGGTGGCCTTCCTCGACACGTTCGTGCCGCTCAACCTTGCCTGGGCAGTCGCCGCGCTGTTCGTGCTATCAATGTTTGCGCTGACCGGCGCCCTCTTGATGATGCTGCGCGAGATCTACCTCGCGATCACGGCGCCGCGGCATACTGCGCAACGCGAACCGCTCGAGGCCAGCGCTTCGGCCGGAAAATAGCGCGACAGCGTTGCGCAGGCCAGCCCCGCCGAAGTGGGGAAGTGGGGTCTGGTCCTGCAGGCACCGATGACAGGTCCGAACCCCGGGCTCAGCCTTTGAGGCAGGTGCCCATGAACTTCTTGCGCTCGTCTCCCTTCTTTCCGGTGGCCTGTTTGCTGCAGGACTTCATCCGCTCCTGCTGCGCCTTTTGCTTGGCGCTGGGTTCCTTCTTGGCCTTTGCAGCAGACGGTGCGGCCTTCATGTCGGCGCCCTTGGCCGTGTTTTGCGCCATCGCGAAAGGCGATGCGCCAAGGAGAAAGCACAATCCAAGAATCAGTTTTTTCATCTGAACCTCCATCGTGTTGTCGATAAAATCAGTGTGCCGAAGAAATCGCCGCGTAAATAACTACGCTCCCTCTTTGCGTCGCCAGATTCTCCCGTGGCATGTGTTCAACGCGGCCTTAGAGCGCTCGGTTGACGCGGCGGCGCGGCGCAGCCACCGCCCAGGAATACAGCGCCTGCGCGACCTCGCGCGGCGGCCAGAGCGCAAAGAACACTCTCAGCGTGTCATTTCTATTATTTTTCTGGTATGCCAACTGGCCTGGAATCCGCCCCGAGATAGGGGTTTGTAAACACAATGTCTCAAATTCACGCCGGGCGAATCCGCAGCCCGTCCAGCGGAATCGCGGGCATGCGCCCCGCAATCAGGTCCGCCGTGATGCGCGCCCCGCCCGAGGCCATCGTCCAGCCCATGTGCCCGAGCCCGGCGTTGAACCACAGGTTACCGTAGCGCGCGGTGCCGAACAGCGGTGTGCTCTGCGGCGTCATCGGCCGGCGGCAAATCCGATCCACTGCCCCCGCTGCATCGGTCGCGCCGGGAAACAGCTCTGCCGCCAGCGCGTGCAACCGCCTGAACCCCGCTGGATCGATCGCGCGACCCCACCCCGCAAACTCCGCACCGCCGGTCAACCGCAACTGGTCACCCATCGGGCACCAGGCTGCGAGCTTTGCGTCGTCCATGCCCGCGAGCCGGGGCGCCGCCTCGCGGTCGATGATCGGCAGCGTGGTCGAGTGGCCGCGCACCGGATAGACCGGCAGGTGCGCGCCGAACGCGCGCAGCAGATGCGGCTCGATCACTCCGAGCGCACAGACGAAGGCGTCGGCGGTGACTGGACCGGTATTGGTCCGCACCGCCACCACGCGATCGCCAGCGACCTCCAGCCCCTGGATTTCACAGCCCAGCTGAAGGGCGGCGCCACGATTTTTCAACGCATCCACTATGCCGCGGCAGAACATGGCCGAATCGCCGCTCTCGTCCGACTCGCAGTACACGGCTCCGGCGATCGGCGCGCGCGCGAGACCCGGGTCGATGCGCCGCGCTTCGGCCATATCGAGCACGCGCGATTCGAAACCGAAGGCGCGCATCGGTTCAATTTTCTTCACCCCCGCGTCCAGCGCCTGCGCGCTGCGGTACACGTACATCACGCCGCGGCCGCGATGGTATTCGACCCCGGATTCCTCAGCGATCTCGGCAAGCTGTGATTGCGCATATCGCACGAAGCGCACCTTGCGCGCCAGCAGCTCGTCGTAACGCGAGGCGCGGCAATAGTCGAGAAAGCGCAGGCCCCAGGCCCAGAACGCCGGGTCCCAGCGCATCAAGTGGACCCGCACGGCCTGGTCGTTGCGGGTCAGTGCGCGCAGGAAGGTCCTGAGCATCTGCGGGTTGGCCCAGGGAAACGCGCGGCTGGCGGAGACGATCCCGCCGTTGGCCCCGCTGGCTTCACTTGCGACCGCGGCGTTTCGCTCAAGCAGGACGACCTCATGCCCATCCTGGGAAAGACACCACGCCGTGGTGATGCCGGCCAGCCCCGCGCCGAGTACGGCGACGCGCATGCCTAGAGGTGCTGCGCGATCCAGCGCTGCAGCGGATCCCAGCGTTCGATCTCGGGCATCGCGCGCGAGCGCGGCAGGTCGAACAGGCTCGCCCCGGCCGCCGCGCAGTGCACATAGACCTGCGCCGCATGCAGTTGCGTCAGCACCGGAAGATCCCAGGCAGCGAGAAAGTTCTCAAGCTCCCGAGCCGCGATAGTCTGCGGATCGACGCGATTGGCCACCAGCGCAATGCTGCTGTCGCCTTTGCGTATCGCCTTCTGCGCCGCAAGCGATTCGATGAAATCCACCGAGGCATCCATGTCCAGCACCGAAGGCACGACCGGGACAAGCACAAGATCCGCGCGCTTGATCAGGTCTGCCAGCTTGTCACCGTGCAGGCCTGCCGGCGAGTCGTACACCACCCACTGCGGATTGAACGCCTTGATCTCGGCGCGGTCCGACTCCGGCAGCCAGCCGCGGATCGCGGGAAAGCCCGCCGGCCTGCGCCCAAGCCAGCGCGCCGCCGACTGCTGCCGGTCCATGTCGGCCAGCACCACACGTAGGCGCTTCGCCGCGAACATGCCCGCCAAGTTGGTGGCCAGCGTAGTCTTGCCGCTGCCGCCCTTGGCGTTGGCCACCAGCAGGCGTTTCATGCCGGTCCCATCGTCAGGCGTTTCATGCCGGTCCCATCGTAGTAAGGGTCAGGCGTTTCATGCCGGCTTCATACCCGGTGCTTGCGCATCAGCGGCACGAGTTCGCGCTCCGCCATATGGTGAGACTTCTCGAGCTCGTCGGTGATCAGTTCCATCTCCTCGCGGCCGCGGTTCTGCGAGAGCTTCCAGCGCGTCTCGATCCGCGCGACCGGAATCTCGAACGCGACGATGCCGTTGAGCATGCCCTCCATGTACTGCTCGGACAGCGCATAAAAGGCCGGCTGCCAGAGCGGGTCGTGATGCGCGACAAGTTTACCAACCGCTTCGCGCTTGGCCTGCGGCTCATGGAAGGCTTGCACCTTGCCGTAGGCGTGGACCGCGGCATAGTTCCAGGTCGGGACACGCTCCTTCTCGGCATACCAGCGCGGTGACACGTAGGCGTGCGGGCCGTGGAAGACGACCAGGACCTCGTCATCGAAGAACTGCTCCCACTGCGGATTGTTCTTCGCCATGTGGGCAACGATCACCAGGCCATCGCCACGTTCCTCGACGAGCACCGGCAGGTGCGAGGCCTGCGGCTCCCCGCCGGTCGCGGTCACCACCACCGCGAAGTTGTTGGCGCGCATGAAGGCAAGCACCTCGGCGCGGTCGTCGATCTGGTTGTAGCTGGGCGAGTACATGGCGTCCTATCGCAGCAGTGAGTGAGAGGGGCGAAGCGAAAGTTTAGCCATCGGGGGGCTTACGCACCAGCAGCGCGATCGCCTGCGCGGCGATGCCCTCGCCGCGTCCGGTGAACCCGAGATGCTCCGTGGTGGTCGCCTTGATGTTCACCGCTCCGTTCGCAACGCCCAGGTCGAGGGCGATGTTCGCCGCCATCTGCGCAACATGCGGCGCCATGCGGGGCGCCTGGGCGATGACGGTTGCATCGACATTCCCGACGAGGAAGCCTGCAGCGGAAATCTTTCCCTCGATGGCACGCAGCAGCACGCGGCTATCGGCGCCCTTGTACTGGGGATCGGTGTCGGGGAAATGCCGGCCGATGTCGCCCAGCCCGGCGGCACCGAGCAGCGCATCGCAGACCGCATGGATCAGTACATCCGCGTCCGAATGTCCTTCGAGGCCCTTTTCGTACGGGATCACCACACCCCCGATCACGAGCCTGCGGCCCGCCACCAGTGCATGCACGTCGAATCCCTGGCCGATCTTCATGTCGACGCCTTCTTGTCCATGTCGAGGAAGGATTCGGCGATGGCCAGATCCTCCTCGAAGGTTACCTTGAGATTGCGCCGGCTGCCGCTGACGAGCCTGGGCTTCAGGCCCAGGTGCTCGATCGCGCCGGCCTCGTCGGTGACGCCATCGGGTGCACCGCGCAGTGCCTCGCCCAGCAGCCCGGCGCGAAACATCTGCGGGGTCTGCGCGAGCCACAGCAACGCGCGGTCCTCAGTAGCGGCCACCCGCGGCGCACCCGCGCGGCCCGCCTCCACCCGCTTGACAGTCTCGGACACCGGCAGCGCGAGCAGCCCGCCCACCTCGTCGTCGCTGACCTCGGCGATCAGGCGCGCGAGATCCTCGCGCGGCAGGCAGGGGCGAGCAGCGTCGTGCACCAGCACCCAGTCGTCGGGGTCGACCGCCGCCATCGCCGCCACCAGTCCGTTCTGCACGGATTCATGCCGCGTCGCACCGCCACAGTAGAGCGGCTCCAGCCGACCTTCGAATTCGCTCCAGTCCTGCGCGGCGAACAGCGTGTCGTCCGGTGCGAGCACCACGAACACGGTTTCCACTGGGCTCACCGCGACGCAGCGAATGGAGTGGTACAGCATCGGCCGACCGAGGAGCGGTCGGTACTGCTTGGCGGTCCCGGTCGACATGCGCGCGCCCGCGCCGGCGGCAGGGATCAGCGCGACGTAGGACACGGGCTGGAAGCAGGCACGCGGGAAGTGGCGAAAGGCATCGGAAATCACATCACCAAAATAAGGAAATATTCCAGTAATTCAAGCGTGTGGGATAATTACATGACGCGTTCCACGGTACAAGCGAAACCGCTTTCAGCCGGGGGGACGCTTTTGGTGTTTCAGAGCATGCATCGCGATACCCCGACCGCACTGTCCGCAGCCTCCCCCGCATCCTCCGCTCCCCGCCGCCGGCTGACCCGGCTTGCCGGTTCCGGCGATGCCCTGGCCATCGCGCGTTTTTCTGCCGGAAAGCACCCGCTGATGGTGATCAGCGCGACCGCGCTGGATGCGCAACGGCTGGTCGACGAGGTCCGCTGGTTCGCTCCAGACAAGCGCGTGTTCCTGCTGCCCGACTGGGAAACGCTGCCCTACGACAATTTCTCCCCGCATCACGACCTGGTGTCGGAGCGGCTCGCAACGCTCTACCAGATCCAGCGCGGGGACTTCGATGTCGCGGTCGCACCGGCCTCGACCGCCTTGTACCGGCTCTGCCCGCCGGCCTACCTCGCGGCCTACACCTTCTTCCTCGAGACCGGCAAGGCGCTCGACCCCGAGGCGCTCAAGACGCAGTTGCTCACCGCCGGCTACGCGCACGTGACCCAGGTGGTCGCGCCGGGCGAGTACTGCGTGCGCGGCGGGATCATCGACCTCTTCCCCATGGGCAGCGTGCTGCCCTACCGGATCGAACTGTTCGACGAGACCGTGGACTCGATCCGCACCTTTGACGTGGACAGTCAGCGGACCCTTTACAAAGTCAACGAAGTGCGCCTGCTGCCGGCGCGCGAGTTTCCGATGGACGAGGCCGGACGCGCGCGCTTCCGGGGCAGCTTTCGCGAGGTCTTCGATGGCGACCCGTCGCGCAAGGGCGTGTACCGGGACGTGTCCGCGGGCATCCCCTCGGCAGGGATCGAGTACTACCTGCCGCTGTTCTTCGAGGCGCTCGCAACCCTGTTCGACTACCTGCCGCCTGACGCGGTCGCCGTCCTGCACCAGGACGTGCCTGGCGCGGTGGACTCGTTCTGGCGGGACGTGAACTCGCGCTACAGACTTCTCTCCGGTGACATCGAACGCCCCCTGTTGCCTCCGGTCCAGCTGTTCCTCCCGGCCGAGGAGTTTCACCTCCGCCTGAAGACGCATGCCCGGATCGACCTCCCGGCGCCCGGGGCCCTGCCGGTATCAGAGTCGGAGGCCGGCAGCGCGGAACTGCAGACGCGCACGCTGCCCGATCTCTCCGTCGACCGACGCGCGCACGACCCGCTTTCCCGCCTGAAATCCTATGTCGCAGAAAGCGGCCTGCGCGTGTTCCTGGCCGCCGAATCCGCTGGACGGCGGGAAACCATGGCGGGCTACCTCGCCGAATACGGGATGCATCCGGCCGCCACGCCAGACCTTCCCGCCTTCCTTGCGGGAAAGGAAACTTTTTCGATCGGCGTGGCGCCGCTTGCCAATGGCTTTGAGGTCCCCGCCGAAGGCTGGAGCATCGTCACCGAGAGCGAACTCTACGCAGCGACGGTACGCCAGCGCGCGGGCCGCGGAACGGCGCCCGCGAATTCCGTGGAAGGCATGCTGCGGGACCTGTCCGAGCTCAAGATCGGTGATCCGGTGGTGCATGCGCAGCACGGGATCGGACGCTACGTCGGCCTCATCAGCCTGGACCTCGGCGAGGGCATGACCGAATTCCTGCACCTTGAATACGGCGGCGGCGACAAGCTCTACGTGCCGGTGGCGCAGCTCTCGGTGGTATCGCGCTACAGCGGCGCCCAGCCCGAGGTCGCGCCCCTGCACAAGCTTGGCAGCGGCCAGTGGGACAAGGCCAAGCGCCGCGCCGCACAGCAGGTCCGCGATACCGCGGTCGAACTTCTCGCGCTCTATGCCAAGCGCGCCGCACGCCAGGGCCACGCGTTCGGCCTGATCCAGCACGACATGGAGGCGTTTGCCGACGGGTTCGGCTTCGAGGAGACGCCCGACCAGGCCTCGGCGATCCTCGCAGTGATCGGCGACATGACCTCGGGCAAGCCCATGGACCGCCTGATCTGCGGAGATGTCGGATTCGGCAAGACCGAGGTTGCGCTGCGCGCTGCGTTCCTTGCGGTCACCGGCGGCAAGCAGGTGGCGATCCTCTGCCCGACCACGCTGCTGGCGGAGCAGCATTTCCAGACCTTCACGGATCGCTTCGCACACGTCGCCGACCAATGGCCGGTGAAGATCGCCGAGTTGTCGCGCTTCCGCACGGGCAAGGAATCCACCCAGGTCCTGAAGGATATGGAGGCTGGCGCCGTGGACATCGTGATTGGCACCCACAAACTGATCTCCAAAGGCGCGAAGTTCGCCCGCCTGGGCCTGGTGATCATCGACGAGGAGCACCGCTTCGGCGTGCGCCAGAAGGAGGCGCTCAAGGCGCTGCGCGCGGAAGTCGATGTGCTCACGCTGACTGCAACACCGATCCCTCGCACGCTCGCGCTCTCGCTCGAAGGGCTGCGCGAGTTCTCGGTCATCGCCACGGCGCCGCAGAAACGCCTGGCGATCAAGACCTTCGTCTCGCCCTGGTCCGACGGGATCATCCGGGAGGCCACCCTGCGCGAACTGAAGCGTGGCGGGCAGGTGTATTTCCTGCACAACGAGGTCGACACGATCGAGAACATGCGGGAGCGCCTCGCGCGCCTGCTGCCCGAGGCGCGCATCGCGATAGCCCACGGGCAGATGCGCGAACGCGATCTTGAGCGCGTGATGCGCGAGTTCACCCAGCAGCGGCATAACATCCTGCTCTGCTCGACGATCATCGAGACCGGCATCGACAACCCGCACGCCAACACCATCCTCATCAACCGCGCCGACAAGTTCGGCCTCGCCCAGTTGCACCAGCTGCGCGGCCGCGTCGGCCGCTCGCACCACCAGGCGTACGCGTACCTGCTGACTCCCGACGAGGAAGCCCTCGGCACGCAGGCAAAAAAGCGGCTCGAGGCGATCCAGATGATGGAGGAGCTGGGCTCGGGCTTCTACCTCGCGATGCACGACCTTGAGATCCGCGGCGCGGGCGAAGTGCTCGGCGAATCGCAGTCGGGCGAGATCCATGAAATCGGGTATTCGCTCTACACCCAGATGCTCGAGCGCGCAGTGCGCGCGCTGAAGAAGGGCAAGGCCGTCGACATGGACCAGCCGATCGATGTCACCACCGAGATCAACCTGCATGTGCCCGCGCTGCTGCCGGCCGACTACTGCAGCGACGTGCACGAACGGCTGACACTGTACAAGCGCCTGTCGAACTGCGAGTCGCGCGAGGACCTCGACGCGATGCACGAGGAACTCGTCGACCGCTTCGGTGAGATGCCCGAGCCCGCCCGCGCGCTGCTTGAGTGCCATGCGCTGCGGGTGCTGGCGCGCCCGCTGGGAGTCGCGCGCCTGGACGCAACCCACGAATCCGTCGTGCTGCAGTTCGGCCGCGACACGATTGCCAACGGTGCCGTGGACGGCGCGAAGATCATCGACCTGATGCAGAAGCGCCGCAACTGGCGCCTCGCCGGGCCGGAGAAACTGCGTATCGAAGCGAAACTTCCCACCTGGCAGGAACGGGTCCAGGCTGCGAAGGACGCGTTCAAGGCGTTGTCCTGATGCGCTGCGCTGCGTTTGCCCTGCTGCTCGTTGTGACGCCGGCCGCGCAAGCGCAGCCGGTGGCGCCCGCCGGCGCGCCCACGGCACCGCGCACGCAGTCGGCGCAGTCGGACGACCCGCGCCTGGTTCCCGCGCAGGGCGCGCTCGCCACGGGGGATTTCGCGCAGGCGATCGAATCGCTCAAGCCGCTCGCGGCCGAAGGCGTCGTTCAGGCGCAGTTCCTGCTCGCGCTCTCGCTGGAACGGGCGCCGGCGCCCCTGGGAAATATGGGGGAAGCCCATACCTGGTACCTCAAGGCCGCCACCCAAGGACTCGCCGCCGCGCAGAACAACCTCGGCGCGATGTTCTTCGATGGTCGCGGCGCGCCGGCCGATCCGGCGCTGGCCGCGCACTGGTACCGGGCCGCCGCCGAGCAGAACTTCGTCGTGGCGCAATACAACCTCGCCCTGCTGTACGGCTCCGGCAAAGGCATCGCGAAGGACGTGAAGCAGATGGCCTTCTGGATGGAAAGGGCTGCGACGGCGGGCCTGCCGGTGGCGCAGGCGCTGGTGGGCGAATTCTACCTGCAAGGCGTGGGCGTTTCGGCCAACGCCTTCACGGCCGCGCGCTGGTTCCAGGTAGCCGCCGAACGCAACCAGCCCGGCGCGCAGTACTACCTCGGCCTGATGCTGCAGAAAGGCATCGGCATGGAGCGCAACTTCACCGCATCGCACGGCTGGCTGCGGCGTGCAGCAGAGGCAGGCAACCGCAATGCGATGGCCGAACTGGCGAAAGTCTATGAACTGGGCCTCGGCGTGCCTTCAGACGACGCCGAAGCAAAGCGCTGGAACGAACTCGCGACGGCAGGCCAGAAGAAATGAACCTCGTCGTCCAGGGCTTCACCATCGCGTCGGCGGACGCCTCCCGGCTTGCCGCCGTCAGCGGCGCCAAAAGCCTGGAACAGATCGGCGAAACAGCCTGGCGGCTGCGCGAAGCTTCACACAACGACGAGACAGTCGCTGCCATCGCAATAGATTGCGAGCGGCACAAACTCGACTTCGCCTGGATTCCGCCTGCGCGCAGGCTCGCGGACCTGCGCCTGATCGCGATGGACATGGACTCGACACTGATCACGATCGAATGCATCGACGAGATCGGCGGCATGCTTGGCATCAAGGCGGAAATCGCAGCGATCACCGAGCATGCGATGCGCGGGGAGATTGATTTCGCCGAGAGCCTCAGGCGGCGTGTGGCGCTGTTGGCCGGCCTGCCTATCGAAGCGCTGGAACACGTGTATCGCGACAAGCTGCGCCTGTCACCTGGCGCCGAACGCATGCTCGGGCGCGCGCAGCACCTTGGCATCCGCACCCTGCTGGTCTCGGGTGGGTTCACCTTTTTCACGGACCGGCTAAAGGAACGCCTCGGGCTGGACTACACGCTCTCCAACGTTTTAGAGGTCGTGGACGACAAGCTCACGGGTCGGGTCAGCGGCGCGATCGTGGATGCAAATGCCAAAGCCGCGCAACTCGTCGAGCTGCGCAATGCGCTCGGGCTCGCCCGGACGCAAACCCTGGCGATTGGTGACGGGGCCAACGACCTGCCGATGCTCGCCGAGGCGGGCGTGGCCGTTGCCTGGCGCGCCAAGCCCGTGGTGCGCGCCCACGCCACCCATGCCCTCGACCACTCCGGGCTCGACGCAGTACTCAATTTCTTTGAATAGCCCACGCGGCACGGTTACTCTGCTTTTGCTGCTGGGCGCGGCCACGTCGCTGAGCCAGTTCTACCGTGTGTCCAACAGCGTCATCGGCCCGGAACTCGCGCTGGAACTCGGCCTTTCCGCACGCGAGTTCGGCTTTGCCGGCGGAGCGTTCTTCTTCGCCCTGATGGTTGCGCAGATCCCGGTGGGCATGGCGTTCGACCGCTGGGGCGCGCGCGCCACCCTGTCGGGCATCAGCATCCTTGCAGTGATCGGCGCGCTGTGGATTGCGCGCGCGCACTCGGCCAACGAACTCATCGCGGCGCGCTTCCTCGTCGGCCTTGGCTGCTCGGCGAGCTTCATGGCCGCCGTGTTCCTGTGTTCGCGCTGGTTCGGCGTCGGGCGTTTCACCCTGGTGCTTTCGTGGGTGTTCGCGATGAGCAACGTGGGCACCCTGTCAGCCGCCACGCCGCTGGCCTGGGCTGCGCAGACCATCGGCTGGCGCAATGCCTTCGATCTGCTCGGCGCACTTACGGCGGTGATCGCGGCGCTGTTCTATGTGCTGGTGCGTGACGACCCGCCGGACGTGTCGCCGGTCACGCGCCGCGCTGAAACGCTCGCCGAAGTCTGGCAGGGCCTCATCGAAGTCTGGCGCACGCCGGGGCTGGGACCGATCCTCGCGATGCACACCTTTGCCTATGCCTCGATGGTCACGGTGCTCGGCGTCTGGGCCGGGCCGTACCTCAACGATGTGCATGGCCTGGATGCCGTGACGCGCGGCAACGTGCTGTTCGGCATGGGCATCGCGCAGATCGCCGGCGCGCTCAGCTTCGGCCCGCTCGACCGCGTTTTCGGCACACGCAAGAAAATCGTCGTCGCCGGGGCAACGCTGTCGATCGCGATCTACGCCGTCCTCGCCCTGTTGGTACGGCCGCCGCTGGCGCTGACCGTCGCGCTGCTGATGGCGATTCCGTTCCTGTCCTCGTACGCGATCATGATCGTCGCGCAGGGCCGCGCCCTGTTTCCCGACCGCATCGCCGGCCGCGGCGTCACCACAGTCAACATGGCGCAGGTGTTTGGTGCGACTGCGCTGCCCGCCCTGAGCGGAATCCTGCTGGGGTCTTTCGCGGGTGGCGCCGGCGCGACGGCGCCGGAGGAAGCCTATCGCGCGGTGTTCGCGATGCTCGCCACATGCTGCTTCGGCGGGCTGATGGTGTACCTGCGCTCGAGGGACAGCCGGCCGGTGACGTGATTCGCGCCGACGCGCGCGGATCGCACCCTGCGCATAGGTCGTCCGCCGGCTACGCCAATTCCACTTCCACCATCGCATCGAAGCTCGCCTGGCCGGCCGAGAATGCGAACAGATCCACCGCGGTATCCGGCAGGACCGGCTCCCCGGCGGTGAGCCGGTTCAGCCCAGGCCATCCGTCGCGCATCCACACGGTTCCCGCGGGGATCTTGTCGGTCACGTGAGCCTTCGCCAGAAGTTCACCGCGCGCGTTGAACACACGGATTGCCGCGCCGTGCGCGACCTCGCGCGCCCCAGCATCCTGTGGAGAAAGCCACAGTGAGGGCTCGGACTCGCGCGCGGCCAGGGTGGGCAGGGCCTGCCCGTTATTGTAGAAGCCGTGAAAGTGGTTGAGTGTCCGGCCCTGCGTCAGCGCAAGCGGATGCCCGCGCACTAAGGTTCCACCCAGGCGCTCCTCGCTCGCGGGAAGATCGCATGTCGGCAAAGCCGGCAAACCCAGTCGCACGCACTGCTCCGAATAAAACTCGACCTTGCGCGACGGGGTATCGAATTCGAGATTCGGGTTGGCGACGTGCGAAACCCTCAGGGCGCGGATGCCGCCTTCCGCGCGCAACGCGGCCACGGTGGCGTGGCCGGTGCTGGGATGATCAAGAATTGCATCCACCATCGCCTCTTCGCTGGACCAGGGATGAAAGCCCGCCAGGCCGAGCCGGTCGGCCAGGTCCGTCACGATCGAATGCACGGAGCGCGTCTCGCCTGGCGGATCGAGCGCTTTTTCCATCAGGTACAGGTGCGTGTGTGTCGCCTTGCAGCCCACCTCCTCCAGCCAGGCGGTTCCCGGCAGCACGATATCGGCAAAGCGGCGCGCGGTTTCGTTGAGGAACAGGTCGTAGCTCACCACCAACCGTGTGCGCCGCAGGCCCGCTTCCACGTCCGTGGTGTCGGCGAACGAAGACAACATGTTGGTGCCCATCAGCAACAGCGTGCGGATGCGACCCTCGCGCAACGCTGCACTGATCGCAGCCATCTGGTTCAGGATGACCGCGCCGGGTTTCCTGCGCGCGGGCTCGGCGATGCTGCCCAGGCCGCGCCCGTGCGCGGCACTGCCGTGGCGGGGGCCGAAACCGCCGCCTGCGATGCCTGCATTGCCGGTCAGCGCGGGCAGGCAGCCGATTGCGCGGCTGGACTGCCAGCCGTTGGCGCCCTTGTGCATCGAACTGCCGCCCAGCACGATCATCGCGGGCTTCGTGTCCGCGTAGCGCCGCGCGAGCGCCACGATCCGCTCGACCGGTATGCCGCAGACACGGGCGGCCGTTTCTGGCGGGAACGCGCGCACATGCTCGGCCAGTTTCTCGTAGCCCACGGTGTAGCGCGCGACGAACGCAGCGTCTTCACGCCTTTCCGCGCAGATCACGTGCATCAGCGCCAATGCGAGCGCTGTGTCGCTGCCCGGCCGGATCAGCGAGGTTTCGTCCGACTGCGCAGCGGCCTCGGTGCGGCGCACGTCGATGGTCACGATGTGTGCACCGCGCCGCCTGGCCGCCAGCAGGTGAGGCGCCGTGTTGGGCTGGCTTGCCAGGTTGGCACCCCACAGGATGATGAGCTTGGAATGCTCGCCCATGTCCTCCTTGGTGTTCGTCTCGAGCATGCCGGTGAGGCCAAGGCCGAATGCACCCAGGCCCCAGCAGATCATCGTCGGATTCCAGAACTGGCTGCCGTGAAAATTGGCGAAGCGGGCGAGCAGCTGCGCGCTGATGCGCGTGCCATAGTTGGTCGTGAACGTCCCGTGGCCCGGCCAGATACCCACCGCCTCGGGCAGCGCCATGCCCTCGACGATCCGGCCGAGCGCCTCATCCCAGGTGGCGCGCCGGAAGTCATCGCTTCGCCGGTCGCGCACCAGGGGGTGGAGCAGTCGCGCCGGGTTGCCGATGATCTCGCGCGACGCCTGGCCGCGGATGCAGAGGAACCCCCGGCTGTCCGGGTTGTCCTTGTCGCCCTTCACGCCCACGAGGCTGCCGTCACGCACCTCGGCCAGCATGCCGCACAGCGTCGGATGGCAGCTCATCGGGCACATGGTGCGGACGATTCCGGAGTGAACTTTGGTCAACCGCGACTCCTCAAATCGGGCGATTCCGCGACGATTATATCGAGCAGAGTGGGCTACGTATTCGTTGCGCATTAGCCTGCAACTACTCTCCCCGCCAGGCGCAGGCTTCGGGATCCACCAAAAGAAAAAGGACCCTCACGGGTCCTTTTTCATGCCTCGGAATCGCAGGCTTACCTGTTGCCGCCCTTGCGGCCCGGGCTGCCCGGTTTTCCGCCGTTCTCATCGTTCGAACCGAACGGGTTGCGGTGGTTCGAGTTGCCCGGATCGCAACCCTCGGGCCCGTTGCCCACGCCCTGATTGCATTTCTGGCGGTCTTTGTCATTTTCGTGATCGCGCCCGTGACCCTTGCAGGACTTCGGCGAGCCCGACAGCGCGTCGCACCCGATGACGCTGGCGCCCGTCATCGTCACTGCGACATTTGCCAGGGCACGACCGGCCAGGGTGCCACCGGTCAGGGTGATCGACCCGAGGGTTGCGTCACCCGCGAGGATGTTTCCTTTGAACGCCGACGTCGTCATGGTCGCGGCGCCGGTCGGTGCCCAGAATACATTGCAGGGCTGCCCGCCGCCGGTCATGACCACCGAGAAGTTGGTGCCCGTGAGCGCGCCATTGACGAGAAAAATCCAGGCCGCGTTCGGGTCGCCCCGTCCGTCAAGCGTCAGCGTGCCGGCCTTGGCCACTGCATCCAGGCAATAGACACCCGGTCCAAGAATCTGGGCCGAAAGATTGCCTGGCATATTGATACAGGACGAGGCCTTGAGCTGGAGCGCAGCATACGTATTGAGGAAGGCTGTGCGCGCCGCCGCTGCGGCCGCGTTGGTCTCGGGTGGCGTCGCACCTGCAATCGTGCAGCCGGTATTTGTGAAGGGCACGGCGCTGCCTGGGGAGACACCCACGTCTCCGGTGACCACTGTGCCCGCGGTACAGGTTACGTTTGTGCCACCCAGGACGGCGAATCCCGACGCTGCACCAAGTGACACCTGGGCCAATGCCGGGGAGGCGCCGACCAGCAGCGCAACCGCTGCAATCAAACACGTTGACAGGAATTTCTGAATTGGAATGAATGTGCTGTCTATTCTGTTCATTTTCTTCTCCTGATCATTTGCGTTGAAAAGCGTCGGTGCATCGCCGATCGCTTACGGATCGGGACACTGGTACGCCGTAGTGAGTTTTCGCCGTTGGCAAGCAAGGCTCTGCCCCTGACAGGCTTCACGACGGTGACGGGAGTCGAATTTCGTACAGATAAAGTCTGACGGTTCCGAAACCACTCACTGAACCACTGTTGTACGCCTTCCGATGCCGTTGCTCTGTTCTCTGTCGCGCATAGGTTGAAGTACTTTTCACGGGTGACGCCGGATTTTGGCCGCGCTTGCCATTGAATAGCAGCCGGAACCGTTCTTCGCCGGGGCAGACCGAGATCCGGCGCAACAGCGGTGCGATGCCTGTCTGGTGTCGCGCGGCAACGCTGTGGCGATACCCGCCGTATGTACGTCATCGCACGGAGCGCGCGCACTACGCACAGGATAATGAACCATTGGCGAACGTTGCTCGCCGTTGGCTCGCTACAGTCATGAAAAGATCGGCCGTGGAACATTGCAGACGACTGACCGGTTTGCTCATTGCCGTCGTTAACAGGATTCCAGGTGTCGGACTGTTCCGGGTCCTGTCGGATTCGATAACAGACTGGTTCGACCAGAGGGCGGCCAGCAAGGGAGCGGCGCTGGCCTTTTACACCCTCTTCTCCATGACCCCGATCCTCCTGCTGGCGGTCGTAGTCGCCGGCCATTTTTTCGGCGCCAAGGCGGCTCAGGGGGAGATCATCAACCAGATGCAGCATCTGGTCGGGCCAAACGGCGCAAAAGCAATCCAGGCATTGCTACTCGCAACGCAAAATCCCACCTCCGGGCTCGTATCGACCGTCGTTGCAAGCATCCTGCTGCTGGTGGGCGCCACGAGTGTTTTCACGGAACTGAAGGGCAGCCTGGATGAGCTACTGGGCATGGGAGGACCTCGCAGTTCGGCTTTCAGCGTCCTCCTGAGAACCCGGCTCCTGTCCTTTGGCCTGGTGCTCGTTCTGGCGTTTTTGCTGCTGATCTCCCTGGTGGTCAGCGCCGCGCTCGCCATGCTCGAGCGCTATGTAGGCGGAATCTGGAGCGGCGGTTCCGCGGTTGTTCTTGCAACAGTCTCGGCCTGGATTTCATTCAGCGTGATCGCCTGCCTGTTTGCGGTCATCTACAAGATGCTGCCGGATGTGCCGCTCTCATGGCGCGATGTCTGGACCGGCGCCATTTTTACGGCGGGATTGTTCAGCCTGGGCAAGTATGCGATCGGCCTGTACCTGGGCAACAGCGCCATCGCCTCGGGCTTCGGCGCAGCCGGATCGATCGTCGCACTGCTGCTGTGGGTCTACTACTCTGCGCAGATATTCTTCCTGGGTGCGCTATTTACCAAGCAGTACGCGCTGCGGTACGGGAGCCTGCGGCGTGCGGAGCCGGGTTCGGTGGACGATTAAGAGCTGGTACTGGTTGCTCCAGTCCGTCTTTGCATGGTGATCAGAAACAATCCGTGGCCTGCCGCTCACAGAATTGCGCTGCCCTGACCGAATCTGCAGAATGGCAGCCGCACGTGCGATGATCGTAAGCATTCGCATGTTCACCCACCACAGGAGATCGCACCTTGACTGACCATCCGAAAGGCACCGCGCTGCAGCTGCGCTCACTGGTAAAGAAGAGCAGCGAACTCGAAGTCTCGCTCGCCAGCGTCGCGATCCCGACACCCGCGGAAGACGAAGTCCTGGTGCGCGTCGAAGGCTCGCCGATCAACCCCTCGGACCTGGGCCTCTTGTTCGGCGCGGCCGACATGAGCGCCGCAAAGCAGTCCGGCACAGCGACGCAACCCGTCATCACCGCCCCGATTCCTGAGGCCCTCATGAAAGCCATGGCGGGACGTCTGGAACAGTCGATGCCGGTGGGCAACGAAGGCGCAGGCACGGTGGTTGCCGCCGGAGCCTCCGCCGAGGCACAGGCGCTGATGGGAAAGAAGGTCGCGATCCTGGGCGGCGCGATGTACGCGCAGTACCGATGCATGAAAGTCAAGCAGTGTCTGGCGCTGCCGGCCGGCGCCACCGCAGCCGACGGTGCCTCCTGCTTCGTCAATCCGCTCACCTCCCAGGGCATGGTCGAGACCATGAAGCTCGAGGGGCACACGGCCCTCGTGCATACGGCGGCGGCATCCAACCTCGGCCAGATGCTCAACAAGATCTGCCTGGCCGATGGCGTGAACCTCGTCAACATCGTGCGCTCGCAGGCGCAAGTCGACCTGCTGAAGTCCCAGGGCGCGAAGCACGTCTGCGATTCGAGCGCGTCTGACTTCATGGACAAACTCACCGATGCGCTCGCCGCGACGGGCGCGACCATCGCATTCGATGCGATCGGCGGCGGCAAGCTCGCCGGGCAGATCCTCGGCTGCATGGAAACGGCGATCAACCGCACCGCAAAGGAATACAGCCGCTACGGCTCGACCACCCACAAGCAGGTCTACATCTACGGCGGGCTGGATATCGGACCGACCACCTTCAACCGTGGCTTCGGCATGGCCTGGGGGGTGGGTGGCTGGCTGCTGACACCGTTCCTGCAGAAGATCGGCCACGCGGGCGCGCAGAAACTGAGGCAGCGCGTGATGGACGAGTTGAAAACAACGTTCGCGAGCCACTATACGAAGGAGATCTCGCTCGCCGAAGCGCTGCAACTCGGCGAGATCGCGGTGTACAACAAGCGCTCCACCGGCGCGAAATACCTGATCAATCCGAACAAAGGTCTTGCCTAGCCTTGCGGCTTGCGTTATGCCCAATTTGGGTATTAATATACCCGATATGGGTATAGCGCCAATCCGTCGAAAATCCAAGACCTCACGCAAGCCGACGCCGTCGCGCCCGGGAGTCGCGGGCGCGCTGTTCTCAGCGACTCAGCAGCGCGTCCTCGGGCTTGTTTTCGGCCAGCCCGGGCGCAGCTTCTATGCCACGGAACTGATCGCCCTTGCAGGCGGCGGCTCGGGTGCGGTGCAGCGCGAGCTTCAACGCCTCGCGGAAAGCGGCCTTGTCGCGGTGACTCGTACCGGTGGGCGGAAGCACTATCGGGCAAATGCTGCCGCCCCGATCTATGCGGAGTTGCGCGGCATCGCAGTCAAGATACTGGGCCCTGCGTCGAGCCTGCGCGACGCACTCGCGCCTCTCGCGGAACGCCTGGAGGCGGCCTGGCTCCATGGCTCTGTCGCCATGGGCAACGACCGGGCCGACAGTGATATAGACGTGCTGCTGGTCACACGTGATGCGGGTGGGATCACTCTGGAGGAAGTATTTGGCGTGCTCGAACCGGCCGAGAAGCGTCTGGGCCGCAAAGTCAACCCGACGCTCTACACCGCACACGAATTCCGGGACAGGAGAAAGAACGCCTTCCTGCGCAAGGTGCTCGCGGCCGAGCACGTACCGTTAATCGGGAATGCGGATGCCGTCTGAGCCGCTGGACAACCTGGTCAAGGCAGGCAAGCTCAAGGCCGAAGCACCGGCACAGGACGAATTCGACGGGCTGGTGCGATCGGGTAAACTGCGTCTTGCTGACGCTGGAAACAAGACGCTCAATCCAGAGAGTCGATTCGATCTCGCGTACAACGCCGCGCATGCGCTTGCGCTAGCAGCCCTACGCTGGCACGGCTATCGTTCGGAGAGCCGCTACCTCGTCTTCCAAGTCCTGCCCCATACGCTCGAACTTCCGCCGGAGCAATGGCGCGTGCTAGACCAGGCACATCGCAAGCGGAACCTGGCTGAGTATGAAGGCGACGTCCGGATCGACCAGAATTTGCTTGACGCACTGTTACGCGTAGCCCGTGAACTGGCTGCGCGCGTGGTAAAACTAGGGCCTGTCAAACGCAAATCATCCGTCGGGAGAAAACCTTCATGAGCGCAATCCTGGGCAGCGGCGAGCACCGCTACGAAGTAGTGGAAAACTGGGCGAAGCTGCCCGAGGGATGGGAGCTGAAAGACGCGGCCGCGGTCGCCGTGGACAGCAAAGACCGCGTCTATGTGTTCAATCGCGGCGAGCATCCGATGATCGTGTTCGACCGCGACGGAAACTTCCTGTCGTCCTGGGGCGAAGGCAGGTTCACGCGCGCGCACGGGCTGCACATCGACGCCGAGGACAACCTCTATTGCACCGACGACGGCGGACATTTCGTGAGGAAGTGCACGACCGATGGCAAGGAGTTGCTCGAGATCGGCGTCCCCGGCCAGGCCACGCCCTACATGAGCGGCCTGCCGTTTCATCGCTGCACGCACACCGCCCTTTCTCCGAAAGGCGACATCTACGTCAGCGACGGCTACGGCAATGCGCGTATCCACAAATACTCACCCGACGGCAAGTTGCTGATGTCGTGGGGTGAGCCCGGCACCGACCCGGGCCAGTTCAACATCGCGCACAACATCGCCACCGACGCCGAAGGCTGGGTCTATGTGGCCGACCGCGAGAACCACCGCGTGCAGGTGTTCGACGGCAACGGCAGGTACGAGTCCCAGTGGAACAACATGCACCGCCCCTGCGGCCTGTACTGCTGCGGCGGGCCGAAGCCGCGCTTCATCATCGGCGAACTCGGCGCGGCCATGGCGGTGAACCGCAACATGCCGAACGTCGGGCCGCGGCTCACGATCGTCGATTCGGGTGGCAAGACCATCGCCCGCCTTGGAGGAGAGGACGGGCCGGGGCTGGAAGCCGGGAAGTTCGTCGCTCCGCACGGCCTTGCGGTCGATTCACGTGGCGACATCTACGTCGGCGAGGTCAGCTATACCGAGTATCCGCGCCTGTTCCCGGGCAACGAAGTCCCCTGGCGCATGCGTTCGCTGCAGAAACTGAAGAAGCTGGCCTGATCCCCGCGCGATCCTACGGACAAGCCGCCATGACTTGCGCCACCGCGGCGGTGAGACGCTTGCCGTAGGGGACGTGCAGGAATTCGTTCGGCCCGTGCGCGTTGCTGCGCGGGCCGAGCACGCCGCAGACCATCATCTGCGACTTCGGGAATCCCTTCTGCAGCATGCTCATCAGCGGGATCGTGTCGCCCTGCCCTATGTAGCCCAGCGGCGCGCCATAGTGCGCCTGCGAAGCGGCATCGAGCGCAGTCTCGAGCCAGGGCGAAAGTTCCGGCGCGCTCCAGCCGGTGGTTCCCGACGGCGCGCCGCGCCCCTCCGATTCAAACGTCACGCGCGCGTTGTACGGAGCGTTGTCCTCCAGCAGTGTCTTCAATTGCTGCGCGGCCAGGGCGCCGTCGATGAGCGGCGGCAGGCGCAGGCTGAGCTTGAACGCGGTATAGGGCCGCAGCACGTTGCCAGCGCTGCCGAGGTCGGGAAAGCCTTCCGCGCCGGTCACCGACAGCGTCGGACGCCAGGTGCGGTTGAGCAGCGCCTCGACCCGGTCGGTGGTGGTCGGCAGCGTGGGGCCGCCGTCGGCGCCGCAGGCCCAGGGAAAGCGCTTCCAGACCTCATCGCCGATGATCGCCGCGGTGGCGCGCGCCTGCTCAAGGCGTGCCGGCGGCACGTTGCAGTGAAAACTTTCGGGCAGCAGGCGCCCGGTCTTGCTGTCCTCCAGCCGCTCGAGCAGGTGGCGCAGGATGCGAAAGCTCGAGGGCACCAGTCCACTCGCATCGCCCGAATGGATCCCCTCATTGAGGATCTCGACCTTCAGCACGCCGCTGACCATGCCGCGCAGGCTGGTGGTGAGCCAGAGCTGGTCGTAGTTGCCGGCGCCCGAATCGAGGCACACCACCAGCCCGACATCGCCCATGCGCGCCTTCAGCACGTCGAGGTAGGCGGGCAGGTCCGGTGAGCCCGACTCCTCGCAACTCTCGATGATGCCGACGCAGCGCGGCCTGGGGATCCCCTGCGCATCGAGCGCCATGATGGCCGTGAGCGCGGCGTACACCGCGTAACCGTCGTCCGCCCCGCCGCGGCCGTAGAGCTTTCCGTTCTCGTACTTCGGCGTCCAGGGTCCGAGGTCGGTGCGCCAGCCGTTGAATTCGGGCTGCTTGTCCAGGTGTCCGTAAAAGCACACGGTCTGCGCATCGCTGTCGTTGTCCTTGGGCCGCGTTGAGGCGACCTCGAAGAATATGACCGGCGTGCGTCCCGGCAGGCGCACGACCTCAAGCTTCAGGCCCGGCACCTTCCTGCCTTCGACCCAGGCTGCGGCCTCGGTGATCACCCGCTCGATATGTCCGCGTTTTGCCCAGTCGGCGTCGAACATCGGGCTCTTGGCCGGAATTTCGATGTAGCGGGTCAATGCCGGGACGATCTCCTCGTCCCAGGCGCGGTCGGCGAAAGCCGCCAGCGCGCGGGTCTGGTCCGATGGCAGCGGCAGGCTGTGGTCACGAGCATTCATGCGCGGTCTCCTACGTAAATTTCACTCGGATTTGTATCGATATCGATACACAAACTGACACGAAACCAGCTCCGGTAGTCGGTATTTAAAAAACATTTCATCAGATTAAGATGAACTACCTGATCTTCGAAAACGCCGTTGGCGTAAGGAACGTGTTGATGATATTTGCCACGATCGCGCCGTTCTTCTCGGTTTCGGCGCGCGCCTTGTGCCATTCAGGGTCCGCCGCAAACCCGTTCCACACCCGCTCGCGCTCGGCCATATCCTTCCATTCGAGCATGTAGTAGAGGTCCTGGTTGCTCTGCCCGACCAGTACGGTCCAGAAACCCACCGGGCGTATGCCATGCTTTTCCCAGATCTTCAGGGTCACCGTCTCGAAGCGCTTGATCAGGTCGGGCAGACGCCCGGGAATGCAGTTGTAGATGCGTAGTTCGTGCAGCATGCGTGTCTCCTCTTGGTATGCGATGGTTGGGCTAGCAGTTTACTTGCGCCAGGCGCTGGCCAGCCAGGGCTGTTGCTCGCGCGGCAGGCCCTCGGGCCGGTAATAGTGCTCCAGTTCCGTGAAACCCGCGCCCGCCATAAAGCTGCGCCAGGCATCGAGGTCATGGTAGGCGCCGTAGCGCCCGCGGGTCCAGCCTTCCTCGTTGCCGCCGCGCGGGATCGAACTGAACAGTACCCCGCCCGGTTTGAGCGCCGCGTACAACTCACGCAGCACGCGCGCCAACTCTGTGCCCGGCACATGGAAGAGCGACGCATTGGCGAATACTCCGTCGAAGCGCTGCGCAGGCAGGTCGAGCTTGAGGAAATCCTGCTGCCAGACTTCGCACCCGCTGTGCTCGCGCGCCATCGCGGCAAAACGCGCTGAACCGTCCAGCCCCACCGCCTTGTGGCCAAGCGCCGTGAACGCGGCCAGGTCCCGCCCGGGCCCGCAGCCAAAATCGAGGATCGCGAATGGCGCCTCAGCTTGAATATGCCTCAGCAGCGCGGCGATGTTCTGGCTGACGTCGTGCCCGCGGGTACCCTCCCAGAAATCCGCAGCCCGGCTGTCGTAGTGCGCCAGTGTGAGGCTGGATATCTTTGCGGGATCCTTCTCCGCAGATGTCATGCCGCGCCCCCAGGCAGGTGCTTGGCCACTTTCGCCAGCAGCGCATCGAGGCGGATCGGTTTGGCGAGATATTCCACCGCGCCCAGACCAACGCCGCGCTCGGCGGAATCGCCTTCGATCGTGAGGAAGATCACGGGGATGTCCTTCATGGCTGGATCCTCGCGCAGCGCGGCGACCAGTTCGAACCCGTTCATGTGCGGCATGTTGACATCCGTGATCAGCAGGTCGGGAACGCGCTCAAGGATCGCATGCCCCGCCTCGACACCGTCAGCGGCGGCGCGCACCGCGTAGCCGGCGGACGAAAGGTGCAGCCGCAGCAACTCCCGCATGGTGTCGTCATCTTCCACGACCAGGATCGATTTCGGCATGCCTGCGCTCAGCCGGACAACAGGTCGACCAGCAGCGCTACCCCGTACGAAACCGTCGCCGCAAGCACGAACACCGATACGCTGCGCATCATCCCCTTCGGGATTTCGATCTCGTCAAGGTAACGCCTGAAATAGAAACCCGCCACGAAGAACGCGATGGTCGAAAGGACCAGGCTGAGGATCATCGCGGCGGCATCCGCCCACCCGCTACTTGGCGGCGATCACCTGGATCTCGACCAGGCAGCGCGGGTCGGCCATCTTGGCCTCGACGCAGGCGCGCGCGGGAAGATTCTTGCCGCCGGTCCAAGCGTTCCACGCCTCGTTCATGCTGGCGCGATTGCGGATGTCGCTGACCCAGATCGTCGCGGTCAGCACCTTGGACTTGTCCGACCCGCAGACGCCGAGCAGGCGGTCGATAGCCGTGAGAATCTCCGCGGCCTGGCCCTTGACGTCCTTCGACTGGTCGTCGGCCGTGATGCCGGCCAGGTAGACGGTGTCGCCGTACTCGACGGCGCTGGAGAGTATGCCTTTGGATTCGTGGCGGACGATGGCGCTCATGGTGATTTCTCCTGGTGGGATTAAAAGGGCTTTCGTTAAATTCAGCCGACCCTGCGCCGGCAGTTGCGGAACATGCGCATCCAGGGTGAATCCTCGCCCGCACCGCGCGGCGCCCAGGACATCTGCACCGAGCGAAAAACACGCTCGGGGTGCGGCATGACAATGCTGAACCGGCCGTCGGCGGTGGTCACGCCAGTGATCCCGTGCGGCGACCCGTTAGGGTTGTGCGGATACGTCTCCGCGATCCGCCCATGATGGTCTACAAATCGCAGGCTGACCAGCGCGCGTTTCTCATGCTCTGGCGCGTCGAACACCGCGCGGCCCTCGCCGTGCGCGAGAGCAATCGGCATTCGGCTGCCGGCCATGCCCTCAAAGAAGAG
>JBBQVP010000021.1:0-36640 GCA_038211455.1 Burkholderiales bacterium
AAGTCCGCACGCCGGTGAGTTACCTCGATGCGCCCGAGTTCGCGAGTTTTCTCGCCAAGGATGCGGCGCGGCTCAAGCAGGCCGTGGAAAAAATCGGCCGGATCGACCCGAAGAAATAGCCGGAGAATCCGCATGGTGCGCGCCGCGGCGGGCACCGGCACTCGCGGCACTGATGGCAGCAATTTGGCTGGAGACCGGCTCTGCATATGGGCATACAGGCTAGTTTTGGCAATAATCTCCCTCCCGGCATCCGCCTGGCGATCCTCTATCTCGTGCTTGCGGAGGGCGGTTACAAGACCGCTGCGTCGCTTGCGGCCGGCACCGGGACGGGGCTGCGCACCGTGTACCGCGACATTGACCGTCTGCGCGCGGCCGGCGTGAAGATCGAGGGCGCGACGCGGCTGGGCTACCGGCTGGCCGAGGCGCCCGAGCTTGCGCCGCTTTTCCTGACGCGCGCCGAGCGCACGGCGCTGTTGGCCGTGGCGCCGAGCGCGCTGAAGGCCAAGCTGCGCAGCCTGTAAGCGCCGGGGTGATGCGTTCCGGTTACCCTTTTCTCGCGCGCTGACCCGAATCGCGATGCCCACCCCTGCGCCCGGCGCGAAGCCCGCGAGGATCCCGCGCGCAATCTGGGCGCTCGGATTCGTGAGCCTGCTGATGGACGTATCCTCCGAGCTCATCCACAGCCTGCTGCCGGTGTACATGGTGGTGTCGCTGGGCGCGAGCGCGTTCGCGGTCGGACTCATTGAGGGCGCGGCGGAATCGACTGCGCTGATCGTGAAAGTGTTCTCCGGTGTGCTGAGCGACTGGTGGGGCAGGCGCAAGCCGCTCGCGCTGCTGGGCTACGGCCTGGGCGCGCTTTCCAAGCCGTTGTTCGCGCTGTCCACCAGCCTGGGGTTCGTGGTTGCCGCGCGCCTCATGGATCGCGTCGGCAAGGGGATCCGCGGCGCGCCGCGCGATGCGCTGGTGGCTGATATCGCGCCGCCGGAGGTGCGCGGGGCGGCTTTCGGGCTGCGGCAGTCGCTCGACACGGTGGGCGCATTCCTCGGTCCGCTGCTCGCCATGGGCCTGATGCTGCTGTGGGCAAACGATTTCCGCGCGGTGTTCTGGGTCGCCGTCGTCCCGGCGTTCCTGTGCGTGGCGCTGCTGTTCTTTGGAGTCCAGGAGCCAGCGCGCAGTCCGGCAACTGCCAGTCGCGGCAATCCGGTACGCAGGGAGAACCTGATGCGCCTCGGGCGCGCCTATTGGTGGGTCGTCGCGATCGGCGCGGTCTTCACGCTGGCGCGCTTCAGCGAGGCGTTCCTCGTGCTGCGCGCCGCGCAGGGAGGGTTGCCCCTGGCGTACGTGCCGCTGGTGGCGGTTGCCATGAACATCGTCTATGCCGCGTCGGCCTACCCGCTGGGCAGGCTGTCCGATCGGATGAGCCATCCAGCCCTGCTGTCGCTGGGCCTGGCGGTGCTGATCGCGGCCGACGTCGTGCTCGCTTACAGCAACCACTGGGCCTGGGTCTGGGCCGGCGCTTCGCTGTGGGGCCTGCACATGGGCGCGACGCAGGGCCTGCTCGCGGCGATGGTGGCCGACACTGCGCCCGAGGACCTGCGCGGCACCGCGTTCGGCTTTTTCAACCTGCTGAGCGGCGCAGCCATGCTGGTGGCGAGTGGGCTGGCGGGCCTGCTCTGGGACCGGCTCGGCGCGGCATTCACGTTCGGCGCGGGCGCGGCGTTCAGTGTGGCGGCGCTCGTCCTGCTCGCCGCCTGCATGCGCGCCCGGGTGTTTGAGGCAGGCGCGCGCCGCTAGATCTCGGCATGGCAGTAATTTGTCTGCAAACCCACGCCAGTAGCGGGCTTTGGCCGAAAAGTGGCAATAATGACCGGTCGGCGGCCCGGCTCCTGCGCCAGACGCTTTACGCGGGCGCGGGCCAGGCCAGTTGCGCCGGGCGGAGTTTTTCGAGCAGGCGCGCCGCGCGCAGCACGCCGGCATCGTCAAAACGCCGGCCGACGATCTGAACGCCGATCGGCAGGCCGCCGGCAGACGCGGTCCAGTTGACTGAGGCCGCCGGCTGCTCGGACATGTTGTAGGGCACGGTGAACGCAATGTGCGGCAGCGCATTGTGCGGGTCGTTTCCCGGACAGGCGGCCTCGGCCTCGTAGGGCAGGATGGGCGAGGTCGGCGTGAGCACCAAATCGTAGGGCTCGCTGGCGACGACCGCGGCTTCGCGCATCGCCATGACCTGTGCATAGGCCGCGATCACGTCGTGGTCGGAAAACTTCTTCGCGCGCCAGGTGCACCACTCGACGATGAACGGCAGGATGCGCGCCTGGCGCTCCGGCGGCAGCTGCACATAGTCGTTGTATGAGCGCGCCTCGAAGAACCGGGTCATGCCTTCGAGCATCTCGGGCGTGAGATACGAGTCGATTTCCTCGACCACCGCTCCGGCCGACGCGAGCGCGCCGGCGGCGGCGACGGCCGCGGCACGCACTTCGGCGTTCACCGGCAGGCCGGTCTTCATGTCAGGCAGGAAGCCGATGCGCAGGCCCTTCGCGGAAAGCGACTCCAGCCCCGCCGTGTAATCGCGCGGCGCGTAGGGCAGGCTCATGTAGTCGCGCGCGTCGGGTCGGCTGAGCGCGTTCATCAGCAGCGCCGCATCGCGCACGGTGCGCGTCATCGGCCCGGTGACGCGGCCAAGGAAGGGCGGGTGCACCGGCACGCGGCCGAGGCTGGGCTTGAGCGCGAAGATGCCGCAGTGCGTCGCGGGCAGGCGGACCGAGCCGCCGATATCGGTGCCCAGGTGCAGCGGCGCGTAACCTGCGGCGCAGGCCGCGCCCGCGCCGGAACTGGAGCCCGAGGTGTTGCGATCGAGTTGCCATGGGTTGCGCGTCAGGCCATGGATCGAGGACAGGCCGGAGGACAGCATGCCGTAGTCGGGCATGGTGGTCTTGCCGAGGATCACGCAACCGGCTTCGCGCACGCGCGCGGCAGGCGGCGCGTCCGCGGTCGCGGCCGGCAGATCCGCATTGGCTGCGGTGCCGATCGGCGCGTGGTCGCCCGCCGTGTAGATGTTCTCCTTGATCGTGATCGGCACGCCGTCGAGCGCCGACAGGGGAACGCCCTTGCGCCAGCGCGCTTCGGACGCGCGCGCCTGCACGAGCGCCGCTTCAGGCTGCAGGAGGTACATCGCGTTCAGGTGCGGCTCCCAGCGCGCGATGTGATCGAGCGTGGCTTGCGTCGCCTCGACCGGTGAGAGTTTGCCGGCGGCAAACGCCGCACACAGTTCCGCCGCAGTCATGGATCGCTCCTGGATTCGTCGAGTGTGTCGAAGCGCACCATGATAGCGCCAACAGCAGGCTATACTGCGGCGCGATTTTTCCGGAGGCCCCACTTGCGCGCGATCTGCCTGCTGCTTGCATTCTTCTTCTCCGCCGCCGTCAGTGCGGCGCCGACTGAAATCCGCTTCTGGCACGCGATGGCTGGTCCGCTTGGCGACCAGGTCGAGGCGATCGCCAAGGAATTCAACGCCGCGCAGAAGGAGTTTGTCGTCTCCACCGCCTACAAGGGCAGCTACGACGAAACCATGGCGGCCGCGTTCATCGCCCATCGCGCGGGGGACGCTCCGCATCTTGTGCAGATCTACGAAGTGGGCACTGCCGAGATGATGGCCGCAATGACGGGGGCGAACGCCACGGTTCGCCCGGTCTGGCAGGTGATGGCGGAGGCGCACGAGCCGCTCGACGCGAAGGCGTTCGTTCCCGCAGTCGCCAGCTATTTCTCGGATGCGCGCGGACGGCTCGAAGCGCTGCCCTTCAACACCTCGACACCGGTACTGTTCTACAACAAGGATGCGTTTCGCAAGGCAAAGCTGGATCCGGAAATGCCGCCAAAGACCTGGTACGAAATGGTGCCCGTGCTCGCCGCGCTTAAGGACGTTGCCGGCCTGCCGTGCGGCTATGTGACCTCATGGCAGTCCTGGGTGCTGCTGGAGAACACGAGCGCCTGGCACAACCAGGAGTTCGCGACCAGGGGCAACGGCATGGACGGGCTCGACGCCAAGCTGGTGTTCAACACCCACCTGATGATGCGCCATATCGCCACGCTCGCGTCCTGGGTCAAGGCGCAGTACTTCACGTACACCGGCCGGCGCGACGAGGCCGAGGAATATTTCAAGCGGGGTGATTGCGGCCTGCTGACTGCCTCGTCTTCGACCTATGCCGAGCTGCGCGAGGGTGCGAAGTTCGATTTCGGCGTGGCGCAGCTACCCTACTACGACGATATCCGCGGCGCGCCACAGAACACGCTGATCGGCGGGGGCGGTTTGTGGGTGATGGGCGGCCACAAGAACGCCGAGTACCGCGGCGTGGCCAAGTTCATGGCCTGGCTGTCCCGTCCTGAAGTTCAGGCCGTGTGGCACCAGAAGACGGGCTACGTGCCCACCACCGTCGCTGCCTACGAACTCACCAGGAAGGCGGGTTTCTATGCCAAGAACCCCGGGCACGAAATTGCGATCCGGCAGCTGCTGCTGAAGAACCCGACCAGTGATTCCAAAGGCATCAGGCTCGGCAAGTTCCCGCAGATCAGGGCGATCATCGACGAGCAGCTCGAGCTGGCCTGGGCACTGAAGATCACGCCCAAGCAGGCGCTCGATGAAGCGGCCGCGCGCGGCGATGTCCTGCTCCGGCAGTTCGAGGCTGCGAACAAGGCGGGGGCAAAAGGCAGCGCAGCAATTCCGGCGCGCAAGGCGGGCCATGCGCCGAAAACCAATTCCGCCCCGAGAAAGTAATATTTCTGTAGTATTTCCGCTGCACCGAATCGACTGTAGCAATTCCGTCATGAGGCGAACGTAGACTCGCCCGGTTGGACGATTTCACAAAACGAGGAGAATCTTATGCGTATCAAGATATTAGCCGTGGCTCTGGCATCCGCAAGCCTGTTTGCGGCGAACGTCCAGGCCCAGACCGAGATCCAGTGGTGGCATTCGATGGGAGGCGCGCTGGGCGAGCGGCTCAACGGGCTGGCGACCCAGTTCAATGCAAGCCAGAAGGACTACAAGGTCAATCCGGTGTTCAAAGGGTCATACCCGGAGTCCATGACGGCAGCGATCGCCGCCTTCCGCGCAGGTGGAGCCCCGCATATCCTTCAGGTGTTCGAGGTTGGTACCGCAACAATGATGGGCGCCAAGGGAGCCATCGTGCCGGTCGCAAAGGTCATGGCCGATGCAAAGGAGCCGTTCGACCCGAAAGCGTATTTGCCCGCAGTGGCCGGCTACTACACGGATGCCAAGGGCAACATGCTGTCATTCCCGTTCAACAGCTCGACGGTGCTGTTCTACGTCAACAAGGACGCGTTCAAGAAGGCCGGTCTCGACCCGGAGCATTCGCCCAAGACCTGGAACGAGTTCGCAGTCATGGCCGGCAAACTGAAGGCCTCCGGCCAGTCCTGTGTTTACACGACCAGCTGGCCGTCGTGGATGCATATCGAGAATTTCAGCGCCTGGCACAACGTTCCGATCGGCACCAAGCAGAACGGAATGGGAGGCATGGACGCGGAGTTCACGATCAACTCCCCGCTGCACGTGCGCCACATCGCGATGCTGGGCGACTTTGCCAAGAAAGGCTGGTTTACCTACGCCGGCCGGACCAATCAGGGCGACGCCAAGTTCTCCAGCGGCGAATGCGCGATGTTCAGCGGCAGCGCCGGCGCGCAGGCCGGCATCAAGAAGGCCGCCAAATTCGAATGGTCGGTGAATTTCATTCCCTATCACGACGACGTGAAGGGCGCGCCGCAAAACTCGATCATCGGCGGCGCCTCGCTGTGGGTGATGGGTGGGAAGAAGCCCGCCGAGTACAAGGGGGTGGCAAAGTTCCTCGCCTTCCTGTCCAAGCCCGAAGTGCAGATGGAGTGGCACACGGCGACCGGCTACGTGCCGATCACCATGGCGGCGTATGAAATGACCCGGAAATCCGGCTTCTACGACAAGAATCCCGGTGCCGATATGGCGGTAAAGGAGTTGACCAACAAGCCGCCGACGGCCAATTCCAAGGGCTTGCGCTTCGGTAACTTCGTGCAGGGACGTGAAGTGATCGAGGAGGAAATGGAGTCCGTGTTTGCGGGCAAGAAGGACGCCAAGGCGGCGCTCGACGAGGCCGTAAAGCGCGGCAACGAGATCCTGCGCAAGTTCCAGGCGGCCAACAAGTAACGAGGTGAAAAGGGGGCATGGGGAAAGGAAGGGGCTGCGCCCCCTCCTTCAGATCCTCCCCGCCTCCTCCCTTCAGATCCCCCCCGAACGCGTAGACAGCGGAGTAGTTTCGGATGGAAAAGCGTGTCGTCTTCCGCTCTGCGTGGCTGCCGTATCTGCTGCTCGCGCCGCAGATCGTCATTACGATCCTGTTCTTCTTCTGGCCGGCGTTCCAGGCGGTCTGGTACTCGTTCCAGTTGCAGGATGCCTTCGGACTGAAGACCGAGTTCGTAGGTCTGCAGAACTATGTCGAGTTGTTCCGCGATCCGCGTTACCTGAATTCATTCAAAGTCACGGCGGTGTTCAGCCTGCTTGTCGCTTCGTTCGGGCTGGCGATCTCGCTGTTGCTTGCCACCATGGCCGACCGCGTCCTGCGCGGCGCGCTGGGTTACAAGACGCTGCTGATCTGGCCCTACGCAGTGGCGCCCGCGATCGCAGGCGTACTGTGGGCTTTCCTGTTCGCGCCCTCGATCGGAATCGTGACCTATGTTCTGAAGGGCTGGGGCATCGACTGGAACTGGATCATCAACGGCGACCAGGCGATGCTGCTGGTGGTGATTGCTTCGGTCTGGAACCAGATCAGCTACAACTTCCTCTTCTTCCTCGCCGGCCTGCAGTCGATCCCGAAATCGCTGATCGAGGCGGCCGCCATCGATGGCGCGGGTCCGGGGCGGCGTTTCTGGACCATCGTGTTTCCGCTGCTCTCACCGACCACGTTCTTCCTGCTGGTGGTGAACATCGTCTACGCGTTCTTCTCCACGTTCGGGGTGATCGATGCGACCACCCAGGGCGGCCCGGCGCAGTCGACCCAGATTCTCGTCTACAAGGTCTACCACGACGGCGTGAAGTCGGCCGATCTTGGGGGTTCATCGGCGCAATCCGTGGTGCTGATGATTATCGTGATCGCGCTGACGGTGGTGCAGTTCCGCTTTGTCGAGCGCAAAGTGAACTACTGAGGACGATCCGATGGTGGAGAACCGCCCGCTGCTGACGTTCTTTTCGCATGCCACGCTGATTCTCGGCGTGATCGCAGTCGCGTTCCCGCTCTACGTGACCTTTGTCGCTTCGACGCTTACGCTGGAGCAGATTCTCGAAGTGCCGATGTCGCTCCTGCCCGGGGACCAGCTGCTCGCCAATTATTCGCAGGTGCTGATCGCCGGTTCGACAAAGGGATCTTCGGCCCCGGTCTCGACGATGATGACGAACAGCCTGATCATGGCGCTTGTCATCGCGATCGGCAAGATCGTCATCTCGATCATCGCATCCTTCGCGATCGTGTTTTTTCGTTTCCCGCTGCGCAACTTCTTCTTCTGGATGATCTTCATCACCCTGATGCTGCCGGTCGAGGTGCGCATCATCCCGACGTTCAAGGTCGTCTCGGACCTCGGCATGCTCAATTCATACGCCGGCCTGACGATCCCGCTGATAGCATCGGCCACCGCGACGTTCCTGTTCCGCCAGTTCTTCATGACCATCCCGGACGAGCTGGCAGAGGCCGCGCGCATCGACGGTGCGGGGCCGATGCGCTTTTTCGTCGACGTGGTTTTGCCGCTGTCCAAGACCAGCATCGCTGCCCTGTTCGTGATCCAGTTCATCTACGGCTGGAACCAGTACCTGTGGCCGCTCCTGATCACGAGCGATGAGTCGATGTACACGGCGGTAATCGGCATCAAGCGCATGATCGTCGGCAGCGACGCCGCAAATGAGTGGCATCTGGTGATGGCCACGGCGATCCTCGCGCTGCTGCCGCCGGCTCTGGTGGTGGTGCTGATGCAGAAGTGGTTCGTCAAAGGTCTCGTCGAAACGGAAAAATAATGGCCAAAGTTTCATTACGCGAAGTACGCAAAAGCTACGCTGACCTCGAAGTGATCCACGGCGTTTCCGCGGACGTTGCGGACGGCGAGTTCGTCGTCATGGTCGGGCCCTCGGGCTGCGGCAAGTCGACGCTGCTGCGCATGGTCGCCGGGCTGGAGGTGGTCACCGGCGGGGAGATTTCCATCGGGGACCGGGTGGTGAACAAGCTCGAGCCCAAGGATCGCGACATCGCGATGGTGTTCCAGAACTACGCCCTTTACCCGCACATGTCGGTGCGCCAGAACATGGCCTACGGGCTGAAGATCCGCGGCTTCGAGAAGTCCGACATCGAGGCGCGCGTGCAGCGCGCCGCCGGGATCCTCGAACTTGGCGCGCTGCTCGGGCGCACGCCGCGCCAGCTCTCCGGCGGCCAGCGCCAGCGCGTCGCAATGGGGCGCGCGATCGTGCGGGAGCCGGCCGTGTTCCTGTTCGACGAGCCGCTGTCCAACCTTGATGCCAAGCTGCGGGTGCAGATGCGCGCCGAGTTGCAGGCGCTGCACAAGCGCCTGGGCACGACCAGCCTGTACGTGACTCACGACCAGGTGGAGGCGATGACCCTGGCGCATCGCATGATAGTCATGAACGCCGGGCGCGCCGAGCAGATCGGCGCGCCGCTCGAGGTATATGCGAAACCGGCGACGACCTTTGTCGCTTCGTTCATTGGTTCGCCGCCGATGAACCTGGTGCGCGGCAGGGTTTCGGCCGACGGCCGGCGCCTGGAGGTCGAAGGCGGCGCCCAGGTGACGCTCGCGGGCGCGCCGCAGGCGGTGCTCGGGCGCGAAGCGGTTCTCGGCCTTCGGCCCGAGCATCTGCGGCCGTGTGCGGCGAACGAGGCGGATCTGGTGCTAGAGATCACGCTGGTCGAGCCGCTGGGCGCAGATACGCTGGTACACGGCAAGGCGGGGACCCAGAGCCTGGTTGCGCGGCTGGCGGCAAGCGCGATGCCAAGCGGCGGCCTGCCCCTTAAGATCGACGCAGGTCAGACGCATTGGTTCGATGCCGTATCGGGCGTTCGTATCGACGGATGAGCGTTGCAGCGAAGGCAGGCTGGCAGTATCCGCGCATTGTTGCTCACCGTGGCGGCGGGACGCTCGCGCCGGAGAATACTCTCGGCGCGCTGCGCTACGGGGCGGCACAGGGTTTTCGCGGCGTCGAATTCGATGTCATGCTCGCGGGTGATGGCACACCGCTCCTGATCCACGACGAGACGCTCGAGCGCACCACGACGGGCAGGGGCA
The DNA here is from genome assembly GCA_038211455.1 of Burkholderiales bacterium. Lineage (GTDB taxonomy): Bacteria > Pseudomonadota > Gammaproteobacteria > Burkholderiales > SG8-39 > SZAS-79. The sequence goes on from JBBQVP010000021.1 coordinate 9,319, forward strand.
GCGTTGCGCAGACGCCGTATTCAAAAATCGAATCACTGGACGCGGGCGCATGGCACAGCGCGCGGTTTCGCGGCGAAATCGTGCCCACCTACGTCGCCGCGGTGAAACTCTGCCGCGCGCTGGGGCTATGGGCAAACGTCGAGATCAAGCCGGCAAAGGGCTTCGAGGCATTGACCGGCAGGGTGGTAGGGCAGATGACGCTCGACCTTTGGCGTGACGCTGTCCTCACGCCCCTGGTTTCGTCGTTCTCCGCGGAAGCGCTGGTTGCGGCCAGGGAGGTCGCGCCCGACCTGCCGCGCGGGATGCTGGTGAGCAGGATCCCGGCCGACTGGGAACGCCGCATGCAGGACCTGGGCTGCGTGGCCCTGCACTGCAACTACCGTCATCTCAGCCAGGGCCTGGCGGCCGAGATCCATGCAGCGGGTTACGCGGTCCTCTGCTGGACCGTGAACGATCCGGTCGAGGCGGAAAAACTCCTCGGCTGGGGCGTGGACTGCATCGTCTCCGATCGCCTGGACTTGATCGGACCGCAGTTCGCCTCATGACATCGGGATCCGGAAGCGTCTGCTAGACTAGGTTTCATCATGGCCAATTCGATCGTCTGGGTGGACATACCCGTCAAGAATCTGGATCGCGCGATGCGTTTCTACGCGGCGGTGCTCGATCTCAGCCTGAAGAAGGAAGAATTCCCGACGCTTTCGATCGCGCTGGTGCCGCAGCGGCCGGGAGAGGTGGGCGTCTGCCTGTTTCCGTACTCCGAGAACGAGCATGAGCCTTCGCGGCACGGGCCGCTCATTTACCTCAATTGCGAGGGGCGCCTCGCGGAGGCGCTCGAAGAGGTTGACCGTTGCGGGGGCGATATCCTCAAGGGGCGCCACTCGATCGGCGGGATGGGCTGGCGCGCGATCGTCGTCGACCCGGAAGGCAACCGCATCGCGCTGCATTCGATCGAAGGCTGAGTAGATTGCGGCCGGGCCGCCGGCCTGGCGACACGACCCAGGAGACACCAATGAAATCCCTTTACAAGACCGGACTCGCGGTGCTGCTTGCGCTGACCGCGCTGTCGGTATGCGCGCAGGACAAGGTCGTGTACCACATCGACTCGGGCAACGAGCAGGCGGCAAAGGGGCTGCGCAACATGCGCAACCACCTCGACGTGGATCCGAAGGCGCAATTGGTCGTCGTGGCGCACGCGCAGGGCGTCGACTTCCTCATGGAAGGGGCAAAGACCTCCAACGGCCAGGAATTCGCCGCACTGGTGAGCGCCCTGATGTCGCGCGGGGTGAAATTCGAGATCTGCGAGATCACGCTGAAGAGCCGCAACCTGAAAAAGGAGCAGTTCATCCTCGGACCCGAGTTCACCCCATCGGGCGTCGTGCGCATCGCGCATCTGCAGGCGCGCGAGCAGCACGCGTATATCAAGCCCTGAGGGTCCTCCTGGTTCAGCTTCCTGTCGCAGACAGGCGGCGGCGCATGAGGCGCATGAGAGCGCCGATCAGCGGCAACTTCGAGTACAGCTCCTCGGCTGCGTCCCAGTAGTCGCGGTGATGCGTGATCCGGCCCCGGCCGTCGAAGCGCAGATGCGTCGCGCCGCGGACCGTGACAACGCCTGATCCGGGCCTGAAGCGGAACGTGAATTCCCAGCTGAGCATCGCGCCGTTCGGGGCGATAACCCGCTCGAGGATGCGGAAGCGCGGCTCACACACCTGCTCGAACATGTGCGTGAATATCTTCCTGATGCCATCGATCCCCTGGACTTCGTTGAACGGGTCCTTGAAGCAGGCGTCGTCCGCATAAAATTCGCCAATACGCTCCACGCTTTCCTGATCAAGGGTTTCGAACCAGCGGACCAGCGCATCGATGTCGGTCATGACGCGGTGAACCGTCTCACGCACTCGAAATACAGCCTGTGCGGCAGGAGGTTGATTGCCTTGAGAAGTCGCGAGAACACGCGCGGGAAATGGATCTCGAAGTCGCCGCGCGCAAGGCCCTCCACTATTTCCCGGGCGGCCTCGTCGGCGCTGATCAGAAACGGCATCGGGAAGCGGTTCCTGGCCGTCAGCGGCGTGGAAACGAATCCCGGCGTGATGGCGTAGACCGCGATGCCTTGTCCCGCAAGCTCGAGGTAGAGCGACTGGGCGAGGTTGAGGCACGCTGCCTTGCTGGCCCCGTACGCGAGGCTGTTGGGCAGCCCGCCGTAGCCGGCGACGCTCGCGACGATCCCAAAGCCACCGGCGCCCTGGCGCCTGAGTTCAGGCTGCACGGCTGCAAGCAGATTGAAGACGCTCATCAGATTGGTATCCACAATGCGGCGCACTTCCGTCAAATCGATATTGTCCGCGCGCATCTCGCTATAGGTTCCCGCCAGCGCAAGAACCAGGTCGACGCCGCCCCAGGTTTCGATCAGTTTCGTCGTGGCGATCTGCACGGCGCCGGCGTCGGTCACATCCAGCGGTAGCACGAGGGCCCGACCGCCGAACTCGGCCTTGAGGAGATCTGCATTGCGCGCTGACACTGCGATCGTCGCGCCCCTGGAATGCAGCAATCGGGCAGTCGCCGCGCCGATTCCGGAAGACGCGCCGACCAGCCAGACGCGTTTGCCGGCGAACGACGCGATCGGCGGATTCAAGGGACGAAGTATCGGCATCAGGTGCGCTTTCTGAAAGACAGCGTCAATTCGCCGAGCCCGAAACCGAACTTGCTCATGCGTGAACGGTTAAGCATCACGTTTTCGTCCTGAAGGTACATCCAGTCGTCGAAGTCCACATGGTAGGTGGTTCCATCGACCTCCAGGGCCAGGACATAGGTCCAGCGCAGCGCATTGCCGCGCGATTCGCCCGCGGCCACGCCGACCACGTCGGCGGCCGTGCCGGTGTATCGGTTCGTGTCCATGCGGGTGATGGTCCACACGCGCTTCGATTTTGAGCCGTCGGAATAGCTGAAATCCTCGTCCAGCATGAACACCTCGCCAGCCACCTTACCGCGGATCAGCACCTTGAAGCGCTTGACGACCTTCCCGGAGCGGTCGGTAAAGATGCCCCAGCCGTCGACCTGGCCGTCGAAGTAGCCAAACAGGTCGAGCGCGGGCTTTTCGTTGCGGTAGGCGTCCGGACCGACGCTGCTGCAGGCGGACAGGAGGGCGATGGCGAGTGCGGCGAAGAGTGTACGGATCATGCGGGGCTTCCTTGCAGGGGGCGGGCGATGCCGATGGACTTCCAGAGGGCCAGGGCGGCGCCGAGTTTGAGCGCGCAAGGCAGGATGCAATACGCGTAGTAAAGTGGCTGCGCCGTCGCCGCGTCGCCCGGCGTGTAGCCGGAGAACTCGAGCAGCGGCAGCGCGATCCCTGCGGCGAGTGCGAGGTTGAGCTTGGTGGCGAAATTCCAGACGCCGAAGTACGCGCCGGCGCGGTCTTCGTGCCCCCCGTCGCGCACGGCGTCGGCCAGCATTGCCGGGGGAAGCGCCAGGTCGGCGCCGAGCGCGAGTCCCGACAGCGCGCAGACCACCGCGAACCCGGCGTAGTCGCCGGCGCCGAGCGAGAAGGCGCCGCCGAACGCGAGGACGCTGGCCAGCATTGCGGCAAGCCACGCGGCCGGTTTGCCGATGCCGCGCGAGACCCGGACCCAGAACGGCAGGCTGGCCGCGCCCGCGAGGAAATACACGGCAAGAAAGAACCCTGCGTCCCCGGGCAACCGCAGCACGTCCGCAACGAAGAACAGCACCAGCGTGGCCGGCAGCGCGCTGGCGATGCCGTTGAGCATGAAAACGCCGAACAGCGCGTTGAACGCGGGATTGGAAAATGGCGCGAGCATCGCGCGCGCACCGGGCGCATGCCGCGCGGAAGGCCTGGGCGCACGGGGCGCGGCGAGCAGCGTGATTGCGCCGCAGAGGGCTGCAGCGACCGCGAGAAACACGCTGAACCGCGCGAGGCCCGCGTCTATGCGCGCCGCGAGCAGGGTCGGCAGCACGCTCGCCAGGACGACGCCGGCCAGACCGAACCCTTCGCGCCAGGCGGTGACGCGCGTCCTCTGGTGCGGCGTCTCGCCGAGCAGCGACCCCCAGGCCATATAACTCACCGAGGCGAGGCTGTAGCCCAAATAGACCGGCACCAGGGCCACGGACAGCCACACCCACAGCAGGCTCGCGCCCGTGTCGTCTCCGCGCGGCGGATGGAACGCCATGAACAGCCCGCCGACCAGCAGCGCAAGTCCGGCTGCGATGAGCGGGCGCGGCCGCTGCAGCCAGTCGTTCAGCGCGCCAAGAAGTGGATCGATAAACGCGTCGGCCAACCGCGCGGCGAGCAGCACCAACCCGAGCAGGGCAAGGTTCATTCCAAGTACGCCGCCGTACAGGTTCGGAAGGTGCACGTAGATCGGCAGCGCCGCGCTCGCCAGCGGCAGCCCGAGCAGGCCGTAGGCAACCAGGCCGGGCACCGACAGGCGGTTCATGCTCACTGCCCGGCGCGCAGCGCCGCGCGTAATTCTGGCGCGCTGGTGCGCGGGTCGAGCCAGATGGAGAAAAAGGCGCGCGAAAACTCGGGATCGGCGATCTCGCCCAGCGGTTGGCCGTCGCGGAAGAAGCGCGCACCCCAGCCCGGAACATGCAGGCCCGTGAGGCTGCTACCGTCCTGCACGTCGGGGAACAGTTTCGTCATTGCGCGTCCCCAGGCGCGGCGCTGATCCGGTGTACCGATGGCGAGGCCTGCGATTTCCTCGACTGAGCGCTCGGCAATCGCACTGCCTTTGAGGCTGCGCGCGTAGCGCAGGTTCAGGGCGAAGGGTTGCGCGAAATCGGGCGCCGCGCCACGCGTCCACAGTTCCGCGTCATAGACCTTGAGCCCGAACCAGCGCAGTGTGCCCGCGCCGCGCAGCACGAGGCCGGAGGATGCTTCGGCCCACGCGGGCCGGGGCTGCGGGCTTGCGGCAAAGGGGGCCTGCGCATGCGCCGCCGCACCGAGCAATGCCGCGCAGATCAGTGCGGCAGGGCGGATCACCGTTTTGTCAGGGTGAACTGCATGACGTCGGTGGAGCCGCTCGTGAATCCGGCGATGCAGTAGGCGAAATAGAACTCCCACATGCGAATGAACCGCTCGTCGAAACCGAGCCTGCGCACCGCGTCGGACTGCGCGAGGAACGCTTCCCGCCAGAGTTCGAGCGTACGCGCATAGTCCGCGCCAAAACGGTGCTCGGCGACGACCGAAAGCCCGGACGCATCGGCAAGGGCCCGGAACTTTTGCGGGCTCGGCAACATGCCACCGGGAAAGATGTATGTCTGGATGAAGTCGCTGCCTGCGCGGTAGCGCTCGAACAGTTCGTCGGCAATGACGATCGACTGGATCACGGCTTTTCCATTCGTCGGGAGGGCTGCCGCGATTTTTCCAAAGTATGCGGGCCACCAGCGTTCGCCGACCGCCTCGATCATTTCGACCGAGACCACTGCATCGTATTTTCCGTCTTCGTCCCTGTAGTCGCGAAAGTGCAGATCGCAGAGCGAGGCGTGACCGCCAGCCGCCAGGCGTCCGGTCGCGAATGCGAGTTGTTCGCGCGAAAGCGTCAGGCCGGTGACGTGGCATTTATCAGTCGCAGCGAGTTCCGCAAAACCGCCCCAGCCGCAGCCGATCTCGAGGATCCGCGTTCCGGGCGCGGGCGCCAGCTGATCGAGGATCCTGCGGTATTTTGCCTGCTGCGCAGCCGTCAGGGAGGACCCCCCGGCGCCGAACAGGCCACTTGAGTAGGTCATGCCCGGATCGAGCCAGAGCGAATAGAAGTCGTTGCCCAGATCGTAGTGCGCGGCGATATTGCGTTTGCTTCCGCGACGCGTGTTTGCGCGCAGCGCGTGGCCGATCCGGTGCGCAATGCGGCCAATAAAGCTGCCGTAAAGCGGCGCATCAAGGCACGCCCTGTTTGCGGCCAGCAGGCTCAACAGCCGCGGCAGGTGCGGCGTATGCCATTGCTGGTCGAGGAATCCCTCGGCAAAGCCGATATCACCATCGCGGACGACGCGATCGAAGGCACGCCAGTCATGGAAAACGATTTCTGCCTCGTCCCTGGCGTGCTCCATTGCAGGCGTGCCGTAGACGCGGCGCGCCCCGGAGGGAAGCTCGACGTGCAGTCTTCCGAACTCCAGCCTTTCGAGAAATCGAAGCACGATGCGCGCTCTCCATGGGATGCTCGCTTGCCGTGATGCCGAGGCGCCCTTGGCGCCGATGCTTTGACTCGTTGAGTTCATCGGGTGACTTTCTCCAGCGGTGGCTCGGGTTTGGAAAAGAAGGGAACCCGCTTGATCCACAGACGGAGCGCCTGCCAGTGAATGCGCGCGACCACACCGAAGGTCATGAAGGGGTGGCCGATCAGGGCACGCAACATGCTTGCGGCCGTCAGCGGATGCGGGCGTCCCGTGATGCTGGTCAGCAGCAGCGGGCCGGATTCGTCCAGGTAGTCGATGCGTGCCAGCCGAACATCGCCGGACTGCGCAAAGCGGAAAGCGTATCTGCCTTCGACGGGAAAAAACGGCGATACGTGGAAAACCTTCCTTGCCGCAAGCGCTTCGTTGTTGAGTATCGGCAACTGGTCTGGGCGCGCGAGCAGATAGGCGTGCTGTTCCCCGAACGTGTTGCTGACTTCCGCCACGATCGCGCGCAGCCTGCCGCCGCGATCATGACAAAACCAGAAGCTCACGGGATTGAAGACGTAACCGAGCACACGCGGAAAGCAGTGCAGCCACACTTCGCCGTCTGCGTTGTGCAGGCCCTCGCGTGCCAGCAGCGCGCGAATCCAGACGAGGGGGTGGGTGCCGTCGCGTGCGCCGTGGTCGCGGAAGTGGAAGCTCGCAAGGTTGAAGCGGTTGAGCGAAAAGAACGCGTTGGATGCGGATTCTAGGGCGGAGAGTTTCAACCGCATGGCGAAAACGTTGTAAGCGAAGCGGTGTGCCACCGGGCGCAGGCGGCGGTGCATGACCCGGCCGATGAGGAGTTCTGCGCTCATGGCTCAGGCAGCCCGTTTCATAGGCGCCGCTGCGTCCGCGTTCGCCCAGGGCGCGCCGATGCCGAATTGTCGTGCAACCTCGAGACCGGATGCGAGGCCGTCCTCATGAAAGCCGTAGCGCGTCCACGCCCCGCAGAACCAGGTGTTCCGGGTGCCTTGCAGCGACGCCAGGCGCGCTTGTGCCGCGCTGGCGCCTTCACCGAATACCGGATGCTCGTAGTCGTATTCGCCAAGCAGCGTGCCGGGGCGCGGTTCTCGGAATGGATTGAGCGAGACGATCACCGGCTGATTGAAAGGCAGCGGCTGGAGCTTGTTGATGAGGTAGTGCACGCTGATCGGTCTGCCGTCCGGGGAATCGCGGCCCGCGGCGTAGTTCCAGGCCGACCACACGCGCCGGTTGGCGGGGAGCAGTGTCGCATCCGTATGGAGGAGGGCGCGATTGCGCTGGTAGGGAATGGCGCCGAGTACCGAGCGTTCCTCCGGTGTCGCGCCATCGCCGAGAATGCCGAGCGCCTGGTCGCTGTGGCAGCCGAGTATCAGCGCGTCGAACCGATCGGTCTGGGTGCGTTCGACCGGCCGGCGGGTACGGCTTGTGACCTGCACACCATGGGCGTCGCGAGCGACGCTCAGAACGCGCGTCTCCAGACGCACATCTGAGAGGTCCGAGGCGAGCTTTTCAACGTACCGGCGTGCTCCGCCTTCCACAGTCAACCACTGCGGACGATCGACCAGTTTCAGCAGCCCGTGATTGCGGAAGAACCGTGCGAATGAGGCGAACGGGAAGGCAAGCATCGCGCGCGTCGGACAGGACCAGATTGCCGCAGCCATCGGCACGAGGTACCAGTCGCGAAACTCCGCGCTGTAGGCCCCGTTGTCGAGGAAGCTTCCCAGGGAGATATCGGGAAAGACCTCGCCGGCGTCTTCGCGTTCCGCCAGGCCGGCGGCCTCACGGTTGAAGCGGAAAACGTCGCGAAGCATGCGCAGAAACCCGGGGCGCAGCAGGTTCGAGCGTTGCGCGAACAGGCTGTTCAGGCTGGTGCCCGCCCATTCGATGGCCGGATCCTCGAGGGACAGGCTGAACGTCATCTCGCTGGGTGCAAGCGGTACGCCAAGCCACTCAAGCATAGGCACCAGGTTTGGATAAGTGGCCCGGTTGAGAACCAGGAAACCTGTGTCCACGCCGTGGGTCAGGCCCTCCAGGGTGACATCCACCGTATGCGTGTGCCCGCCCAGGTAATCGCCGGCTTCAAATAGTGCGACCGAGTGCCTGCGCGAGAGCAGCCACGCTGCGGATAATCCCGAAATGCCCGAACCGACGACCGCGATGCGCATGGACCTGCTCCGTTTCCCGAAAGTCGGGATTACTTGCGACGCGCGATTCGCGCGTATGCCGAATGGTTATGGATGGACTCGAAGTTTTCTGCGGCGGCGACGTAGGAGGTCACAGCCGGGTGGGCGTCCAGGCCGAGCGCAATGTCGCGCACCAGGTCTTCCACGAACTTCGGGTTGTCGTAGGCGCGTTCGGTCACGTACTTCTCGTCCGGGCGCTTGAGCAGTCCGTACACTTCGCACGAGGCTGCCTGTTCGGCAATCGTCGCGAGATCCTCGAATCCAAAATCAGACACCGAGTCGCCGACCGAGGCTTCGATGGTCACGTGCGAGCGCTGATTGTGCGCGCCGTACTCGGAGATCTCCTTGGAGCAAGGGCAAAGACTTGTTACGGGCGTGACCAGGGAGAGGGTGACATCGACCGCGCCGCCCGAACGCGCTTCGACGCGCGCGGCCGCCTGATAGTCGAGCAGGCTCGTGACACCGGACACTGGTGCATGTTTGCGGATAAAGAGGGGGAAGCGAAGAGCGATACTGCCGTGCTCGGCGCCGAGCCGCACGAGCATGTCGCGCGCAAGGCAGGCGAGGCTGGCCGCGTCCAACGGAACCGACCACGCTTCGATCAGTTCGACGAAACGCGACATATGCGTGCCCTTGACTTCTGGCGGCAATGCCACTGCCAGGTCGATTTCGGCTACCGTATGTTGAGGTCCGCCCCGGGTGGCGATCACAAGCGGATAGCGCAGGCCCTTGATGCCGACTTCGTCGATGGCGATATTGCGCAGGTCGGCGCTGGCCTGCACGTCGGCTATGAATAGTCTTTCAGGTGCGTTCATGGAGTTCCCGATCGGTTGGAATGGGGGATGGCAGCCTGCTGCCGTGATGTTGGATTGCGGTCGCGCCCTACGGGCGCAAGCGCGAAGGGGTAAGGGCCTGATGTGGAAACGGCATGCGCCTGTAGCAGTGCGGCCAGCCCGGCGCTTGACGCAGCCGGCATTGGACGGACGCTGGTATCCAGTCGGGAAGACATGGTCTCGGCCTCCTTGGCCAGCGCGCCGGCGGGAAGGCAAACCAGGCATCCGATGATCAGCAGTTTGGGTAGCATATTGATTTTGTCCTAGTCAGATCAATCTATTTTGTGGATAATAGTGATACTATCCCCAGATGTCAACGAAATGTCCATGACAAATGACTGAGTTATCCACAGAGCTGCTAAGGTCTTCGATCGCTGCAGTGGAACGCGAGACTGGTTTGTCCAAGGATCTGCTGCGCGTCTGGGAGCGCCGTTACGGTTTTCCGCAGCCAGGGCGCGACGCAAACGGGGAGCGCATCTACAGCGAAGACGACATCACCAGGCTGCGGGTCGTGCGTCGCCTTGTGGATCAGGGCATGCGTCCGGGCCGCATCCTCGCGTTGTCCCTGGCCGAACTCGAAGACCTTTTGCGCGGCACGCCGGCGACTGCGTGCAGCGCCCAGCAGGACCTCGTCCTTTATCTGGTCAAGACGCACCAGACGCGCGAATTGGGCGAGGAGCTCCGCCAGGCGCTGGTTAGGGATGGATTGCGCCGGTTCGTTACCGAAACGGTAGCGCCGCTGGCGACCCTGGTGGGGGAAGCCTGGGTACGCGGGGAGATCCAGATCTACGAGGAACACCTGTTTACCGAGCAGTTGCAGGCCGTCCTGCGAAATGCGATCGCGCAGACGCATAGCCGCGGAGGATCGCCCCGCGTGCTGCTCACTACACTGCCGTCTGAGCAGCATGTGCTGGGTCTGCTGATGGCAGAGGCACTGCTTGCGCTGGAGGGTGCCGAATGCGTATTGCTAGGTACCCAGACGCCAACGGGCGACGTGGTCGCGGCCGCGCGGGCAAAAGAAGTGGACGTCGTCGCGCTTTCGTTCAGCGGCAACTTTCCCTTGAACCAAATGTCACACAGCATTGCGCTGCTGCGCAGTGCGCTTCCTCCTGCGATTGCGTTCTGGGTCGGCGGAGGGGGCGTGCAGCGTGTCAAGCGCCTGCCTCTACAGGTGAAGCGAATTGCGGCGCTCGAGGCAATCGGTCTGGCAGTCACGGAATGGCGTACCACTTCCGGCGAGCAGGGCCGGGGGGGCTAAAATGTCGGTCATGAAGGCGGGCCACCGACGCCGGGTGTAATGTACGAAGGCCGCCGCGTCTCAGGCGGCCAGGGATCGAGGAACCATAATGGCAGGAACTATGCTCTACCCGGAATTGTTCAAGGCGCTCGAGCGTGTGCGCTGGAACATGGATCACGACATCCCGTGGGCCTCGTTCGACCCGGCCAGGCTTTCTGACGAGCAGGCGCTGACCATCAAGATGAATGCCATTACCGAGTGGGCAGCATTGCCTGCGACGGAGATGTTCCTGCGCGACAACCGGGATGACAGCGACTTCTGCGCCTTCATGTCGGTATGGTTTTTCGAAGAGCAGAAGCATTCGCTGGCGCTGATGGAGTACCTCCGGCGCTTTCGGCCGGAACTCGTACCGACCGAAGCCGAGTTGCACGCGGTGCGCTTTGAATTCGATCCGGCGCCGCCCCTGGAGACCCTGATGATGCATTTTTGCGGGGAGATCCGTCTCAATCACTGGTATCGGTGTGCCGCAGAATGGCATACCGAACCCGTAATAAAGAAGATCTACGACCTGATTTCGCGCGACGAAGCGCGGCATGGCGGCGCCTACCTTCGGTACATGAAGAAGGCCCTGCATGCGGGGGGCGCCGACGTGAAGGCCGCGTTTGCGAAGATCGGCCTGCTGATGGCGTCTGCAGGCCGCTCGAGCAAACCTCTGCACCCGACCAACCTGCATGTGAACCAGTCCCTGTATCCGCAGGACACGGTGCAGTCCAAGCTTCCCGACCCGGCCTGGCTGGAGCACTGGCTTGACGCGCAGATCCGCTTCGACCGGGACTGGGAAAAGAAGGTCGTGGACATGATCCTGCTCAACCTGTCCAAGCTGTTCCAACGACCGATCAAGACGCTGCAGGAGTTGAACCGGTTTCGGCGCGAACTCAGAACGGAAGCGGCGACCCCGGCTTGAGCGGCTGCAGCGCCGCGCGAAACTCGCCCTGAATGCGAGCGAGTGCCGCTGCAGTGTCGGCTTCAAAGCGCAGCACGATGACCGGCGTGGTGTTCGAGGCGCGTGCAAGGCCTAATCCGTCGGCATACTCCGCACGCACCCCGTCGATCGTAAGCAGGCGTTGCGCATTCACGAACGGGGCGCCACTGCGCAGCTGCTCGATCAGCCGGTGGGGTTCCCCCTCGGCAAGCTGCCAGTTCAGCTCGGGGGTTGAGGGCGCGTCGGGAAGTGCATTCAGGGTGGCGCTCGGGTTGCTGTCGCGCGAGACGATTTCGAGCAGCCGGGCGCCTGTGTAAAGGGCGTCGTCGAACCCGTACCAACGCTCCTTGAAGAACGTATGGCCGGACATTTCTCCCGCCAGTGGCGCACCGCTTTCCTTCAGCTTGGCTTTCACCAGTGAGTGGCCGGTTTTCCAGATCAACGGTACGCCGCCGTGCCGCCTGATCCACGGGTCGAGCAGCCGGGTGCACTTCACATCGTAGATGATCGTCGCGCCGGGGTTGCGCGCCAACACGTCCCGCGCATAGAGCATCAACTGGCGATCCGGATAAATGATTTTTCCGTCCTTCGTGACCACGCCGAGCCGGTCGCCGTCACCATCGAAGGCGAGCCCGAGTTCCGCGTCCGAGTTCGCCAATGCGTCCACGAGGTCGGCGAGGTTTTTCGGCTGGGAAGGATCCGGGTGGTGGTTCGGGAACGTTCCATCCACTTCGCAGTAAAGACCGGTGACTTCGCATCCCAGGCGCCGGAACAGCTCCGGAGCGATTTCGCCGGCAACCCCGTTGCCGCAGTCGATCGCGATCTTCATCGGCCGCGAGAGCTTCACGTCGCGCGTGATGCGCGAGAGATAGGCGTCGGACACGTCGCGGCGACCGATCGTCCCGGTGCCGGTCGCAACCCGGCCCGAGGTGATCCGCTCGCGCAGTTCCTGGATCCGTTCGCCCGAAAGCGCGTCGCCGGTGACGACCATCTTGATGCCGTTGTAGTCGGGCGGATTGTGGCTGCCGGTCAGCATCGCAGCGCTGTGGCAGCCCAGGTGGTGGGCGGAGAAATAGGTGACCGGCGTTGGCACCATGCCCACGTCGAATACGTCCGTGCCGCTGGCAGCGATGCCTTCGGCCAGGGCAGCACACAACGACGGGCCCGAAAGGCGCCCATCCCGACCGACCGCCATGGCCCTGCCGCCGGCTTCCTGCACCAGCGTGCCCAGCGCCTGGCCGATGGCGCGGACGATCTCCGGCGTTAGCGAGGTGCCTACGACACCGCGGATATCGTAAGCGCGAAAGATTTCCGCCGGAACACTCGTCATGGGGTGATCTTCAGTCTGAAAAAAAGTCAAACAGCCGCGCAGCCAGCCATTCGTGTCGGCCCGGAAAGCCGCCGGAGGTGAATCCGACGTGGCCTCCGGTTTCGGGGAACTCCAATTTTACGTCGCCGGACGCCGCGCGTGAGCCGCTGAGTGCCTCGGCCGGCAGGAAAGGGTCGTTCCTTGCGTTGAGCACGAGGCTCGGCACACGGATGCCAGGCAGCAGGGGCATGCTGCTCGAGCGCGCCCAGTAGTCCTCGGTATTGCGAAAACCGTGCAGCGGCGCCGTCACCGCGTTATCGAACTCGTACAGGGTTTTCGATTCCCGCATCGCGCGCGCGTCGAAAATTCCGGGAAGGCGCGCCAGTTTCGCCGCTGCCTTGCGCTTGAGCGTGCGCAGGAACATGCGCGTGTAGACCAGGTTGAAGCCGCGGCCAAGCGCATGGCCCGCCGCGGTGAGGTCGAGCGGGGCGGATACCGCCGCCGCGCGCGTCACGATGCTTGCCGCATCGACGCCGGATTCTCCAAGCCACTTCAGCAGGACGTTGCCGCCGAGCGACACGCCCGCGGCGCAGAGCGTTGCCTCCGGGTGCAGCGTGTGCAGGCGGCGCAGGATCCAGTCGATCTCGGCCGAATCACCCGAGTGGTACGCGCGTGGCAGGCGGTTGATTTCCCCGGAGCATCCGCGGAAGTGCGGAACCACGCAGCGCCACCCCGATTCGAGGGCATGCGCCGTGATGGCTCGCACGTAGTGGCTGCGCGAACCGCCTTCGAGACCATGAAACAGCACCAGCAGCCGTTTGGCGTCTTGCGGTCCTGCCCAGTCCAGGTCGATGAAATCCCCATCGGGCGTCTCCCAGCGCTCGCGCGAAAAACGGATTGCCTGAGGCGGCAAGAGCGCTGGGTAGATGGTCTGCGCGTGGCCGCCAGGCAGCCAGGCCGGGGCTTCGTAACCGCTCAATGGAGGATCTTGGGTGCCGCGTCCCTGCGCCCGCTCTCGGGCTGCGCCGGCGCATGCGAGGCGTGGTGCACGATCATGCGCCAGCCCGCCGCCGTGCGCAGGTAGACGTTGGTCGCCACGACTGCGCCGGACTGTGCCCGGCTGCCTTCGGGTGCGGGAGGGTTCTCTTGAACGCTGTGGACGGCGACCATCATCGCCTGCGTCGCGACCAGCTGGGTGACGTGGATGCGCACGCCGCCGCCGCCGAATATCTGCCGCCAGCTTTCGCGCACCTGCTCGTGTCCGGCCAGTCGCGGTCCGGTCGGGTGGACGCAGACGATTTCCTCGTCTTCCGCCCATACGGCCATCATCGCGTCCAGATCGGCTCGCTCGAGCGCGTCATAAAACGCGGTTTCCGCATCCTGCGGCGTCGGAAAGGCAGTCTGTCTCATGGCACGGCGTGGTCGGTGTGGGCGGCGGTGCGTGACGGCGCGAATTCTAGCGTCCGCGGCCCGTCGCCGCGAGCGCCTCGGCGAGAATGCCGGCGGGGGAGAGCTCGCGCATGCAGCGGAAATGACCAAGCGGGCACTCGCGCGCGAAGCAGGGGCTGCACTCGAGGGCGAGATACTGCACCCGCGCATTGGCGGCGGACGGCGGCGTATGCCGTGGGCTGGAAGAACCGAACAGCGCGACCAGCGGACGGGCAAGGGCAGCCGCCACGTGCATCAGGCCCGAGTCATTGCTAACCACCACATGCGCAACCGACATCAGGTCGATCGCGCTGCCCAGGTCCGTCATTCCGCAAAGGTTCACGGCGCATCCGGGTCGCGCCGCGAGGATCGCCTCACCGACGGTCACGTCGGAAGCTGAGCCCATCAGCCAGACCGCGAAGCCCGCTGCGCCAAGTCCGGCTGCGAGTTCCGCATAATATTCGGCGGGCCAGCGCTTTGCCGGACCGAATTCAGCTCCCGGGCACAGGATCGCGACAGGTCGCGAATCCGACGGCGTTGCAAGTGACAACCGTGTGAGCGCCTGCGCGAGGTTGGTCCCCGAAACGGTGAGGCGCGCACGGGGCGGACCTGGCGGCACTGCCGGATTGCCGGTCGCCCCGTACTCCCCCGGCATCTCTGCCAGCGCCAGGTAGCGCGCCATCATTGAGGGAGGATCCTTGCGGTCGAGCTTGTGCCGGATGTTCAGCAGGCCATAGCGTGACTCGCCAAGGTAACCCACGCGCAGCGGGATGTCGGCGAAGAACGGGATCAGCGCACTCTTCAGCGTGTTGGGCAGGATGATGGCCTTGGCGTAGCCGCGCTTGGCAAGGCTGCGCCCGAGGCGCCAGCGTCCCCGCAGGTCAAGCTGGCCGTGTCCAAACGGACTCTCGATGGTGTCGCTGACTTCCGGCATCCGCTGCAGCAGCGGCAGGACCCATTTCGGACCGAGGACGTCAATGACAACGTCCGTGCGCTTTTGCAGCAGGCGCCCGAGCAGCGGCTGCGCCATCAGCGCATCGCCGATCCAGTTGGGCGCGACGACGAGGACGCGGGGCAGCTCAGTGCCCCTTGGGTGCGACGCCCTTGAACACGAACCGGGTACCGCAATACGGGCACAGAACATGGCCCGTCTTGGTGACATCGAGGAATACGCGCGGATGCCGGCTCCAGAGGGGCGCGTCCGCGGTCGGGCAATGCAGCGGCAGGTCCTTTCCGGTGACTTCGATCTCGCGCGCGTCGGGCATGGCGGCTATTTCTTCTTCGCGGGCTTGCGCACAGCCTTGCCCGCCTTCACCGGCGTGAGCCAGTCGAGGTGCTTCTTGTCCTTGCCCTGCACCAGATTGAAAAAAGCCTTCTGCAATTTCTCGGTGACAGGACCGCGCTTGCCGATTCCGATCTGGCGCCCGTCCACCTCGCGGATCGGCGTGACCTCTGCTGCGGTCCCCGTGAAGAACAGTTCGTCGGCTATATACAGGTCATCGCGCGTGATTCGTCTGGACGCGACCGTGTAGCCACGCTCGGCAGCGAGGGTGATCACGCTGTCGCGTGTAATGCCCATCAGCGCGCTGGTCAGCTCGGGCTCATAGATCTTCCCGTTCTTCACCATGAAGATGTTCTCGCCTGCGCCCTCGGCGACGAAACCGTCCACGTCCAGCAGCAGTCCCTCGTCGTAGCCGTGGTCGATCGCTTCCTGGTTGGCGAGTATCGAATTGGCGTAGGTGCCGGAATATTTCGCGCGGCACATCGAGACGTTCACGTGATGGCGAGCAAACGAAGACGTTTTGACGCGGATGCCTTTTTTCAGGCCGTCGGCGCCGAGGTACGCGCCCCAGGGCCAGGCGGCGATCGCGACGTGCACCGTTGCGCCCTTGGGCGACACGCCCATCTTCTCGGAGCCGTAGAACGCGATCGGTCGCAGGTAGCATTCCTCGAGCTTGTTGGCGCGCACCACCGCCTTGTGCGCCTCCATCAACTGCTCTTTCGAGTACGGAATCTTCATCATGTAGATGTGCGCAGAGTTGAACAGCCGCTCGGTGTGCTCGGCAAGCCGGTAGATCGCCGTGCCGTTGACCGTCTTGTACGCGCGCAACCCCTCGAATACCGCCAGCCCGTAGTGCAGGGAGTGGGTGAGTACGTGCGTTGTGGCGGAACGCCAGGGCACGAGCTTGCCGTCGTACCAGATGGTTCCGTCGCGGTCGGCCATCGACATGTTGAAGCTCCAGTCTCGATCAGTGTAAAGCGCTATTTTAGCGGAGCCGCGGGAAAAAGCGGTGAACCGGTTGCATGCGGCGGCAGGGAAGGTTTCAGTCCCCCGCGCTGTGCGTCAGCAGGACGCGGTCCCAGAGCAGGCAGACGGCCTCCGCGTGAACCTCCACGGCGTCCTTTTTTACACGCGCAAACTGCGCCCCGTTCAGGCGCAGGGCATGCTGAAGCCGGCGGAATTCGCGGTAGGCATTGCCCGAGCGCACGGCGAGGTCGCCGGGCAGCAATCCCAGGTCCGACGCAATCCTGAGCAGCGCGATGTTCCCCAGGTTCGCGACCAGTTCCGGGAAGCGGTGCGCGTGGGCCAGCACAAGGAACTGGACGGCGAACTCGATGTCGATCATCCCGCCGTGATCGTGCTTAAGGTCGAACAGGCCGCTGTCGTTAGGGTGTGCCGCATGCATCTTTTGGCGCATCGCGACGACATCCGCAGCAAGCGGGGCGAGGTCGCGCGTGCTGCGCAGAACGCGTTCGCGAACCGCCTCGAAGGCCCGGCCGCTTTCCGCGTCCCCGGCGCAAAAGCGGGCACGCGTCAGTGCCTGGTGTTCCCAGACCCAGGCGTCGCTTTCCTGGTAGCGCTCGAAGCTCTCGATCGACGAGACCAGCAGGCCGCTCGCGCCGCTGGGCCGCAGGCGCAGGTCGGTGTCGAACAACTGGCCGGCGGAAGTCCGGCTGGTCAGCCAGTTGTTCAGCCGCTGTGCGAGTCGTGCATAAACTTCTGCGGCGGCAGGGTCCTCGTCCTGGTAGACGAAGATGATGTCCAGATCCGACACATATCCGAGCTCCTTTCCGCCGAGTTTCCCGTACGCGACGATTGCGAAACGCGGCGGCGTGTCACGGTGCGGCCGCGGCAACTGCGCCCAGCACAGCGCAAGCGTCTGTTCGAGCAGGATGTCGGCCAGCAGGGACAGGTGATCGGCCAGCTTCTCGACACTCAGCAGTCCGGCCAGATCCTGCGCCAGCAGGCGAAAAACCTGCGATTGGTGTGACTCGCGCAAGACATTCATCTGGCGCTCGGTGTCCCCATCTGCCGTTGCCAGCTGGGCCGTGAGTTCGCGCGAGAAAGCCGGCCAGTCGGGTTCGGCGTAGAGCACACGGTCGTCGAGCAGTTCGTCGAGCAGCAGGGGGTGCCGCGTGACGAACTCGGCGGCCCAGCTCGCGGCGCCGATCATGCGTGCGACCCGATCCAGCGCCTCGCGGTGTTCAGCCAGCAGTGCGAGATACGCGGCCCGGCGCGCGATCGCCTCCATCAGGTCAAGGCCGCGTGCAAGAGTTGCGTCCGGATTCGGCGTTCCGGCGGCGGCGGCGGCGAGCCGCGGCACGAGCGCATTGAAGCGCTTGCGAGAATCGGTCGGCAGGCTCGCGTAGCGCTGGCTTGCGCGTGTCGCCTGCAGCCGCGCCGCCGTCGCCTGCGGGTCGCGAAAACCGTGGACGGCGAGCGCCAGTGTCGCCTCCTCAAGGTTTCCCTGCCAGGCGATGTCCAGTGGAGTGCCCGACTCCTCGTTTTCCACGAACACCGCGCTGAAGTGTGCGGTTACGCATTCGCGCACCGCATCGATCTTCGCGCTGCAGGCGGCCCAGTCGGGAAATCCGCACATTCCTGCGATCAGTGCACGGTCCGCCTCGTCGCCGGGCAGGCGGTGCGTCTGCGCGTCGTCGAGGTACTGCAGCCGATGCTCCAGTCGGCGAAGGAAATCATATGCCGCCGCGAGGTCGGTCGCCGCGTTTTCCGGCAGCAGCCGGCGCTCGGCGAGCCGCGGCAGCACCTCGAGCGTCGGACGCACTGCGAGTGCCGTGTCCCGGCCGCCCCTCACCAGTTGCAGGGCCTGCGCAATAAACTCGATTTCGCGTATTCCGCCAGGTCCCAGCTTGATGTGGTCGGCCAGCTCGCGGCGCGCAACTTCGCGGCGAACTTGCGCGTGCAGGCTGCGCATTGCCGCCAGTGTCGCGTAATCGAGATACTTGCGGTAGACGAACGGTTTGCGGATTGCTTCCAGTTCGGCGAGCGGATCCCGTCCGTCACCCGCCGGCGCATCGCCGGTGATTGCGCGCGCCTTGATCCATGCGTAGCGCTCCCACTCGCGCCCGTGGGCGACGAAATAATTTTCCAACGCGTCGAGGCTCAGCGCCAGAGCGCCGGCCTCGCCGTCCGGGCGCAGGCGCATATCGACGCGAAACACGAAGCCGTCCTCGGTCGGGTCGTTTAGCAGTGAAATCAGCTTGCGTCCTGCGCGGGCGAAAAACTCGTGCGTACTCAGCCGTCGCAGTTCCTCAGCGCCGGCCGGGTCGCCGCCATCGGTTTCGCCTTCCTCGGGGTAGACAAACACAAGGTCGATATCGGAGGAGACGTTCAGTTCGCGCCCGCCAAGCTTTCCCATGCCGACCACGATCAGGGTTTGCGCGCGGCCAGCGGGATCGCGCGGGACCCCGAACTTCGCCCGCAGTTCGGCCTCCGCCCAGTCCTGTGCGGCAGCGATGGTGATTTCGGCCAGGTCACTCATCGTGGAGCACACCTCCGCCAGGGTGGCGGACCCTGCGAGGTCGCGCGCCATGGTTCGCAGCATGACGCGCTGGCGGAGCAGGCGAAGTGCGCGGCGCATGGCCAGTTCGCCTGTGACACCGGGGGCCGGCAGGGCGGCCCGCATTTCAGCACGCGTGAACGGTTGTCCTCCGCTGGCGTCCAACTCCAGGACAAGCGAAGGCTGCGCCTCGATCAAACGGGCGGCGTAGCGAGACGTGCGAACTTGCGCGGAGTACGCGCGACCGGCTGGGCTCAACAGGTGGAAATCCTATTTGGAACGCGGGTTTACAGTTAAAATGTCTTTGCAACTATAGGGGCAACGCGCAGCAGCATGCAAACCGATTCGGGCACGGACGCGAGCGGCATCCCGGCGGGTGACGCGGCTGGCGCGCAAGTCGCTGCGAACGGCGAAACCGCGTTGCCCCAGCCCGCGCCGGATAAGTTTGGGCGCGCGATCCTGCGATCCGCCGAGGTTCTGGCCTGGGCGATATTCTTCGTGGCGGCTGGGGTCTTCCTGGCGTTGCGCTACTGGGCGCTGCCGAACGTCGAGCGCTTTCGGGACGACATCGTTGCTGAGGCTTCGCGCGCCACTGGCCTGCAAGTGAAAGTGGACCGGGTCAGCGCTGACTGGCGTGGCCTGCGCCCGAGGGTGGAACTTGTGAACGTACGACTGTACGACGCAGGCGGCCGCGAGGCGCTTGTATTGCCCAGCGTGGTGAACGTGATCGCGTGGCGCTCGCTCCTGTTTCTCGACCTGCGCCTGCATTCTTTTGAAGTCGATGACCTGAAGCTCACCGTCCGGCGCGACGCGCAGGGCGCCATCAGCGTCGGCGGGATCGTTCTGGAGACGGGCAAGCCGGGCGACGGGCGGATGACGGACTGGGTTCTCGGTCAGCGCGAGATCGTGCTACGCAACGCCGAGATCGAATGGACCGACGAGCTGCGAGGCGCGCCGCCGCTGAGGCTTTCGGCGCTCAATTTCAGACTCCAGAACGACGGCGACGAGCATGCCGCCGGATTCTCGGCGCGGCCCCCCCGCGAACTGGGGGCATCGGTCGATGTACGGGCGGAGCTGATCGGGCGGAGCATTACCCAGCCACAGGCCTGGAACGGGCGGCTATTCGCGGAGGTCGGCAGCACGGACCTCGCTGCGTGGCGGGCGTGGATCGACTACCCGGTGGATGTACGTCGCGGCGAGGGCGCCTTGCGCGTCTGGGCGAGCCTTGCCGAGGGCAAGCTGCGTCGTATCGCCGCCGATCTGGCGCTTGCCAACGTCGTGGCGCAACTGGGTCCGGACATTCCGGTCCTGCAGTTGCTGAGCCTGCAGGGAAGATTGTCCGGGCGAAACACGCCCACGGGTTTCGAACTGGCGACGCGCGATCTGCGTTTCGGGGATTCGCGCGGTCCTGCATTGCTGCCTATGACGCTGCGCCTGAGCGTGGATCGTCCTTCGGGCAGCGTGCCGATGAAGGGCTCGTTCGTCGCGAGCCGTCTGGAGTTCGAGCCGCTTGCGCGCGTCGCCGAGTCGCTGCCGATTCCCGCCGATGTGCGCCGCCTGCTGCTCGAGGCTGCGCCCAAAGGTAGTCTGGTGGACGCAAGTATCGACTGGCGGGGCGAGCTTTCACGGCCCAGCACGTTCACCGCCCGGAGCCGGTTCGTCGGTCTGGGGATGCTCGCGCGCGGCCGCGTTCCTGGATTCTCGGGCCTCAGCGGCTCCATCGAGGCGAGCGAATCTAAAGGGACGCTGTATCTGACAGCAAAGGACGCGCAAGTCGACCTGCCGACAGTATTCAGCGAATCGCATATCCGCCTGGACTCTATTTCGGGTCAGGTGGGCTGGGAGGCCCTGAATGTTGACGCGGGCCTTTCGGGGCCCGTACGTTTCAGGCTATCGAATCTTTCTTTTGCAAACACCGCATTCGCCGGTACGGCGTTCGGGACCTACTCCTGGACCGGAAAGGGGCCGGGCGTGATCGACCTTTCGGCGCATCTGTCACACGCCGATGCGAGTCGTGCACCGCGATACATGCCGCTGGTGCTCAGCACAGGACTGCGGGCCTGGCTGGATCGCGCCATCGTCTCCGGCGTCTCGGATGACGTGCGCCTGCGTCTGCGCGGCGACTTGTACGACTTCCCGTTCAAGGACCCTGCAAAGGGACAGTTCCAGGTCGCGGCCCGGGTGCGCAATGGCGTGCTCGACTACGTAAACGACTGGCCGCGGATCGAGGGAATCGATGCGGATCTGCTGTTCGAGCGGGACAAGGCTGAGTTTGTCGGACACAAGGCGCGGATCTATGGCGCGACGCTCTCTTCAGTTAGAGTCAGCATCCCCGACCTCGCAAAGGGCCTGATCCGGATCAGCGGGCAGGCCGAAGGGCCCACTGCCGATTTCCTGCGCTATACGCGGCAAAGCCCGGTTCGGCGCATGGTGTCCGGCTTTACCGATGCGATGCAGGCCACGGGGCGCGGGCAATTGCGCCTGAAGCTCGACCTCCCGCTGGAGGATCTCGACAAGACCAAGCTCGCGGGCCAGTACCAGTTCAGCGCAAACACCCTCGTGGTCGATGCGCGTCTGCCGCCGATCGAGCGGGCAGCCGGACGCGTGGACTTCACCGAGAGTTCGCTCGCGATCGGCGATGTGCGCGGCGGCCTGTTCGGTGGCCAGGTGACCGTCGGAGGCGGCACACGGCCTGATGGCGGCGTACTGGTGACTGCGCGCGGCAATGCTACGGTAGGAGGGCTGCGCGATTTCTTCGATCATCCCTGGAAGCGCTACCTTTCAGGAGGCGCACCCTATACCGCGAGCATCGCGGTGGCGGGCGGTAAGACACGCATCGTTTTCGAATCCCCGCTGACCGGCGTGCGTAGTGATTTGCCGGCGCCCCTGGCGAAGGGAGCCCAGGAGACGCTGCCGCTGCGCGTCGAAGTCGTGCCCGTCGAAGGCGGGGACAGGATCAGCATGGGAGTTGCAAAATTCCTGACGGCCGAGTTCCAGCGGCGCAGGCAGGGACAGGCGATGATCGTAAAGCGCACGGGCGTCGGTTTGAACCAGCCGATGCGCCTGCCCGAAGGCGAGGGCTTCCTGATTTCCGGAAGTTTGCCAGCCCTGAACCTCGACAACTGGCTGCCGGTGATCACCGGAGGGGAGGCTGGCGCGCCCCGGGGCGATGCCGTGGGGGCCGGGACCGCCGTCTCCGGCTTCGACCTGGCGCTAGGCACCCTGGATGCGTTTGGCAAGCGCCTGAATGAGGTCAAGATGCGTGGGACTGCTGACGAGCGCGGCTGGCAGTCGAACGTCTCATCGACGGAGTTGTCGGGCGACCTCAGCTATCGCGGTGAGGGGCGAGGCACGCTCGTGGCCCGTCTTGTGCGATTCAGGCCGCCAGGCGAATCCCCGGGCGCCAGGCAGGTCGGTGGTGCAGGTGATTTCCCCGCGGTCGATCTGGTCGCGGAGCGCTTCGAGTATCACGGCAAGCAGCTCGGCCGCATTGAAGTCGTAGCGCAACCTGAGGGGGTGAACTGGCGCATCGGAAAGATCGCAAACATCAATCCCGAGGCCGTACTGACGGGCAAAGGCCTTTGGCTCACGGGCGCACAATCGCGGACCTCGATCGAGTTTTCGCTCGAAGTCAACGACGCGGGCAAGTACCTCGACCGGGTTGCGACGCCCGGAAGTCTGAAAGGAGGAACGGCAAAGCTGTCCGGTGCGCTCGACTGGGCCGGCGGTCCAATGAACCTCGACTATGCGAGCCTGGCCGGGGAGATTGCCCTGGAGGCGGAGCGCGGCCAGTTCCTGGAGATCGAGCCGGGTGTAGGAAAACTCATGTCGCTGATCAGCCTGCAGATGCTGCCGCGGCGCATCGCGCTCGATTTCAAGGATGTATTTTCAAAGGGGTTCGCGTTCGACCGAATCACCAGCTCCCTGCAGATTGAAAAGGGGGTCATGAACACGAAGGACTTCAAGATGGCAGGGCCCGCCGCCGATGTGGCGATCACCGGTAACGCGGACCTGGAGCGGGAAACACAGAACCTGCATGTGAGGGTCGTACCTGCGCTCGGTGGCAGCGCGTCGACCCTGGTGGGACTGGTAAACCCGATCTACGGTGTGGCCTCGCTGATTGCACAGACGCTGCTGAAGAACCCGCTCGGCAACATTTTTGCGTTTGAGTACGCGGTCAGCGGAAAGTGGTCAGATCCGAATGTGGAAAAGCTGCGCGTCGTGCCGGTCGAGTCGACTGGCTCGGGCGTGGACCAGTTCAAATGAGCACGACACCAAACGCACCAGCGAAAGTACCGGGCGCCGCCAACTGCAGGGTTGCGGCGATCCAGATGGTTTCCGCGCCGGAGGTCGAGACCAATCTGGCGGCGGCAGGGCGCCTGATCGAGGAGGCCGCGTCTCGCGGCGCGCAACTGGTCGCGTTGCCAGAATACTTCTGCATTCTCGGGCGCCATGAGACGGACAAGGTGAAAGTGCGCGAAAGGGACGCGAATCTGCCCGGAGGCGGCGGGCCGATCCAGGCGTTTCTATCCGACGCGGCACGCCGGAACAAGGTGTGGCTTGTCGGCGGCACCCTTCCGGTTGAATCGGGCGATCCGGGTCGCGTGCGCAGTGCCTGCTATGTGTTCGATGCCGATGGTCGCAGGGTTGCGCGTTACGACAAGATCCACCTCTTCGCATTCACGCGCGGCGCAGAGAACTACGACGAAACGCGCACCATGCAACCTGGCGATACTCCGGTCGTCGTCGAGAGCCCCTATGGCAAGCTGGGTCTTTCAGTTTGCTATGATGTTCGGTTCCCGGAGTTGTATCGTGCGCAAGTGCCCATAGATATCTGGTTCGTGCCGTCGGCATTTACTGCGACTACGGGCGCCGCGCACTGGGAGACGCTGCTCCGCGCGCGCGCGATCGAGAACCTTTGCTACGTTGTCGCGCCGGCCCAGGGTGGCTTGCATCCGAATGGCCGGAGAACCCACGGGAATACGATGATCGTCGGTCCGTGGGGCGAGATCGTGGCGCAGCAGGCCGAGGGCGAGGCCGTGGTAATCGCCGACATAGACCATTCACACATCAACGAGGTTCGCGGATCCCTCCCGGCCCTCGACAACCGCAGGATTCCATGAAACCCGCAACCGCAGAAAGCCAGTCCTTTTCAACGCAAGACAGCCTGATCGCCACAGCTCACGCATCGCTGCTGGCGCCCTACGACCTGGATGCTGCCAAGCTCGGCCCGGTGTTCGGCGCACTTTCAGAGCACCGTATTGACTATGCCGACCTGTACTTCCAGTACACGCGTTCGGAGGGCTGGAGCCTTGAAGAAGGGATCGTCAAATCCGGCAGCTTTAACATCGAGCAGGGTGTGGGCGTGCGCGCGATCGCCGGGGAAAAGACGGCGTTCGCCTATTCAGACGATATCAGTGCGGGCGCGTTGCAGGACGCGGCCCGTGCGACACGCGCGATCGGCCGGGCCGGACAGGTGCGGCGCGCGAATGTGTCGCGCGGCAAGGACGTCCGGCGCGGCGCACCGGCGCAGCTCTACGGCGCCGTCGACCCGATCGCCTCGCTGTCTTCGGTGGCGAAGGTCGGCATGCTCGAGAAGCTCGAGAAACTCTGCCGCAAGCTCGATCCCCGCGTCACACAGGTAATGGCGAACCTCGGTGGCGAGTATGAGGTTGTGCTGGTCGCACGTTCGGATGGCGTGCTGGCCGCGGATGTGCGGCCGCTGGTGCGCCTGTCGGTACAGGTGATCGTCGAGGAGAGCGGCAGGCGCGAATCCGGTTCTGCGGGCGGCGGTGGCAGGACGGGGTACGAGATGTTCACGGACGGGTTGCTCGCGGACTATGCGCGCCAGGCGGTCCATCAGGCGGTCACCAACCTGGCCGCCAAGCCGGCGCCTGCGGGAACAATGAGCGTCGTGCTGGGGCCGGGCTGGCCGGGCATCCTGCTGCACGAGGCTATCGGCCATGGACTGGAAGGTGATTTCAACCGCAAGGGAAGCTCCGCATTTTCCGGTCGCATCGGCGAGCGGGTCGCCGCGCCGGGGGTCACCGTGGTGGATGACGGAACGATCCCCGGGCGAAGAGGCTCGCTGTCCATCGACGATGAAGGCAACCCGTCTCAACGCACCGTGCTGATCGAGGACGGCGTGCTGCGCGGCTACATCCAGGACAGCCTGAATGCTCGCCTGATGAAAATGCCGGTGACGGGCAATGGCCGGCGCGAGTCGTTCGCCCACGTGACCATGCCGCGGATGACCAACACCTACATGCCTGGCGGCGCGCATGATCCCGCGGAAATCGTCCGGTCGGTGAAGAAGGGGCTGTACGCGGTCAATTTCGGCGGCGGCCAGGTCGACATCACCAACGGCAAGTTCGTGTTTTCGGCCTCCGAGGCCTACATGATCGAGGACGGCAAGGTTACCTACCCTGTGAAGGGGGCGACATTGATCGGGAACGGACCCGATGCGCTCACACGGGTAAAAATGATCGGCAACGACATGCGGCTCGACTCCGGCGTGGGCACCTGCGGAAAGGACGGCCAGAGTGTGCCGGTCGGCGTAGGCCAGCCGACGCTGCGCATCGACGGGCTGACCGTGGGTGGCACCGCCTGAGCGCGATGCACCGGTGTAACGCGCCCGGTCAGTTCCAGCCGGCGCTTACCAGTCAGGATCCCACAGGCGCCACCAAGGCACGTCCTTCTGTGCCTTGCCTGTTAGGTACTTGCTCTGCGGGAAGTTGGTGCGCATGACACGGTCCGCGCCGTCGCGCAGTTCGGTCATGCCCAGCTTGTCGTAGGCCTTGACCATGATGAACACGGCCTCCTCGACCGCGGGGGTGCGCGGGTAATTCTGCACGACGTACTGAGCCCGGTTTGCCGCTGCGACATAACCGTTGCGTTTCATGTAATAGCGCGCGACATGCACCTCGTTCTGTGCAAGGGCATTGACCAGGTATTTCATGCGTGCCGCGGAGTCCGCCGCATATTTCGATTCCGGAAACCGGGTCACCAGGTCGCGAAAGCTGGCGAACGCTTCGCGCGCGCCCTTCGGGTCGCGCTCGGTCATGTCGGGATTCGAGAATCTGGCAAACAGGCCCCCGTCTTCGTTGAAGTTCACGAGTCCCTTGAGGTAGTAGGCGTAGTCGACGTTCGGGTGGTTGGGGTGCAGCTTGATGAAGCGGTCGGCCGCGGCGACTGAAGAGGCACGCTCGTTCTGCTTGTAGTAGCAGTAGGCAATTTCGAGCTGTGCCTGCTGCGCATACCTCCCGTAGGGGTAGCGCGATTCGAGTTTCTCAAGGTATTTGACGGCTTTTTCCCAGTCGCGGCTGCCGATGGACTCCTTGGCGGCAGCGTACAGCTTGTTCGCCGACCAGCCGACGGTCTCGTCGGTTTTGGAGTCCAGGCCGCTGCAGCCGGCGGCGAGCAGTGTCATGGCCGCGAAAGCAGCGATGACAAGCAGGCGGGGAAGTACACTCAGGGACATGGCCAAGACCTCAACGAAGGGCGCCCATGCGGGGCGCAGTGCGAAAACCGCCATCGGCAGCAAGGCGCGGGGCGGTGCGGATTATAGCGTTCCGGTTGATCCGATCGCGGCCGGGGCGGGCGAAATCAGCGCCGCCATCCCGCCGGAATGCGCGGGTCTGCGTTTGGACCAGGCCTTGGCGCGTATGTTCCCGGAGCATTCTCGCAGTCGCCTGCAGGCCTGGCTCGGGGAGGGCGTGATCCAGGTGGACGGCGGTGAGCCTGCGGCACGGCGCAAGGTCTGGGGCGGTGAGCGTGTCGTCCTGATGATGCCGGAATCGCGCCCTGCTTCACCCGCCGCGCAACGCATGCCCCTTGCAATCGTGCATGAGGATGGCGAGATCCTGGTCATCGACAAACCGGCGGGCCTGGTCGTTCATCCGGGCGCCGGCAATCCGGACCATACGCTCATGAACGCGCTGCTCGCGCACGCCCCGGCCCTTGCCGGAGTGCCGCGGGCGGGTATCGTGCACCGCCTCGACAAGGACACCAGCGGCCTGCTCGTGGTCGCCAAGACGCTGACTGCGCAGACCAGCCTTGTGCGCCAGTTGCAGGATCGCAGCATGGGCCGCAGCTACGCGGCGCTGGTGTGGGGCAGCGTGCGCGGGGGCAAGGGGGTGGTTGATGCACCGATCGGCCGCGACGCGCGCAGCCGCACACGCATGGCCGTGACCGACCGAGGCAAGCCGGCGCGCACGAGTTACGAGGTGGCCGAGCGCCTGCCGGGGGCCACGCTGCTCTCCTGCACGCTGGAGAGCGGCCGCACCCATCAGATCCGCGTCCACCTGCAGTCGATCGGGCATCCGCTGGTCGGGGATCCGGTTTACCGGCGCGGCGCGAAGTCGTTCACGCTGGGCGGCTTCAAGCGCCAGGCGCTGCATGC
>JBBQVP010000022.1:0-35919 GCA_038211455.1 Burkholderiales bacterium
TCTCGCACGAACTGGTGCAGGTGATGCCGGACAGGCGCACGGTATTGCAGGGCGATGACTGGACCAACGGTGGTCTCTTCATGTTCATCGCGGATCGCGAGGCCGACCTGTCATCGGGAACGCTGTATGTCGCGAAATGGGCGCAGACCTCCGCGACCGGCCCGGGGGCGGCGACACTGTCATGGATCCGCCTCGGTCATGCCACCAGCGACGAAATCCGCGCGCTGGCCGATCGACTCAAGATCGACGACATCATGGACGTGAAGACGAAAGACCCGGGCGGCGCGGGTTACACGCGGATTCCCTACGCCGGCAAGCACCAGTGGGTGAAGCTGCGCCCGGGCATGGAAAAAGCCGCTGCCTTCCTCGAGACTCACCGCTACGCAGCGCTGATGGGTGGCAGCCTGGGGTTTACCAAGATGGAGGGCACGGCGGTCAACGCGAAGGACAAGATCGCGTATTCCGCGATGTCCTATGTGCAGACCTCGATGCTCGACGGCTCGGGCGACATCCGCGTGCAGGGGCCAAAGGCAGGCGCAGTCTACGCGCTCAACCTGCGCGGCGCGCAGCGCGACCGCGCGGGCGCGGCGATCGCGAGCGACTGGGTGCCGGTCGACATGGCAGCGCCTGCGGCGCTGGTGGGCGAGGACCTTAAATCGCCGGATGCGCTGGGCAACCTCGCACACGCCGACAGGATCGCCAACCCGGACAACCTAAAGTTTTCAGAAAAGATGCGCACGCTGTTCATTGGCGAGGACAGCGGCATGCACGTCAACAATTTCCTCTGGGCCTGGAACGTCGATAGCGGCGTGCTTGCGCGGGTGCTGTCATGCCCGTCCGGCGCGGAGTCCACGGGACTGCATGCGGTTGACGAGATCAACGGCTGGACCTACATCATGAGCAACTTCCAGCATGCCGGGGACTGGGAAGGCAAGCTGCATGAGAAGGTCGAGCGCGTGCTCGACCCGCTGATCCGCGCGAACTACAAGGACCGCAACGGCGCCGCGGTCGGCTACCTGACCGGGTTCCCGCCGCGCAGTTGACCTCTGCGCGACAGGTGACCATTAACGCGGGTCAGTCGGCGTAGCCGGGGTTTTCCCGGTCAAGCACCCGCATCATCGCCTCGAAGTACAGGCGGTCGCGCTCGCCGCGCGAGTGGCGGTCGTCCACCGGAGGTGACTGCACCTGGGCGACGATCGCCTCTGTCAGCACCTCGAGCGGCTGGCCCGAGCTCATCGCCAGGATCTGCGCGCGGCAGACGCGCTCGAGCTTGTAGATGCGCCGGTAGGCCTGCGCGATCGAATCGCCGGTGACCAGCACGCCGTGATTCTTCATGAACACCACCTGGTGCTTGCCAAGCAGCCCGGCCAGGCGCTCGCCTTCGGCCAGCGTATCGGCGGTGCCCGCGTAGTGGTCGTCGTAGGCGATGTGGCCGTGGAAGAACGACGCCGTCTGGCTGGAGGGCAGGAGCCGGTTGTTCTTCAGCATGTTGAGCGCCAGCGCCCAGGTCTGGTGGGTGTGCAGCACCACGCGCGCGCCGCTGATGCGGTGGATCGGCGCGTGGATGCACTGCGCCGAGAGTTCCACCACGCCTTCGCCTTCGAGCGTCTTGCCGCTCTCGTCGAACACGATCATGTCGCTCGCGCGCGCCTCGGACCAGTGCAGTCCGAAAGGCAGGATGAGATACCGGTCGTCGTGACCGGGCACGGTCACCGTGAAATGGTTGTCGATGCCTTCCTCCAGGTCGTGATAGACGGCCAGGCGGTGCGCTGCGGCCAGCTGGATCTTCGCTTCCCTGACGGGATCGACGGCGCGGGTGGACGAGAGTTTGTGCACGGACATGGCGGACTCCTCAGGCGTAGGGGTGAAAGGCGGGCTGTGCGGGGCAGTATAGCGAATCACGCAACCGGGAAAGTGTGCTCAAGCGAACCGCTCCCCGGGGCCCAGAAACCGCCATTTTCCCTGCGGCAGTTCGCCCAGCATCACCAGCCCGATGCGCACGCGCTTGAGCCCGAGCACCTGCAGGCCGACTAGTTCGCACATGCGCCGGATCTGGCGCTTCTTTCCTTCGTTCAGCACGAAGCGCAGCTGGTCGTCGTTCTGCCACCAGACCTTGGCCGGGCGGAGGGATTTGCCATCCAACTTCAAGCCATGCTGCAGGCGGTTCATCTCGGCGGCCGGCAAGCGGCCTGGCTTGGTGTGCTTCACGCGCACGAGGTATTCCTTTTCGACCTGCGAATCCTCGCCAATGAGTTGCTTGGCGACGCGCCCGTCCTGGGTCAGCACCAAGAGGCCGGTGGAATCGATATCGAGGCGTCCCGCGGGCGCGAGGCCGAGCAGGTCCTGGCGGCGCGCCGGGGCGCCCTTGCTGTCTGCGTTGCGCCACTGGTTTTCCGGCAGGACCAGCACGCTGGCCGGTTGGTAACCGTCCTCCGCCTGCCCGCTGACATAGCCCACCGGCTTGTTGAGCACCACGGTCACGCGGCGGGCCTGCTGTGAAGTGGCCTTCTGGTCGATCGTGATCTTCTGGTGCGGCAGGACCTTGAGCCCGAGGATCGCGACCACGCCGTCGACTTTCACCCAGCCGCGCTCGATCCATTCGTCGGCCTCGCGGCGCGAAGAGAGGCCCAGGGCGCTCATGCGCTTGGAGAGGCGTTCGGGTTCTACGGTGCTCATGGCGCCGCATTTTAAACTGCCGGAGTCCTGATACTGTTCGGCCCTATGCTCAGGCTCACCGAAATCAAGCTGCCGCTCGACCATCCCGAGGGCGCGGTCGAGGCCGCGATCCTCAAGCGGCTGGAGATCGACGCCGCGGAAATCGTCGCGTTCACGCTGTTTCGCCGCGCAAGCGACGCGCGCAAGCGCTCGGCGATCTTCCTTGTCTATACGGTGGATGTCGAAGTGAAGGACGAGGCGGCGCTGCTTGCGAAGATCGGCGAGCGCGCGCACGTCGCGCAGACACCGGACATGGGATACAAATTCGTCGCGCGCGCGCCTGCGGCGATGCCCGTCCCGTCGTTGCGCCCGGTGGTGATCGGCACCGGGCCCTGCGGCCTGTTCGCCGGGCTGATCCTTGCGCAGATGGGGTTCCGGCCGATCATCCTCGAGCGCGGCAAGGCGGTGCGCGAGCGCACCCAGGACACCTGGGGGCTGTGGAGAAAGCGCATCCTGGACGCGGAATCGAACGTGCAGTTCGGCGAGGGCGGGGCGGGCACGTTTTCGGACGGCAAGCTCTACAGCCAGATCAAGGATCGCAAGCACTACGGCCGCAAGGTGCTCAAGGAATTCGTGACCGCGGGCGCGCCCGAGGAGATCATGTATGTCGCCAAGCCGCACATCGGCACCTTCCGCCTGGTCGGTATGGTCGAGAAGATGCGCGCGACGATTGAATCGCTGGGCGGTGAGTATCGCTTCGGTAGCCGGGTCGTGGATATCGATATCGATCGTACTGCGCAAGGCGGCCAGGTCCGCGGCGTGGTGCTCGCGAGCGGCGAGCGGATCGAGGCCGACCACGTGGTGCTCGCGGTCGGGCACAGCGCGCGCGACACATTCGCGATGCTGCACGAGCGCGGCGTGCATATCGAGGCCAAGCCGTTCTCGATCGGCCTGCGCATCGAGCACCCGCAGTCGCTGATCGACGCCTCGCGTTACGGCAGCTATGCGGGCAATCCGATCCTCGGTGCCGCGGACTACAAGCTGGTGCACCACGCCAAGAACGGGCGCGCGGTGTACAACTTTTGCATGTGTCCGGGTGGCACCGTGGTTGCGGCGACCTCGGAAGTAGGGCGCGTGGTGACCAACGGCATGAGCCAGTATTCAAGGAACGAGCGCAACGCCAACGCAGGGCTGGTCGTCGGCATCACGCCCGAGGACTATCCCGGCGGGCCGCTGGCGGGCATTGACTTCCAGCGCGCCTGGGAATCGCAGGCCTTCGTTCTGGGCGGCGGAAACTACAACGCGCCGGTGCAGCGCGTGGCCGATTTCCGGGCGGGGCGCGCATCAACCGGGCTGGGCGAGGTCGTGCCGTCCTATACGCCGGGCGTTACGCCCACGGACTTGAGCAGTGTGCTGCCGGGATATGCGATCGAGGCGATTCGCGAGGCGATTCCCGCCTTCGACAGGCAGATCCGCGGCTTTGCGATGTCCGATGCGGTGCTGACCGGGGTCGAGACGCGCACCTCGTCCCCGATCCGCATCCGGCGCGGCGCGGATTACCAGAGCGTAAACACTGCGGGGCTTTACCCGGCGGGCGAGGGCGCAAGCTATGCGGGCGGGATTTTTTCGGCGGCGGTGGACGGCATCGAAGTCGCCGAGGCGGTTGCGCTGTCCTACGCGGGGAAATTCAGCGTGTAGCGGATGAATTCGTCGCGCGGCTCCCGCTCGTCGGAATGCCCGTCGGTCAAGTTCATTGGACAAGTTCCTCGCTTTGCCAAGTCAGTAGTGCACTGGCCTCCATCGGTCGGGCAATGAAATAGCCTTGCGCGATGTCACAGCCCAGGCTGCGGAGTAGATCCCAGTTTTCCTGGGTCTCGACGCCCTCGGCCACCGACCTGATCTTGAGCTTCCTCGCCATCGCGAGGCTGGATTCGAGAATGATCCTGGCCGAGTCCTGTATGGCCGCGTTGGCGACGAAAGACTGATCGATCTTCAACTCGGTAAACGCAATGCGGGTGAGCTGCTGCATCGACGAGTAGCCGGTGCCGTAGTCGTCGATCGACAGGCCAAAGCCCTTCATGCGCAGCCGCGAGAGGTTCTCGAGTACCTTGCCCGTCTCGGTGGTCGTCGCCGATTCGGTCACCTCGATGACCATGTGTTGCGGTTCGGTCGACTCGTTGCGAACCAACTCGGTCACCTGCTCGGCGAGCTTCACGTTGTCAAGGGATTTGATCGACAGGTTGACCGCCACGGTGACCTCCAGCCCGCTCGCCGCTCGCCAGTCTCTGCAGAATGCCGCCGATTTCCTCAGCATGGCCTGCGAAAGCGTATAGATCAGCCCGTTTTCCTCCATCAGTCCGATGAAGGCATAGGGCGCCACGATCCCCTTGTGCGGGTGGCGCCAGCGCGCGAGCGCTTCTGCGCCCGTGACCCGCCCGGTCGCGAGATCCACCTTGGGCTGGAAGAACGGCTCGAACTCATCCTTCTTCAGTGCTTCCGCAATTTCTTCGAGCGTGAATGGCACAGCGGCTTGCGCACGCGCCGCCTTCGGCTGAATCGGCTTGTGCAGCTCGATCAGCGTCTTCAGCTTTGTGGACGTGATCGGCTTCTCGATAGCGCCAAGAACTTTCACGCCGAAGGTCCGGGCCATGGTCTCGACCGAGGCGAGCAGGGCGAGGTCATTTGCGCTGGCCAGGATGACCGACACCGGAATGGCCGCTTCGCCCAGGTGGCGGATGAACTCCATGCCGTCCATGCCGGGCATGTCAAGGTCGGTAATGACGATATCGATCGGCGGGTCCGGCGCCCTGACGATCTTCAACGCCCCGTGACCGTCCTCTGCCGCAAAAACGCTTGTAGCACCCAGGCCGGTCAGAATGCTGGTCAGCGCGAAGCGCTGCAGCTCGTGATCCTCGACCGTAAGAAACCTCAGCTCGGCGATGTGCATTCTGCCTCCGCGTAAACGGATTCCAGGCACGCCAGCGCTTCGTGGAATGCACGCATGTCCGCTTCGATCGCGGACCAGTCGCCGGCCCGGCCGGCGTGTTCCAGGCGCTCGCACACGGCTGCCAGCGCGCTGGCGCCCATCGTCTTGCTTGCGCCTTTGATGCGGTGGACGGACTGTACGACCTGCGCGATGTCGCGCTCGGCCAATGCCTGCCCGAGAACGGCGGCGTCCATCGCGTTAGTGCGTTGGAATATTTCCAGAACCTTGCGCTCCACCGCCGCGTCGCCCCCCGTGAGGCCCGCGATGACTGCGGGATCGATCGGTGCGACCTGCGAGACTTGCGAGATCGATGCGCCCGGCTGCGGAATCGGCAGCCATTGATCGAGCTTCTTTGCCAGGTCCTTCAGTTCCGCCGGCTTGGCCAGATAGTCGTCCATGCCGGCCGCAAAGCAGTTCTCCGCTTCGCCGCCCAGCGCGTTGGCCGTGCAGGCGATAATCGGGACGCGCGATCCGCCCGGCTTGTCGCTCCCCCCTGCAGATTCGAGCTTGCGGATGGCCTGCGCGAACTCGTAGCCGTCCATTTTAGGCATGTTGCAATCGGTGATGACGATCCCGAACCGGCCCGACTTCCACTTTTCCAGCGCCTCCACGCCGTCGTTGGCGCACTCGGCGGCATAGCCCAGCGTGTTCACCTGGCGCAGCAGCAGTTCGCGATTGACCGGATGGTCATCGGCCAGCAGCACCAGCGTGCCTTCGGCCTGGGCCTGGGCGCTGTCCGGCGCCATGCGGCGCATGTTGGGGATGTTATCCAGCCACCCCCGATCACCGACGGGATCGATTTTTGGCAAATCCTTCGGGTCCGCAAACGGCAGGGTCAACTCCAGGATCACGGTCGTCCCCACGCCAGGCTCGCTCGTCATCTGGATCGAGCCACCCATCATCTGTGCGAGGCGCTGGCAGATCGTTAGCCCCAAGCCTGTGCCGCCGAATTTGGCCGCAGTCCCGCCCGCCGCCTGCACGAACGGCTGGAACAAGCGCGCCTGGTCTTCCGGGGAGATACCGATGCCGGTGTCCTGTACCGAAAACCGCACCCGATCCTCTGCGTCGGTCCGCCCGACGAGCTCCGCCCTGATCTCGAGGCGACCTTGGGCCGTGAACTTGAGCGCGTTGCTGACGAAATTATTGAGGATCTGGCGCACCCGCATTGGATCGAAGAGCAGCGCCGGGCTGATGCCCGGGTCCACGCTGCATGTGATCAACAGTCCCTTGCTGCTGGCGTTGCCGGCATAAATGCTCCGCACGGCCTCGACCGCGGTGGCGACGGAGGCGGGCTCGGGCCTGACCTCAAGCTTGCCCGCTTCGATTTTGGAGAAATCCAGGATGTCGTCAATGATCCGCAGCAGCGACTTGCCCGATTCGCGCACCACCCCGAGCGTGGTGCGCTGCGCAGGCTCGAGTCTCGTCAGGCTGAGCAGCTCCAGCATGCCGAGCACCCCGTTCATCGGCGTTCGGATCTCGTGGCTCATCGTGGCGAGGAACACGCTCTTGGCGCGGTTGGCGCTCTCGGCCGCGTCCCTGGCCTCCTGCAGCGCGAGTTCCATCCGCTTTTGCTCGCTGATGTCGGACCAGTAGCCGTTCCACAGGATGCTGCCGTCGGGTTCCTCTCTGAGAGAGGCCGCGGTGCTCACCCATCGGGTCGATCCGTCCGGGTCTTTGATGCGGAATTCGTAGCGATGCGGCTGCAGGGTTTCGGCGGCATGTTTCAGCGCCGCCAGGAATCCTGGCTTGTCCTCGTCGTGGATCGCGTCCCAGAACCGCTTGGAATCCCGCAGCAGCACATCCCGTTCGATGCCGTAGAGCTTCGCCACCGACTTGCTCACGAATTCGAAGGCCGTGCTGCCGTCCGGATTCGTGCGGCGCTGGTACACGGCGCCGGGCAGGCTCTCGGCCATCGCGGCCAGCTTGGTCTCGGCGCGCTCGCGCGCCCGGGTCTGAAACACGAAGCCGAGGTACCCGGGAAGCAGGATGATCGCGATGACGCCACCCGCGATGGCGAGAAAGGCCAGGATGCCCTGGTTGCGGCGGTCTTCATCGGCGCTGCGTTGCTGAAGCAGCCTCCGTTCCTCCCGCCTCATAGCTTCGGTCAAGTCGTAAATCCCCGCACTGGCCTGTTGTGCTTCGCCGACCGACAAGCGACCGGCAACTTCGATGCCCTCGGCCAAGCGCCGCGCGACGATCTCCTTCATAATTGTTACGCGTTCCGCGAGCAGTTCCTCGAGCTGGTGCGCCCGGGCTTGCTGCATCGGATTGTCCGCCGTGAGTTTCACGATAACCGCGGCGGCGGCGACGCCTTTGGCGAGCAACTCGTCGCGCTCGGCCAAAAAGGCATCGCTGCCCGAAAGTACGTAGCCACGCTGTGCAGATTCCGCGCGGCCCAAATTCTCGTTCGTCCGGCCGATTGCGAGGAGTACTTCCTCCGTATGGTTGACCCGGCGTGTCGCCTCCTTCGACTCGATGACGGAGTCATAGAGCACCCAGCCCAGCACGCCGATCACCATCGCACTCGCGCAGAAAACGAGATGGGGGATGGACTTGTGCCTGAGGAGGTTCACGTTCATGGCTGAACCGCCTCGTACGCAAGTAAGAGCGTTCCTGGACAGCACGCTTCGCGCAGATCGAAGTTCGATCGCGATTGGCTGAATTGCGTTCTGGACGACA
Source organism: Burkholderiales bacterium (assembly GCA_038211455.1). Lineage (GTDB taxonomy): Bacteria > Pseudomonadota > Gammaproteobacteria > Burkholderiales > SG8-39 > SZAS-79. Next base: position 8,321 of record JBBQVP010000022.1, read on the forward strand.
GCATGGGCAACCTTTTCCTGCTTTGCAGCAGCAGGCTTTGAGTGGGCCCCCCCTTGCAAACATCCTATCGGTTACATATGACAGGCGTATGTAAGGAAATCTTGACTGGTAGGGACTCAATTGCAAAATTTTGTCCGGAATTACCACTTTTGGCGGTGCTCTCGCCGCCGATAGCGATCAATCCAGGGACGTGACACCGTGGCGTAAGGCGAATTTGACCAGGCTGGCCACATCGTCTATTTCCAGTTTGCGCATCAGCCGGCTGCGGTAGGTGTCGACACTCTTGGGGGAAAGATTGAGAACGTTACCGACTTCGGCACTGGTCTTTCCCTCTACGACCAGTTGCAGCACTTCTCGCTCGCGGGCACTGAGCTGGTTCAACGGGCCGCCGTCCCGGCGCCGGTCGCGTACATAGCGATCCAGAACGTCTCCGTCGATCTTCCTGCCGAGGAAGCGTTTGCCGGAATGCACCGTGCGTACCGCGTCGATCACTTCGCTGCCCGCCGATTCTTTCAACAGATAGCCCCGCGCCCCTGCCTCGAAGGCCTGGTAGACATGCTCGGGGCTCGAATGCATCGAGAGCATCAGGATATGCGCCGCCGGGTGGCTGTCACGGATCTGGCGGGCCGCTTCGATGCCGTTCATGCCGGGCATCGCCACGTCGATCACCGCGACGTCGAAATCGTTGGCTTTGGCAAAAGCAACGGCGACGCGAGCGTCGCCGAAGCTCCCGACCACGCGTATACCGGTTTGCATTTCGAGAAGGTGGCGCACGCCGTCGCGCACGACCGCGTGGTCATCGACCAGAAGCACGCTAATCAGCATGGCGCGTCGCGACTTGGACCAGCACGCGCGTGCCGCCGGTGTCGGGAAACTCAATTTTCAGCTGCCCGCCGATCGCTTCGGCGCGCTTGCGCATCTCTGGCAGCCCCCATCCGCCCCGCCACACCGAGCGCGCCCCTGTCGGATCGGTGAACCCGCGGCCGTCATCCTCGATCGCGAGGAATGCGTGGCCATCTTCCTGCCATGCGCGGATCCGGATCGTTGCCGCCCCGCTATGCTTAACGGCGTTGGTCAAGGCTTCCTGGGCGATGCGAAACAGAGCGAGTTCGACGTTGCGCGGCAGCCTTCCATAGGGCTCCACCGCCTTGACAGTCGTAGCTATGCCAGTTTGCTCCTTGAAGCGATTGGCATGGGAATGCAGCGCCGGCATCAGCCCGAATGCCTCCAGCTCGGGCGGGTGCAGGTCCTCCATTACGTCGCGGATCGTATAGACGGTTTCGTCCACGATCGTCGCCAGCGATTCGAGGCGCGAGTGCACGTGCGGCCCGGCGGTGTCGTGCAGCTCGCGCTTCAGGATGTTCAGCCCGATGTTGAGCGCGGTCAGTTTCTGGCCGACCAGGTCGTGAAGCGTGGAGGCGAGGTTGCGGCGTTCAGCCTCCTGCATGTCCACCAGCCTGTAGTGCAACTGCTTGAACCGGTCAGAGTATTGGCGCAATTCCTCCTGCGCGTTGCGTTGATTCGTTATGTCCTGGAGCGTGCCGCGCAGTCCCACGACGGCGCCGGATTCATTCCTCACGGCTTCACCGCGCGCGTGGACCCACCGCCCGTTCCGATCCGTGCCGGCCAGCTCGAGCTCGAGCTCGTACGCGACCCCGTGTCGCAATGCGGTTGCGACCGACGTCTGCAAGCGGCTCCATGACTCAACGGTGAACAGGGCTGAATGTTCCGAATATCGCACTGGACCCGATGCGGGATCGCATCTGTAAACGCGATAAATCTCCTCCGTCCAGGTCACGGTATCGGTCGCCGCTTCCCATACCCAGCTGCCCAGCTGCGCGAGGCGCTGCGCTTCGTTGAGCTCAAATTCCCTCTCGCGCAGCGCCTGTTCGGCGCGCTTACTCTCTGTCAGGTCCCGCCAGATTGTCTGGGTCGCCTTGCGGCCATCGAGTTTGATGGACGCACCTGATGCTTCTATCGTCACAAACGTACCGTCGTTGCGGCGCAACCGCATTTCGGCTGGCGGCAGCACCTCGCCGTAGTCGTCGTACCGCTTCATCCGCTCGCGACACAAGGCTAAATCGTCCGGATGAACCAGATCCAGTAACCGCGTCCCATTCAGATCCTGGGTGGACCGCGCGCCGAGCAGGTGCGCCGCCGACTGGTTCACGAAAACGAGTTTTTCGCCCCGACGGATCACGATCGCATCGGGGGAGAGGGACACGAGGGACATGTAGGGCTCAATGTGCTCGCGCTTCCTGTCCTCTATGTCAGTGCTGGTGCCTATCCACCTTGCAATGCTTCCGTCCGGTTTGCGCAGCGGCCGTGCGGCACGCAGGTGCCAGCGGTACGTTGCATCGCTGCCGCGACGGATCCTGGCTTCGATCGCGTAGGGCTCGCCGCTCACAAGGGATTGCCGCCAGCGCTCCTCGCAGGCCGCCCGGTCCTCAGGATGGATGACACCTTTCCAGTTCCAGCCCCTGAGTTCGGCAGCGGTGAGACCGGTGTACTCGAACACACGCGTATTGAAATAGTCGAGCTGGCCGTCTGGCCCGGCGGTCCAGACCATGTTCGGGATGCCTTCGGCTACCAGCGCGTAGAAATCGGCTTCTTCTCCCATGGATTCAAACCTCGCACTAAACGCGGATGATCACTTCGTAGATCGACACCGACTCGCGGATTCTAGCCATGTTGCAGTACTCGTCTGTTACCGAATTAATGGTCTGGCCGGTGTGGAACGTGACAACGTACGTTACCGTACATAGCCGACTACTCTAACTTAATTCGCTTGGGGCAGCGGGTTTTAGAATAGGGAGTCTCTGAACGATTCCTCGAATCGAATGCGCAGGAAATTGGTCATTCCTTGGGCGACAATCGGGGCACGCACGCGCCCCGCCTCCTCGCTTGCCCTCGTCATCCTCGCCGGCCTGATCCACGCAGTGTGGAACATCGCCGCCAAGAAGGCCCACGGCGACGTGCGCTTTGCGACCCTCACCGGCCTGATGGGCTCGCTGATCTGGGCGCCGCTTGGCATCTGGCTGGGCTGAGATGTGTTGCCGACCTGGGGCCCGGTGGAAGCCCGGTCGGCTATGTGCTGGTGCTGTACGCGATGCAGGTCGCGCCGCTGTCGCACGTGGCCCCGGCGCGCGAGGTGTCAATGCTGTTTGCCGCGCTGATCGGCGGGCAGTTGCTGGGGGAGGGCGACCGGCTCGCCCGGATCGCGGGCGCCGCGTGCATCGCGTTCGGGGTGATGGCGCTCGCTCTGGGGTGAGGGGATTTGGGAGGATTCTGGAAGATGTTTATGCCGAAGACTAGCGCTGGAGCAGCTCTCATGTCAGTTTGTGTTTCGGTACCGGAACACGCGCTGCAAAACGTCGTTCTTGGCGACATTGCTCTCCACGGGTGTCCGGGTGGGATTTTTTCCGCCGCAGTCGATGGTATCGAAGTCGCCGAGGCGGTTGCGCTGTCCTACGCGGGGAAATTCAGCGTGTAGCGTATGAACGGATCGCGCGGCGAATACTTGTCGTACAGGCCGCGCGCGCGGTAGTTGTTTTCCTTGGTGTTCCAGTACAGCCGCGGCCAGCCCTCGGCCTTGCACTTGGCGACCAGCCAGTCGATCAACTGCTCGCCGGTTCCCTTGGCGCGGATTGCCGGGTCGACGAACAGGTCCTGCAGGTAGCACACCGGCATCAGCTGGGAAGTGTTCTCGTGAATCACGTAGTGGGCGAGGCCGATCAAGCCGGTCTTTGCGTCTTCGGCCACGATGCCGTGTACAGGTGCGGTGGGATCGAACATGCGGTCCCAGAGGTGCTGTGTGATGTCCGTGCGCGGTTCACGCTCGTAGAACCGGATGTAGCCGTCCCAGAGCGGCTCCCAAGCGGCGCGGTCACGGGTTTCGATCGGGCGGATGGTGACGGGCATGGCGGCGGTTCCTTGCAAAAAAAGGGGGCAGGCTGGATTTCCCATGCCTCGGACCGGCCCTGTTTGTCAATTCAGGCGGAAGCCTGATTCGAACCCAGCGTCTGCAGATATCCGTCTTCGACTTCCAGTGCGGACGATTGCAGGCAGTGGGTGGCCTCGATCAGGTTCATTCTCGCAAGTGCGTAAAGGCAGCTCCAGTACACAACGGCTTTTTCCATTTCGTCGCGAATCCGAGCGGTCTGAATTTCCTGCAATTCCTCGATGCTCTTGACCGCTTCGATGCGCTTCGCAGCATTGACCTGACCGGATAGCGCATCCTCGATTGCTTGAACCTGGTGGTCGTGCAAACGTTCCGCGCCACCCGGCACGACATTCACCCAATTGGTATTCTCCTGGATGCAGGTTCGGTACGCTTCAATCAGTTTCTCATCGGATTCAAGCATGATTCCTCCCGGTCGCTCCGTGTTCAAAGACTAGCGCGCACACAAGCGACAATATGTTCGTTGCCGAACATAACGGTTCTCGGCGAATTGTTGGGCCGGCGAATAGTGCATGGGCGACAATCGGGGCCCGCACGCGCCGCGTGCAGCCTTGAACCCGGCTCGACGCCCCGATGCCCGCCTCGTCCCTCGCCCTCGTCATCCTCGCCGGCCTGATCCACGCGATCTGGAACATCGCCGCGAAGAAAGCCCACGGCGACGTGCGCTTCGCGACGCTCACCGGCATCATGGGCACAGTCATCTGGGCGCCGCTGGGCATCTGGCTGGGCTGGGATGTGCTGCCCACCTGGGGCCGGGTGGAGTGGGGATTCATCGTCGCAAGCGGCGTGCTGCACGTCTTCTATTACATCGTGCTGCTGCGCGGTTACCGCGTGGCCGACCTGACCGTGGTGTATCCGCTGGCGCGCGGGTCCGGGCCGCTGCTCTCGTCGATGGTCGCGATCCTGTTCCTCGGCGAGCGGATCACCGCGTTCGGGATGGTCGGGATCCTCATGGTGGTGGGTGGCGTGTTCTTCATCGCCGGCGGCCCCGCGCTGTTCCGCGTAGCGCACGATCCGGCCAAGCGCGTCGCCGTGCGCAAGGGCATGTTCTACGGCGTGCTCACCGGCGTGTTCATCGCGAGCTACACCGTGGTCGACGGCTATGCGGTGAAGTTCGTAATGATGTCGCCGATCCTGCTCGACTATTACGGCCAGTTCGTGCGCGTCGCGCTGTTGCTGCCCGCCGTGCTGCGCGACCGCGCTACCGCGGCGATCCACTGGCGCGCGCAGTGGAAGTACGCGCTGATCGTGGCGACCATCAGCCCGGTCGGCTACGTGCTGGTGCTGTACGCCATGCAGGTCGCGCCCCTGTCGCATGTGGCCCCGGCCCGCGAAGTGTCAATGCTGTTTGCCGCGCTGATCGGCGGGCAGTTGCTGGGGGAGGGTGACCGGGTCGCCCGGATCGCGGGCGCCGCGTGCATCGCGTTCGGGGTGATGGCGCTCGCGCTGGGGTGAGGGGATTTGGGGTAATTTTGAAAGATGTTTATGCCGAATACTAGAGCTGGAGTAGCTCTAATGTCAGTTTGTGTTTCGGTACCGGAACATCTATGCGTTTGCACGTGGTGCGCGCCTTTGTTCGCCTGCGTGAGACTGTCGTCTTGACACTCGGACATTTTTGTACGAAACTGAGTTCATGCGCGGGAACGAGTTTATCCGCCGGGTACAGAAGTACGCCAAACGCAATGGCAAATCGGTCGACTGGCGGCCGGACCGCGGCAAGGGCTCGCACGGCTTGCTTGTATTGGGCGAACTTCGTACTACCGTGCGCAATCCGAAGGACGAATTGAAGACCGGCACCTATCACGCCATGCTCAAACAACTTGGGCTCACCGAACGCGACCTGCTTTAGCGAGAACATCCATGCTGCGATTCAGCTACGCCGTGAAGCTCACGCCCGATCGAAAGGATGGCGGCTATGTAGTCACCTGCCGCGATATTCCGGAAGCGATCACCCAAGGGGACACGCAAGGTCAGGCGCTTGCCGAGGCCGAGGGCGCGCTGCAAGCGGCCATCGAGGGCCGTATCGAAGACGGTCTGGAAATTCCCGCCCCGTCGCAGGCCAGGCGGGGTGAGCGGCTCGCAACGACACCGATTACGACAGCGCTGAAGGCTGCGGTCTACATCGCAGTGCGCGAGTCGGGAATTTCGAAATCCGAGCTTGCCCGTCGCATGCAGGTGAACGAGAAAGAGGCGCGACGCATGCTCGATCCGAAACACCAGACAAAGGTGCCTACCTTGGAGCGGGCATTGGCTGCTCTTGGTCGGCGTGCCGAGATCGAAGTGAACTGAGTTCGACCGTCCCGATGCGGTCCATTGCCAAGGACTCCATTGCGGGCAGGCTCGATCGCGAAGTCGAAGTGCTCAAGGCTGCCTGAGAGCGGAACCGGTCTGTAGTCGCCTCCACCCCCGATTTCCTGCATCTCACCCCCGGATTCCGGCTCTTCGTCGCACCACCCTACCCGCCGCAATACCGCCGCGCTAGGCTGCGAGCATCACCACTCCACGCGGGGCTGAAATGCACGTCGTCGCACTCAGGAACATCGGCAAGACCTACCACCTCGACGCAGTGGACGTTCCGGCGCTGGTCGGCATCGACCTCGATATCCGGCCGGACTGCTTCACGGTGATTTCCGGCGCCTCGGGCAGCGGCAAGACGACGCTCTTGAACGTGATCGGCTGCATCGACCAGCCGGACCAGGGCGAGATCACGGTGGCGGGCGAACCGGTGCAGAAGCTCTCGGACGACGCGCTGTCGGATTTCCGCGCAAGGAACATCGGCTTCGTGTTCCAGAACTTCAACCTGCTGCCGGTGCTGACCGCGTACGAAAACGTCGAGTACCCGCTGCTGCTCGCGCGCGTCCCGGCCGAGGAGCGAAAACGCAAGGTGGACGCGATGCTGGCCGCGGTGGGCCTGGCCGACAAGGCGCGCAATTACCCGGGGCAGCTCTCCGGCGGCCAAAGGCAGCGCGTTGCGATTGCGCGCGCGCTGGCCCCTTCGCCCAAGCTGGTGCTCGCGGATGAACCCACCGCCAACCTCGACAGCGTGACCGGCGATTCGATCATCGCGCTGATGCGCGAGATGCAGCGCGAGCTGCATGTGTCGTTCGTGTTTTCCTCGCACGACCCCAAGGTGCTGGCGGCGGCCGACGACGCGGTGATGATCCGCGACGGGAAGATCGAAAAAATCGAGCGCAGGTCGGAAGGGGGTGTGAAATGAGGACTCTGAGCCTTGCACTGCGCAACCTGCTGCGCAACCGTCGCCGCTCGCTCACCACGCTGCTCGCGATGGGCATCGGCGTGGTCACGATCCTGGTGTTCGGCGGCTATAGCCGAAACGTGACCTACGGCCTGCAGACCGGCTACGTGCTGCGCGGCGGGCACCTGCAGGTCCAGCGCAAAGACTACTTCCTCTACGGCACCGGCAATCCCGCGGCATGGGGCATCACCGACTACCAGAAAGTAATCGACGTGGTGAGCCGCGACCCGGAACTCGCGCCAATGATCACGGTAGTCACGCCGACAATTTCCCTGGGCGGCATCGCAGGCAACTTCGACGCCGGCGTCTCGCGCACGATCATCGGATCTGGCGTGGTGGTCGAGGACCGCAATCGGATGCGCACCTGGAACGACTACCAGCTGCCACTCAATATCGGGCAGTCCCCGCTGACCGGCAGTGCGCCGGATTCGGTGGTAGTCGGCAATGGCGTGGCGCGGGTGCTCGAACTGTGCGGCCAGCTGGTGGTGCCGAACTGCAAGCCGCACCCGACGCGCGTCATCAAGCCCGAGATGGCTGGAGGCGCGAGCGCGCCCGCAGACATCGCGGCACTGGCCGCGCAGGAAGCGCGTCCGGTAACAAAGAAGACCGAAGCGAGGATCGAGCTGCTGGCGGCCAACGTGCACGGCGCGCCGAATGTCGCCTCGCTGCATGTCCTGAAAGCCGAGCGCCAGGGCTTCAAGGAGCTGGATGACATGTTCGTCGGTATGCATATCGCGCAAGCCCAGCGCTTGCTCTACGGCAGCGAAAAGCCGCAGGCTACCGCGGTGGTGATCCAGCTGAAGCACACCGCGCAGATCCCTGCCGCCCGCGCGCGGTTGAACGCGCTGCTCGCGACCTCCCTCAAGGGCGAGCCGCTGGAAGTGCAGGACTTCGAGGCGCTGAATCCGTTCTACGGCCAGGCGATCGGCATGTTCGCGGCGATCTTCGGCTTCATGGCGGTGCTGATCGGCGCGATCGTGCTGTTCACGGTGGGCAATACGATGAGCATGGCGGTGGTCGAGCGCACCACCGAGATCGGCACGCTGCGCGCGATGGGCCTGCGCCGCGCCGGGATCCGTAACCTGTTTGTCTGCGAAGGACTGCTGCTTGGCCTGATCGGCGCGGTGGCCGGGATCCTCGTCGCGCTGGGCATCGCCTGGCTGATCAACCACGGCGGGCTCACCTGGCTGCCACCGGGCCAGGTCGACCCGGTGCCGCTGACGGTGCGCGTCTGGGGCGAAACCCGCATGATGCTCACCACCGGCCTTGGTCTCACGGTCGTCGCGGTGATCTCCGCCTGGTGGCCGGCGAGGCGCGCCTCGCGCCTCTTGATCGTCGATGCGCTGCGCCACGTTTAAGGGACTGCGATGAACCTTCCACGAATCCTCGTTGTCGTTGCACTGTGTGCATTTGGCGCGGCGGCCCAGGCCGCGCCGAGCGCGCAGGCCATCCTCGCCGCAAGTGATGCGGTGAGGAATCCCGACAAGCCGTTCTCGCTGACGGTGAGCCTGGTCGAGTACCGCAACGGCAAGCAGACCGACGGCAATACGCTCTCGGTGTATTCCAAGTCCGAAGCCAACAGCGGCCAGTTCCGCAGCCTGATCCGCTTTGTCGCCCCGGCGCGCGACGCCAACAAGCTGATGCTGAAAAACGGCAACGACCTGTGGTTCTTCGATCCCGCGAGCAAGGCGAGCGTTCGCCTCTCGCCGCAGCAGCGCCTGCTCGGGCAGGCGGCCAACGGCGACGTGGTCACGGTCAACCTTGCCAAGGACTACAAGGCCGAGCTCGCCGCGGAAGAAGCGATCCAGGACGGCGAACGGCAGGTGCGCCAGTGCTACAAGCTTGCCCTGAAGGGTGTCGCCGCCGACGTGACCTACCACCACATCGAAATGTGGATCGACACAACGAACAGCCGGCCGGTCAAGGCGCGCTTTTACACCGAGAGCGGCCAGCTGCTGAAGACCGCTTACTACCGCCGCTATGAAAAGCATCTGGGTGTGGAGCGACCCACTGAGGCGGTGATCATCGACGGGCTCGACCCGAAATGGGTCACCGTAATGCGCAACAGCGATTACGCCTACCGCGAGGTGCCCGAGACCTGGCTGCAGCGCGACTACCTGCCGCGCTTCAAGCCGGAGTAGGGGAAGAGGGGTGCGCGACGTCTTGGCACTGTTGCTGCTGGCCGCGGGGGTCGCGCCCGCGTTCGCTGCGGACGAGGACGCCTTGCAGTTGGCGGACAAGGCCGAGATGAAGGCTGAGAAGGCGAGCGACTGGAAAGCCTATGCCGAGGCGGGCCTGCGCGAATCGTCGCGGCGCCGCGACGGCGCTGCGCTGCACGCCGGGCGTCTGTCGCTCGATGTGCGCTACGACCATGTCTTCGCGCCTGGCTGGCGCGCGGTGTTCGCCGATCGGCTGGACATGAACCGCTCGTATGGCGCGGCGAACGACGGCAACATCAACACGCTGAAAGAGGCCTACCTGAGCTGGCAGGCAGCGCCCGACCGGATCGCGGACTTCGGGCGCATCAACCAGCGCACTGGCGTGGCGACCGGCTACAACCCTACAGATTATTTTCGCGCCGGCGCGCTGCGCTCTGCGACGTCAATCGATCCGGGCAGCCTGAAAGAGAATCGCCTTGGTAGCGTGATGCTGCGCGGGCAGGCGTTATGGGAGGGTGGATCGGTGACCGGGCTGGTCTCGCCAAAACTTGCGGACGCGCCGAATGCCGGCGCGTACAACCTCGACCTCGGTGCAACCAACCAGCGCACGCGCTGGCTAGTCGCGGCGAGCCATCAATTTTCGCAAGCGATCAACCCGCAGTTCCTGCTCTCAGGCGGACAGGACCAGTCGACGCAGCTCGGCTTCAACCTCAGCGTGCTGGCGAACGACGCCACCGTCGTCTATGCGGAATGGTCGGGTGGGCGCTCGAAATCCCTGTTGTCGCAGGCCCTGCGCGGCGCGGATGACAGCGCGTTCCGCAATCGAGTCGCTACCGGCCTGACGTACACGACCTCGGGCAACCTCTCGCTGACCGCGGAACTCGACTACAACGGCGCGGGCCTGGATCGCGACGGTTGGAATGCATTGCGGCGTGGCCCGCCTGCCGCCTACGGGCGCTATCGGACTTTTGTCGCGAACGCGCAGGACCTCGCCACGCGGCGCGGTGCTTTTTTTTACGCCAGCTGGACCGATGCGTTCTTCAAGCACTTCGACCTGAATGCGATGCTGCGCTACGACGCGGTCGACTCCAGCCGGTTGCAGTGGGTCGAGGCGCGCTACCACTGGACCAAGGTCGATTTGGCGCTGCAGTATCAGCGCAACATCGGCAAACCCGGCAGCGACTACGGCGCGGCGAGCGAGTCCCGCATCGCGCAGATCTTGCTTCGCACCTACTTCTGACTGAATATCTGAAAACGGAAAATCGAGAAAATCGGGGTCAGAGTCGCATTGTTGAGAAACTCGACTCTGACCCGATATTTTCGTTTTCGTCGAGTCGCGATACTGCGGCCGATAACTTGAAATACATATCATCATATGTATAATAAGGACCATCAAATTCACGTGGACGGCGGCAAAGCGCACGGCCAACTTGAAAAAGCACGGCTTTGATTTTGCCCAAGCCGAGCAGGTGTTCAACGGGCCGACATTCACAGTGGAAGATGCTCGGGATTACGACGGCGAGCAGCGATTCAATTCCACCGGCTTTCTCGATACGACCATCGTGACGATATGCCACACGGAAACCGAAGACGAAATTCACATCATCTCCATGCGAAAGGCGGAACCTCATGAAATCGAAACACTTGCCCGCTACCTCTAAGCCCCCACGCCTGCGCGTTGGACTGAAGGATGTCAGCCGGGAACAATTCTCCGCCTCAGTCCATGAACGCTTGGGTAAGCAGCGCGTCTCAATCATGCTGGATGGCGCGATCATCGCCTTCTTCAAGGCCAAAGCCGGGGAGCGTGGCTATCAGACGCTCATCAATCAGGCGCTACACCAGGCAATGACTGGCGAGCAGATTGAGTCCACGCTTCGCCGGGTGATCCGCGAAGAACTCCATACGACGTGATGGCTGGACCAGACCCGTAAAAGTCAAACTTCACAAATAAAAAAGCCGCTCCAGGAGCGGCTTTCAGGCCAATAAGTATGCCGGATCAGGCAAGCATCAGATCCCCGCCTGCGTAACAAACTTCGAATTCAGGTAGGCCTCGATCGCCTCCGTCCCGCCCTCCGAGCCATACCCCGAATCCTTCACCCCGCCGAACGGCGTCTCGGGCATGCCGAGGGCCACGTGGTTGATGCTGATCATGCCGGTCTCGACCTGTGAGGCAATCGCGTTTGCGGTTTTTGCCGACTTGGTCCATGCGTAGGCCGCCAAACCAAACGGCAGGCGGTTGGCTTCGGACACCGCGTCGTCCAGGGTCTTGAACGGGTTGACGATCGCCATCGGGCCGAAGGGCTCGACGTTCATCGCCAGGGCGTCGTTCTTCAGTTCGGTCACCACGGTGGGCTCGAAGAAATTGCCGTCCTTGCCGATGCGGTGCCCGCCGGTGCGCACCTTGCCGCCGTGTTTTTTCACGTCTTCCATATTGGCTTCCATCGCCTGCGAGCGGCGCGGGTTGGCCAGCGCCCCCATGGTGACGCCCGACTCCATGCCGTTGCCGACCTTGAGCGCGTTGCTCGCCTCGACGAACTTGTCGACGAATTTGGCGTAGATGCCTTCCTGGACGAGGAAGCGGGTCGGCGAAATGCAGACCTGCCCGGCGTTGCGGTACTTGCTCGCGGCCATGGTTTTCGCGGCGACCTCGGCATCGGCATCGTCGAAAATGATGACGGGCGCGTGCCCGCCGAGTTCCATCGTGACGCGCTTCATGTGCTGGCCAGCCATCGCCGCCAGTTGCTTGCCGACCACGGTCGAGCCGGTGAACGAAATCTTGCGGATCACCGGATGGGGGATCAGGTAGCTCGAAATATCGGCCGGCACGCCGTAGACGAGGCCGATCACGCCGGCAGGCACGCCGGCGTCGGCGAACGCGCGGATCAGCTCGGCGGGCGAGGCCGGGGTTTCCTCGGGCGCCTTGACGATGATCGAGCAGCCCGCGGCCAGTGCGGCCGAAAGTTTTCTCACGATCTGGTTGATCGGGAAATTCCACGGCGTGAACGCGGCGACCGGGCCTACGGGCTCCCTGACCACCAGCTGGTAGACGCCCTCGGCGCGCGCCGGGATCACGCGGCCATACGCGCGGCGCGCTTCCTCGGCAAACCAGTCGATGGTGTCGGCGCCGGCCATGATTTCGATCTTGGCCTCGGCGAGGACCTTGCCCTGTTCCTGGGTCATCAGCGGCGCGATCGTGTCGACACGCTCGCGCAGCAGGTTGGCGGCCTTGCGCATCATTTTCGAGCGCTCGTAAGCGGAAATCTTCTTCCAGGTGGCGAAGCCCTTGGCGGTGGCCTCAAGCGCCCGGTCGAGGTCGGCCTTCTCGGCATGCGCCAGCGTGCCGATCTGCTTGCCGGTGGCCGGGTTCATGACGGGCAGGGTGCGGCCGGAAGCGGCGGCGCACCAGGCGCCGTCAATGTAGAGCTGGGTATTTGGGTACATGGCGGTTTCGCTTTGTTGACGTTGAAGTGAACCCCCAAGCCTACGCCTAAACGCGGCAACGCGCAGGTTGCGGGTCGAAACGGGGTCTTTCCGGACAGAGCCTAAAGTCATCGCACGGAACACAGCGGCAGCTTGCATTCGGTCACATTCAGGCGTGCCGATTCGGTGGTATAAATGCGCCATCCCGCAGACGACAAGCCCGGAAAAAATGAGCGACAACAAAGACAAGCACGACAAGCCTGACCAGAAGGAGATTGACCCCGAGGCCACCGTCACCTTTCAGCGCAGCAGCCTGACCGCGCCGCCCGAGGACGACGACGCCACCGTGTCGATCCAGCGCAGCAGGCTGACCGAAGCGCCCCCGGTCGACGAGGACGCGACCGTGATGATGAAGCCGGTCAAGGACGCGCCCGCGGTCGATGAGGATGCGACCGTGATGATGGCCCCGATCCGCGCGGCCGATGCGCCGGGAGCGAAGGTGTCTGCCGGCGGCGAACCTGAGTTCGACCCGGATGCGACCAATATCGCGCCGATTGCTCCGCCGCCACCGCCGCTGGCGTCGCCGCCGGCGCCTGTCGTGGCGTCGGCGCCTGCCGCGGAGTCGGCGCCTGCCGCGCCTGCCTCCACCATCCCGTGGAACGCGATTGCCGGTGGCGTGGTTGTGCTGCTGGTTGTTTTGTATTTTGTCTTCAGCGGAGACAAGGGGAAGCCGCCCGTGCCGAAGGCCGACGTCGCCGCGACCCAGGCGCCGGCACCTGCCGCAACACCCGCGGCACCAGCGGCCGAGACGCCCGCGGCGCCTGCAGTCACCGCCCCCGCGACGCCCGCCGCGCCCGCAGCGTCCGTCCCGGCCACAGCGTCTGCCCCGGCTGCTGCGGCGCCGGAGAAAGCAGCCACGCCCGCAGCGTCTGGCAGCGTAAAGTCATTGCTTTCTGCCCAGCTCAAGCGCGGCCTGGTGGCCGTGTCGGAAGCTGGCGGCGTGACGACCGTCACGCTGCGTGATGCGCGCCAGTTCGACGCGGGCGGCGCGGACCCGGACGCCAGGCTGGTGCCGGTGCTGCAGGAAGTGGCCTCAGCCCTGGATAGAGTGCCAGGCGCGATTGTCGTGACGGGGCACGCGGATACTTCGCCGAGCACCGACAAGCGCTATCCCACGAACAAGGAGCTTTCGGCTGCGCGCGCGGCGGCCGCCGCGAAGGCCATGGCGGCGAAGCTGCGCGACCCCTCCAGGCTGACGAGCGAGGGGGCCTCCGACACGCAGCCGCTGGTGCCGAACGACTCGGCGGTGAATCGCGCGAAGAACCGGCGCGTTGTCATTGTTTTGAAGCCTGCTGCGTAGCCCGCGCAGGCAGTCGCCTGCCGTCCTGACCGGGGATTGTGCCGGATGGCAAAGCTGACGCTGGACCGGATCCTCCAGTCCCAGGGGTTCGGCACCCGGCGGGAGTGCCGCGCTCTGATCCTGGAGGGGGCGGTCTCGATCGGCGGCGTGGCGGCCGACAATTACGATCTTCCCCTCGCTACGGACGGACTTGCGTTCACGGTCAAGGGTGAGCCCTGGGAATACCACAGGCAGCTGTACCTCGCGCTGAACAAGCCCCCGGAGGTCGAGTGTTCGCGCAAGCCCAGCCATTATCCGGGGGTGCTTTCGCTGTTTCCGCAGCAATTCACCCGGCGTGACACACAGTCCGTCGGCCGCCTCGACCACGACACCACTGGACTGCTGCTGCTGTCAGATGACGGCGCGTTCATCCATGCGCACACTTCTCCCAGGCGGCAGGTGCCGAAAACCTATCTGGCGCAGACCCACGATCCGGTCACGCCGGAACTCATCCGCAAGCTGACAGGCGGGGTCCAGCTGGAGGACGAGCCGGAACCGATCGCGGCGCAGTCCTGCAGCCGCGTCGGGGAGAACAGCCTGGAAATCGTGCTCCACCAGGGTAAATACCACCAGGTAAAGCGCATGTTGGTGGCCGCCGGGAACCACTGCGTGGCACTGCAGCGCAGCGCAATCGGTCGGCTGCAACTGGCGGCGCTGGGCCTTCGGGAGGGCGAATGGTGCCACCTCGACGCAGTGCAGCGCGCACTGTTGTCGCCTGCCTGAAGGCGAAGCGTCCGCAGCGCGTCCGCTTCGCCCCATTGCAGACGAGAAGCCGGCGGGGTGCGATGGTATCCTTCCCCAACTAAAGGAGAGCGCGCATGTCCGAGCCACGTATGGTTGATCCGCACGCCGTCGTCATGACCGGCGAAAATTCGTTTATCAGGCTTTCGGAGGATGGCGGCAAGACCATCGCCGATCGCGTCAGCCACTGGCGCGTGCTGTGGTCGCCGGCCGGGCAGGGACACGTCCTGTTCATCGAAAGCCCGCTGACCGGCAAGGGGCCGAGGGTCTATGCAGATAACCCGGGAGTGGCGCGGTTCCTGCAGCGCAGGATCGAAACGCTGCTGCACAAGCCGTTTGCAGACGAATCGCTGCCTATCATGGATGCCGAGTTCGAACGCGGCGGAAATTCGCTCAGCAGCGTCGAGGAACGCATTGTTTCCGACGATGGCGAGATCATCATGAGCTGGTGGGATCTGATGCCGCCGTTCGTGCTGACGGTGCCCCCGGGCGCGATGGACCGCCCGATCGGCGTCTACAGCACCTTTGTTCCCGCACGCGGCGCGCAGCTTTCGGTCAACGGCGAGGCCGCCGAGGCGAAAGTCTTCATGCAGGACCGGTTCGGCAAGGCATCCTCGAGTTGCGTGCTGGCCTGGTCCGAAACCTGGACGGGCCCGGCTGCGTAGACGGGAATTTCAGCGCACGGCGGTGGCCCACGCGCGGCGCCGGAAAAGGATCTCGCACATGATTGCGCACACGACATCGCAAACTGAATCCGTTCACGCATTTATTCGATGAGCGAAAAGCGCGACAAGCCATCCGATCCGGACGCCACCAGGCGCCTGAGGATTCCGGACGTCGATCCGGAAGCCACGATCTCGGGGCCGCTGAACGCGCAGAGCCCGTCCGGTGCCGGCGCGCCGCAGGAGGTCTTCGACCCGGACGCCACCCTGAAGCCCGCGCGGCACGCGCCTGACCCCGACGCGACGCCCATCGGGCCGCTTCCAGGCGTCGCGATCGGGGCGTTCGCCCCGGCGGAGACCGCACCGTCGGCTGACGCCCCGGGCGACAGCGACCACGAGCCGGCGCAGGAGGGGGCCAAGCCCTTCGATCCCGATGCGACGCTCGACCCGACGCCCAGGAAGTTCGATCCGGACATCACCGTGACTTCACCGATCGCGGACTTCGATCCTGATGCGACCGTCGGGGTGGCCGGTGCGAAGCAGCGCCGCCGCGCAAACCCGTTTGCGCCCAAGGCGCTGCCCGAAGGGCTGCAGGCGAACCTTTCCGCACTGGGCGGGCTGAATCCGCTGATTGCGTTCGCCAACCCGGTGTTCGGCGTGGTACCCGAGATCCGCGCGGCGCAGAGCCATCCGGATCCGGCGCTGCTCAAGGAGACGCTGCAGGATCTGATCGAGGCGTTCGAGGCCGGCGCCAGTGCAGCCGGCATGACGCCGGATACGATTGAGGCTGCTGTCTATGCGCTGTGCTGCCTTGCGGACGATGCTGCCGCCGCGAGCCCGTGGGGTGCGGACTGGCCGCAATCCGGACTGTTGCAGCGTATGCGCAACGAGACGCAAGGGGGCGAGGCGTTCTTCGCTCTGCTGACTGAAATGTTCAAGAATCCCGTACGCAACGCCGACCTGCTGGAATTCCTCTATATCTGCCTGGCGCTAGGATTCGAGGGCCGCTATCGCGACACGCCAAACGGAAAAGCGGAACTGGCGGGGCTTCGCGCCAACCTGCATGCGCTGGTTTCACGCCGCCGCCCGCGCCCGGCCGATGGACTGTCTGCGCGCTGGCGCGGCGTGACCGCGGTTCCGGCACCGATATCGCGGTCGAAGGCAGAAAAAATTCCCTGGCGCTCGATTGGCAGCGCGGTGGTCGCGCTGCTCGTGCTCGTCGGATATGCGCTGTTTCGCACGCCCTCACCGGAGGCGCCTCCGCCGCAGGTCACGGTTCCTGTCGAGACGCAGCGCGTCGAACCGCCTGTGGGAAGTTCATCGCCGCAGGCGCCGGTTGCCGCACCGAATCCCGAGCCGTCGACCGCCCCGAAGCCGGAACCGGCCGCTGCGCCGGCACTCAGGCAGGCGCTCGCGGAGGTGATTGGCAGCGGCATGGTCACGCTCAGCGAGGATCCGTCCGGCGCAACCATCGCGATTCGCAATGAAAGGCAATTCGAAGTGGCTGGCGTGGAGCCGGACGAAAAAATGAAGTCGGTCCTCGAAGCGCTCGCCAAAGGGCTAGACACGGTGCCCGGATCGATTCTCGTGGTCGGGCATACCTCGAGCGTGCCGATCCATTCGAAGCAATTCGAGTCCAACGATGCACTGGCGACAGCGCGTGCCCAATCCGTGGCGCGCCTGCTGGCGGCCAAACTGCGCGACCCGCAGAGAGTCAGGAGCCAGGGCAGGGGGGCACGGGCGCCGATCGCGCCGAACGACACCGATGTGAACCGCGCGAAGAACCGGCGCGTCGAAATCCGCGTGCTCGGGCCCGGCCGGGCCCCGGCCGCCGGTGCGCGAGGAAAGGGCGCATGAGCACACAGATGTCAGAACGCAACCAGGTCCGCGACGCGGGTCGCGAGGCCGGCGGGCACCTGTTGGACAGCCTGACGGATCCGGGCGAGCAGGCCGTTCCCGAGGCGCAGGCGGCTAAAAATATTGCAGCGCTGGTTGAGCGCTTCAGGCAGGCGGCAGCAGCGCTGAAGGAACTGCGTTTCCCGGGTGCAGACGGGGTGCAGCGCTCGGTCCATGAACTGCCCTGGTACGCGCTGATCGGTGCGCCGGGCGCCGGCAATTCGACGACCGTGCTCGAGTCGGGCCTCAATTTTCCCCGCTTGCTCGAGGATGGCGACCCGCAGATCGTCGGCGTTGGCGGAACACGCTACTGCGAATGGTGGTTTTCGGACTCTGCGGTGCTGCTCGATACGGCAGGGCGTTACGTGGCGCATGAAGCCAGGGGCCGCAGTGACGTCTACGCAGGCACGGCCGCGTGGCACGGATTCCTCGCACTGCTGAAGCAGCACCGTCCGGACCGCCCGCTGAACGGCGCGCTCGTCACGCTGAGCGTCACCGACCTTCTACTCTGGAGCAAGGCGGAACGGCAGCATTTTGCCGCGCACGTGCGCATGCGGCTCGCCGAACTCTATGCGGGGCTCGACGCGCGTTTCCCGGTTTATCTTGTGCTCACCAAACTCGACCTCCTCGCAGGATTCGCCGAGTTTTTCGAATCCCTCGATGACGCAGCGCGTGCCCAGGTATGGGGGACGACGTTCGCACCCGACGCGGACCCGATCAGCATCGGAAAGACCTACGAGTCGGACTTCCAGGTGCTGCAGGACAGGCTGAATGCGCAGATGATGGCACGGCTCGGGGAGGAGGACGACCTCGCGCGGCGCGCCGCAATCTATCGTTTCCCGCAGCAGTTCCATGCGCTCGGTCCGTTGCTTGTCGAATTTCTTGCGATGGCGTTCTCGACCCTGGTCGACCACCATCCGCTGATGCTGCGCGGCGTGTATTTCACCAGTGCGGCCCGCGAGGGCAAGCCGGTCGATCGCGTCTTGCGTACGCTTGAGCGGGCGTTCAAGCTGCCGCGGCGCAAGGCGGTTACCGTGCGCAGTGCGCAGGGGGCCTATTTCCTTGAACGGCTCGTGAAGGACGTGATCCTGCGCGAGGCCGGGCTTGCCGTATCAGGCGAGGCTCCGGGGCAGCATTCGCCGCCCTTCCACATGCCGGACGGCGTGTAAGGCCAGGCCGCCCGGAGCGGGGGCCTCAGACCATCCGCCCTTTGAGCGCCGCATCGACCGCGGCATTGATCGCCGCGATGGCTTTCGCCTGGTGGGCGAGAGAATAGCCCGTTGAGTACGCCGGGGACGCCGGCACCCGCTCGCCGTTCTTCATCACGAACTCGAGCCGGTAGCTGGTCGAAATTTTTCCCTCGACGGTCGACCTGAACACGTCGAATTCGGTCCTCTCAATCTCCGTGACGGGGACCTCAACCTGTTCGCCCGCGGCTGAAACCAGCAGCTTGCCGGCCTTGGGGTCGACGGTGACGCGCATCGTCAATCTGCGGCATATCCAGCCGCTTACGAAGTATCCAATCAGCGCAAAAGCGACGGGGATCGCGACCATATACCACGGCATTCCCCTCGGCCCCATGCCAACAAAGAAATAGAAGACAGCCATACCGGCCAGCGGCACGCCGGCCGCTGCCGCCTGCGAGAGCGTTGCATTCACGCCCATCACGATAACCTCGCGCCCTTGTGGATCGCGCTCTACCTTGTAGACTGAAAACAAGCCGCTATACGGATTGTGTTCCATGGTTTCTACCATCAGCCACCTCCGGAAAATTTCAGTGAAACAGCGCCGTGGCGTCCTGTCAATTGACCCCCGGGGGCTACGCCAGGAACTCGAGAAGCAGGCGGCTCACCGCCTCCGGTTGTTCCTGCTGCACCCAGTGCCCCGCGCCCTCGATCAGGTGGCACCCGCGCATCTGAGTACACGCCCGCGCGCGCATCGCTTTGATATCGCCCGGTTTCTGGAACGGTCCCCAGTCGCTCGCGCCGGAGATGAAGCAGGCAGGCACATCGATCGTGCGGCCGGAGTAGGTCTGCAGTTCCGCATTCTGCAGTCCGGTGGTGCGGCAGCGGTACCACTGCAATCCGCCCTGGAATCCGGTGCGACCGAACTGCGCAGCGTAGACGCCGAGTTCGGCTTCGGTGAGCCATGCGCAGGCCGCAATTTCCGCGCTGCTCGGCATGGCCCGGGCCGAGGTCTCGGCCATGTTGCTGTGCAGGTCCATGACGTAGTATTCCGGCAGCTTCGCGACTTCGCCTGCGCTCCAGGACTTCAGGGCGAAAGGCTTGTTCTCCTTCCAGTCCGCGCTCTTGTAGTGGTAATAGGCGCGCAGGAACGCGTGCAGGCCCTGCGGGCAGTGGCGCATGTCGGTGTCGGCTTCGCGCGTCGAGTAGTACCACTGGTAGTGCTTGCGCGGGCGCGCCAACGCGGCGAGGTCGGCGTGGAGCGGGTCTGGCGTGGCGGGCGGCACGCCGGCGGGATAGTCGAATGGCAGTGCTGGAGGACCCGCAAACGGCGCGCTCATCAGCGCCACCGAGCGAAACACATCCGGCCGCACCAGCGCGCACCACGCTGCCAATGAGGAACCGAAATCGTGTCCGACCACTGCGGCTACGGAGCGATAGCCCAGCGCCGCGAGCAGTCCGAGCGCATCGCGCACCAGATTCAGCAGGCGGAACGAGGCGAGGTCGCCGTCGTAGCGCGGATCCCAGCCCGTCGTGCGGCCATAGCCGCGCTGGTCGGGGGCGAGGACATGGAAGCCGGCCGCAGCCAACGGCAGCATCACCTTGCGCCAGCTGTAGGCGAGTTCAGGAAAACCGTGCAGCAGGAGAATGCAGGGCCGGCCCGGCGCCGGCGTGCCCGCTTCAAGGTAGTGGATGGCGAGGCCGTTGATGCCGGCAATGCGGCGCGAACGTATGCCTTCGGGCAGCGCATTCAGTTCGGGAAGGTGGTCGCTGGGCATGCATGGGTCCGGTCGTGCGGGTCGCTGGACTGGATCCGCCGGGAGAGATCCTAGCGCAGGCAGGCGATCCTGCGGGTGCACGGAACCGGCCTTCGCGTGTATTCTTGGCCTCTTGACGCCTGCCTTTCCCGGGTTTTGTGGCTTTTTCGATTTTTGAGATCGCGCAGCCTGTGCGATCATTGGTGGCAGGCCATTCCGAGCCCAGAAGCCATTGTCGGGCGCCGGGTACCGACCCGGACACAAATCATGGATCAGGAGCAATTATGATGGACGGTATCAGGGCAAGCGATGAAGTGATCGATGAGATCGCCTACATCGCGATGCTCCGTTATGACGCGGAAAGAAACGGCGGCGGTGGCGCCTCGAGCAGCGAGGCACTGCGCAAGCTGCACGAGTTGCGCGACCGCGAGCAGAAGGCCATGCAGGGGTCGGAAAACGCAGCCCTGCATCAGGCGAACCTGGATGCGGTCGCTGCTGAAATCAAGAAAGTGCAGCAGATGAGCGGTTCGGGGGCGCGCAACGCCGAGCACCGCAATGCGCGGCCGCGCCCACCGCAGCAACAGCAGCCGCGCAAGGAAGGCGGGGGCGGGGGCGGGGGGCACAACCCTTCGCGCAACAAGGGACGTCGGTCCATGGGGCGGCAGGGCCGTCCCTGAGCGGGTCCCTGTGGGGACGCGCCGTCCGTGCACACCGACACATCAATCGGAGTTGATATCACGATGGAAATGACACGCGAGGAAGTCAGCGAATACTGGCAGGACTTCTGCAAACGCCACGAAGTAGGCAAGGACCTGATCGCCAAGGGCGAGGCCAAGATCGCCAAGGATCCGGACCACTGGGCCGACCAGACGATGTGGCAGCTTCTCGAGTCGCTCGCCGAACCGGGTTCGGCCAAGAGCTGAGCCGGGCGATGTTCAATCTGAAGGGCAAGGTGGCGATGGTCACCGGTGGCAATGGTGGCATCGGCCTCGGGATCGCCCGCGGATTGGCGCGCGCCGGGGCGGACCTGGCCGTGGTCGGCCGCAACGCAGGCAAGAACGCCGCGGCCTGCGCGGAGCTGGCGGCGCTCGGGGTCAGGACGATCGGCATCGTCGCCGACGTGACCGACCGCGCGCAGGTGGACCGCGCGGTCGCCGAATCGGTGGCGCAGCTGGGCGGGCTCGACATCCTCGTGGCCAACGCGGGGACCAACGTGCGCAGGAAGCCGCAGGACTATACGGCGGCCGAATGGCACCAGGTGGTCGACGCCAATCTCACCAGCATGTTCATCTGCTGCCAGGCTGCATACCCGGAGATGCTGAAGCGCGGCGGTGGCAAGATCGTCACCATCGGCTCGATGACGAGCCTGTTCGGATTCGACGTGGCGCCGGTCTATGCGGCGACCAAGGGCGCGGCGGTGCAGCTCACCAAGAGCCTGGCCTCCGCGTGGGCGAAGGACAACATCCAGGTCAACAGCATCCTGCCGGGATGGATCGACACGGACCTGACCAGGCGGGCGCGGGAAATCCTGCCTGCGCTGCACGACAAGGTGGTCGATCGCACGCCGGCGAAGCGCTGGGGCAACCCCGCGGATTTCGAAGGTATCGCGGTGTTCCTCTGCAGCCCGGCGAGCGATTTCGTCACCGGAACGGCCATCCCGGTAGACGGCGGGTTCTCGAGCTCGCTGTTCTAGGCGTGCCCGGGTTGCCGCGATGAGCCCTTCGTCGTGGCGGCATACCTGGGGCAGGCAACGCCTGCTTTCGCTCGCCCTGCTTGTGGTTCTCCTCGTCGCGGCCTGGTACAGCGGCGCCTTCAACGCGTTTCGCAACCCTGAGCAGGTGCGCGCGCTGATCGATTCCTGGGGCGCCTGGGCCTATGTCCTGTATTTGGTCAGCTTCGTTCTGCTGATGCCGTTCGGCATTCCCGCGTTCGTCTGGGTGTTGCCGGCCGGCGCGCTGTGGCCGTTCTGGGTGGCCTACCCCCTGTCCCTGCTTGCGGTGGCCGGCGCGTCGAGCATCGGGTTCCTGTTCGCGCGCTACATCGCGCGCGACTGGGTGGCGGCTCGCCTGCCCGGCAGGATCCGGCGCATCGATGATCACTTCTCGGCCCGTGGCCTGCGCTCGGTAATCCTGTTCCGCCTCGTGTTCCAGCTCGGCGCGCCCACCCACTGGCTGCTCGGGTTGTCGAAGGTCGACTATCTCACGTTCGTCATCGGCACCGTGATCGGCGCGATGCCGGTCGTTGCGCTGGTGGCCTGGCTCGGTCACGATGCGTTGCACTGGGTGCAGATGCATGCGCTGCTCGCGGTCGGCATCGTGGTGGGGTTGGTCGCGGTGGTGTATCTCGTGCGCAGGCTGATGATGGCGCGGCGGCACCGGGTGCGCGCGGAGAATTGAACGAAAATAAAATGCAAACTCCTTTACCGGAGCGGGTTACAAGGTATTTTGTGTATCGATATCGATACACACTAGGGCGCCATGGAAGACGCCTCCGGTGGGCAGGGGATTCTTCCCGCTAGCAGCGATGCCGCCGGCGTTTCCGTAACCGGCCTAGAATCCGGACTTTCCCAATTATCGAGGAGTCGAGATGCGCAATTCATTTGCAGGAGCACGTGCACGATGAGCAAGGCTGAAGCGGCGTCATCCGTACCCGAAGCGGCTCGCTCCGAATTGGCCCCCGGCGGCAAGCTGCGCGCGGGCATGAACCTCGGCAATACCCTGTTCACGGGCAAGGACGCCGCAAGCGGCGAGCTGCGCGGCGTGAGTGTGGACCTGATGCGCGAGCTCGCGGCTCATCTTGGCGTGCCGGTTGAGTTCGTCGTGCATGCGACACCTGGCGAGGTGGCCGACGCCTCCGAATCGGGGACCTGGGACGTCGCGATCCTTGCAATCGAGCAGGCACGCGCGAAGACGATCGCGTTTTCGCCGCCGATGACCGAAATCGAGGCGACCTATGTGGTGCGCAAGGACTCGCCGCTGCGCACCGCGGCGGAAGTGGACGCCAAGGGAATCGACATCGCCGTGTCGGACAAGGCGGGTTACGAGCTTTTCCTCACGCGCACGCTGCGCCATGCCACGCTGGTCAAGACCAAGGGCCTCCCCGGGGGAATCGAAGTCTTCAAGGCGGGCAGGACGCACGCGCTGGCGGGACTGCGGCCCGCGCTGCTCGATTGCATGCACCAGATGCCGGAGGGGCGCATGCTCGATGGGAATTTCATGACCGTGAACCACGGTTTAGGGACGCCACGCGCGCGCAGCGCCGCAGCCGAGTACCTGAAGTCGTTCGTCGGCGAGATGGTGTCCTCCGGCTTCATCGCCCGCTCGATCGCGCGCCACGGCGTGAAGGGGCTGGCCGCGGTGAAGTGAGGCCGGTGGGCGCAGGGCCGGCCGGCTAGCCCTGTTTCTTCAGGCCCGCCGCCTGGATCACATGCCCGATCTGCCAGGGGCGGGGCAGCACGGCGTGCGCGGCCTTGATCGCGGCGAGGCGTGCGAGCAACTCTTCCGGGTACGGCGCGATACGCCGGGTCTGCATCGATACATGCGCTGACAGGGACTCCTGCGATGCCGCGAGGTAGCCCTCGGTGCCGTGAAACATTTCCTGGTAGAAGTGGATCCGCTTGGCGTCGAAGTCGAGCAGTCGCGCCTCGAAGCGCAGCGGGTCGCCTTTCTTCACTTCGCGCAGGAAATTTCCGTGGGATTCGAGCGCGAACGTCGTCGACCCGTGGCGCGTGCGGAATTCCTGGGTGAGTCCCAGGAAATCGAAGAACCGGTCGGCGGCGAAATCGAACACGACGCCGTAATAGCCGACATTCATGTGTCCGTTGTAGTCGATCCACTCGGGGCGGACGACGTCCGTCGCGTCGTCGAACGGGGCCGGGATGCTCATGCGACTGCTCTCATCAATGTGTCTCCTCAATGGGGCTATTCAGTGTCCGGTGAAGTTGGCCTTGCGCCGCTCGACGAACGAACGCAGGCCTTCGGCCGCATCCTCGCTCGTGGCCAATTGACGCTGGATCGCCTCCATTTCCGACTTCATGCCCAGCGGCCCCTTTTCGAGGTAGCGCCGCGAGGAGGCGAGCGAGGCGCGCACCGCCAGCGGCGCCTGCTCGGCGATCGTGCGCGCAATCGCGATCGCCCGCTCGAGCTGGGTGCCCGCGGCCACGACTTCCTGCACGAACCCCAGCCGCAGGGCTTCGGCCGGCCCGAACTCGTCGCCGGTCAGCAGGTAGCGTTGCGCATTGCCCCACCCGGCGCGCTCGACGAAACGCAGGGTCGCGCCGCCGGTGGGCATGATGCCGCGCTTGACCTCGATCTGCGCGAAACGCGTGTCGTGGGCGGCGATCACGATGTCCTGCGCGAGCATGAGCTCGATGCCGAGCGTGAAACAGATCCCCTGCACCGCGCAGACGACCGGTTTGGTGCGCAGCGGCTCGCGCAGCGAGAACGGGTCGATGCTGCCGGGTGCGGCAGCCGACTCACCGCGCGCCATCAGCGGGGCGAACTGGTCGAGCTGCAGCCCGGCGGTGAAGTTCGCACCGTGGGCGTACAGCACGCCCACCCGGATCCCGGGGTCGGCTTCCATGGCGGTATAGGCCGCGAACAGTTCGCGGTACATCTTGAGCGAAAATCCGTTGAGCTTTTTCGCCCGGTCGAAGCCGATCAGGAACAGGTGGCCGTCGCGCGTTGTGGTGATCCGGCCCTCGGCCGGTGCTTCGTCGGTGGTCATGCGTTTCTCCCGCGATTTGCCGTGCAGTCCGGCATATTGCCATGCCCGGGGGTAGAATCTCCCGCAGGAGGTGTCCATGTTCCCGATCATCGAAGTCCACGGCACGGCACACGAGCGCGGCAGCATGCACGGCAGGCTGGCACGCAAGCGTATCGATCATTCAGTCGCCACCTATTCGCGGCTGTTTGCGTATTGCGGGATCGACTGGCGGGGCGCGCAGGCGCTCGGCGCCGGTTATCGCGAGGTCATCGGCGATCTGGATGCCGGATTGCTCGCAGAGATCGAGGGGATCGCGGCCGGCTGCGGCCGGAACGTCGACGAGATCCTCGCGCTCAATGCGCGCACCGAGATCCTGCCGCCGACTTATCCGGGTGAGCCGCACGCTGACTGGCACAAGATCGCCGCCGCAAACGTGGCCGGCGGGGTGCCCGACTGGGGCGAGTGCACTTCGGTGGCGGTCAAGCCGGGCCAGAGCGCGACCGGGACGACGCTGCTTGCGCAGAACTGGGACTGGCTTGGGGCGCAGCGCGCCGCGCTGATCCTGCTGCGCGGCGTCGAAACCGATGGTTCCACGTATCTCACGCTGACCGAGGCGGGCATGCTCGCCAAGATCGGCTTCAACAGCCACGGCTTCGGCGTGTGCCTGAACATCCTGCGCTCCTCTGACGATGGCACGAAGTCCGGGGTGCCGGTGCACGTGCTGTTGCGCGCCCTGCTCAAGCGCACGGGCGTCGCCGATGCGGTCAAGTTTGCGTCGCAGCTCTCCTTCGGCGCATCGTCGAACGTGCTCTGCGCCGACGCCGGTGGCGAGACCGCCGCGCTCGAATTCTCGCCGCGGGGGCTGGAGGTGGTCCGCGGGGTGGATGCGGCGCTGTGCCACACCAACCATTTCCTTGCGAGCGAGGCGGCGAAGCACCAGGCATCGCTCGCGCCGAGCCTCTCGACCTATCCGCGGCTGGAGCGCATCACTGCGCTCACTGGCGAGCATCGCGGGCGTTTTGCGCCTGCGGACCTGCAGCGCATGCTGCGCGACGAATCCGCGGGGTTGCTGTCGATCTGCCGCCGGCCGGACCCGTCATTGCCGCCCGAAGCGCGCGTCGAAACCGTCGCCTCGGTAGTGATGGACCTCGGGGCGCGGGTGATGCAGGTGGCGCCCGACGTGCCGTCGCTGACGAAGTACACCGCGGTGGAGCTGGCGGGAGAGACGCTAGCTCTGGCGTGAAAGTTTGCGCCCCGGTTACATGGTCCGTCCGGGTTGGTTATTTCTTCCCTGGATCCGGAACGATTCTTCGTAATTAATTTATTAAACTCTAGCGCTGGAGAGGCTCCGAAGGTAGTTTGTGTTCCGGTATCGATACACCAAGCCGGAAGAAAGCGGGCGCTGATCCTGTCCTGTTGAAGGGTACCGGCGTGCGGGTCCCCGGCCGGCGCCCGGGCACCGGAGAGTGGACGAGCGCAATGCTCATCCATACCGCGACGCTGAAGTAGAGCGACATCCAGGCGATTTCACTGCTCCAGTCTTCCCAGCGATGCGAGACGACGCGGCGCTGGGCGGCATCCAGCAGGCCCTGCGAAACGCTCAGATAGGCGCGGCCCCCGGCTTCGTCGGCAGACCAGCGTGACCAGTACATGGGCACGTCGACGAAGAACATGAACACGACGTAGGCGATGCCGGCCGCGCACCACACGGCCAGCAACGGACGCAGCCTGGCGGAGCAGCGCGGCCAGACTGCAACCAGGCTGGCGACCATCAGCGTCGCACACAGGCCCCAAAGGGATTCTTCGACGACGTGGCCGATGTTCGACATGGTCAGCACCGAATACCAGGAAAAAGTTTCGGCGACGGCGATCATCGGCACCATTGCCTTCGCTGATCTTGTCCCGCTGCGGCTGCCTGTCGTGCGCGAGATTTCACCCAGCACCAGCGCCCACTGCGTGACGAAACACAGCTCGGCAAGCGTCGCGACCGACCTCCCGACGATCACGCTCGACAGCCATGAATCGAACAGGCAGATGCGGCCGATGTCGTAGACCGGCAGGGCGGAGCGAAACGCGCAGCCGAACACGTAGCCCGCCGAAAGGAAGAGTTGCAGGCGGCGCGCCGCATAGGCTTCGGGCGAAAGGACCTGCGCGCGCCGCCTGAGCGACGCAGCCGAGCGCGACCAGGCAAGGATGTTGAGCCCGCTCACTGCGCAAAGGCAGAACCACCACAGAAAAACGTTGGCCGACATGATTCTGCAATATTGGCATGTTAGGCAGATGCGCACTATCGCAGGCAGGACATGCAACATGACGGTCATGTTCGTCCCGCAGCGTCACAATTCTTTCACCTGGGAGAAGCAAAAGTTTCATGCTGTGACGGTAAAAAGACACCAGCATTCCGGACATCCAACAAACAAGAGAGGAATACTGATGCGCGATTTTCTTGAAACCCTGAGG
>JBBQVP010000023.1:0-35585 GCA_038211455.1 Burkholderiales bacterium
TGCTGCTGCGCTACACGCAGGCGCTGATCACCCAGATGACCCAGACCGCGGTATGCAACCGGCACCATTCGGTCGAGCAGCAATTGTGCCGCTGGCTGCTGGTCACGCTCGACCGGATCCCCTCGGGCCAGCTCGTGATGACCCAGGAACTGGTCGCCAACATGCTCGGCGTGCGCCGCGA
Organism: Burkholderiales bacterium; assembly: GCA_038211455.1. Lineage (GTDB taxonomy): Bacteria > Pseudomonadota > Gammaproteobacteria > Burkholderiales > SG8-39 > SZAS-79. The sequence goes on from JBBQVP010000023.1 coordinate 182, forward strand.
AGGCATTACGGAAGTTGCGGGGCGCCTGCAGCGCGCCGGCCTGATCAGTTACCGCCGCGGGCATATCTCGGTGCTCGGCCGCAAGGGCCTCGAGGCCCGGTCGTGCGAATGCTACGCGGTGGTGAAGGCCGAACTGGGCCGCCTGCTGTCGGATGTGCACCTGCGCCAGGACTTCGCCGAACCCTTGGCCGAACCCGCGACCCGCCTCAGTGTGGTCCCGAACGCCAGGGCTTGATCGCGTCTTTGTCCAGCGGCGAGCGGTGGTAGCACGAGCAGGCCGCGGCCTCGAGGCCGCGGTGATCGAGGATGCGGATTTTCCCTCGGCTGTATTCGATCAGGTTCAGATGCTGGAACACGGCGGCCGCTTCGCTGACCCCTTCGCGGCGCACGCCCAGCATGTGCGAGAGGAATTCGTGGGTCATGCGGAAATCTGCCCTCTCCACGCGATCGCGGGTCATCAGCAGCCAGCGCGCGAGGCGCGCCTCGACCACATGGAAGCGGTTGCATACCGCGGTCTGGGAGATCTGCCCCATCAGCATATGGATATAGGCGTAGATGCCGCGCTTCAGGGGCGCGCTGTCTGCCAGGGCGGCGAGGAACTTCGCCTTCTTCATTCGCAGGGCCGGCCCGCCACCTTGCACGAGCGCCTTCACCGAAGAGCGTCGCATTCCGAGCGCGAGCGGGACGCCGACCATGCCCTCTCGCCCGACCATGCCGACCTCCAGGGGCACATGGCCTTCGGCGATGGTAAGCAGTGAGACGAGGCAGGCGCTGGGGAAATACACCTCTGCGATCGGTTCGCCGACTTTGTACAGCACTTCGCCAAAGCCCAGCGTGACTTCGGACAAGTCCGGGCGCAACTTCTGGAACTCACTGGCGGGCAATGCCGCCAGGAGGATGTTGGGAATCGTCACCGGAGGTTTGCTCATCTATCATGATGTGCTTTCCCAGCGCGCCTGTATGTTCGCTATCGCACCGCCACGCGAAGCCGAACTGTGTATGTTGGCCGGCGCGGGGAGGTTTTGAGGAGAGGGCGCAGCCCGCTCCTTTCCCGGGGGAGGTCTGAGGAGGGGGCGCAGCCCCTTCCTTTCCTACCTCGAGAAACTGACCTGCGCGCTCTTGCCCGTAACGATCGCGTGCAGCCGGTCGGATTCCTTCCTCACCACCTCGTAGCACTCGCAGACACGCTTCTCGAGGCCGGGCCGGTCAATCACCGTAATGTGCCCCCGCCGATAGTGGATCAGGCCTTCGTCCTGCAGGTGACCTGCGGCCTCTGTCACGCCTTCACGCCGCACACCGAGCATGTTGGCGATCAGATCCTGCGTCATCGCCAGCTCGTTTGAGGGCAGCCGGTCCAGGCTCAGCAGCAGCCAGCGGCACAACTGCTGCTGCAGCGTGTGGTGGCGGTTGCACACGGCTGTCTGCCCCATCTGCGTGATCAGCGCCTGTGTGTAGCGCAGCAGCAGGTGCTGCAACTCGCCCCCGCGCTCGAACTCCTGCTTGAGCAAGGCCGAAGACAGGCGGTACGCATGGCCTTCGCTCTGCACGATTGCGCGCCCGGACGTGGTCTCGCCGCCCATGAAAAGCGAAATACCCACCATCCCCTCGCTGCCGACCACGGCGACCTCGGCCGCGGCACCGTTCTCCATCACGTAGAGCAGCGACACGATCCCGTCGGTGGGGAAATAGATGTGCTTCATCTGGCCCCCGGATTCGTAGAGGCTCATGCCGAGCGCCAGCGGGGCGCTGGTGAGGTGCGGCTGGAGCCGCGCAAAGTCGGCGGCCGGCAACGCGCCGAGAAGAAGGTTGCTCGTGGGCGGCAATACGGTGATGGACGGACTGGTTTTCATCGTGCTTTTCGCAACCTCCAGACGAGGGATCGATGCACCGACGCGCACAGCCGATGGCTTCGTCGACCACCTGCCGGCCGGAAATGATCCTCCGAGGGTATACCCATATGTTCGAAACCGCACGTAGTTCCGGCGAACTATGTGCGGTTTCGAACATAAAGATAAACCGCCGGGCCCGGATTTACGCAGGGCCCTGAGAACCTATGTTCGCTTTCGTACAGAACTTCATTCGCGCTGCAAACACAATCGCGTTTTCCAGCGAAGAATCCGGAAAACGGCCGTGCCCTCACCTCACTCCCCGAAACAGAACCACATTCTTGCGGCGCTTCCCGCGGCGGAATACCAGCGCCTCGCCCCGCACCTTGAGCTCGTCCCGATGCCGCTTGCCGAACCAATCTACGAGTCGGGCGGCCAGCTCAAGTACGTGTACTTCCCGACCACGTCGATCGTGTCGCTGCTCTACGTGCTGGAGGACGGCTCCTCGGCCGAGATCGCGGTGGTCGGCAACGAGGGCATCCTCGGGATATCGCTCTTCATGGGCGGCGAGACCACCCCCGGCCGCGCCGTTGTGCAAAGCGCCGGCTTCGGCTACCGCCTGAAGGGAAAACTGTTGAAGGACGAGTTCGACCGTGGCGGGCCGGTGCTGCACATCCTGCTGCGCTACACCCAGGCCCTCATCACGCTGATGACCCAGACGGCCGTGTGCAACCGCCACCACACCGTCGAGCAGCAGTTGTGCCGCTGGCTGCTCCTTACCCTGGACCGCCTGCCCTCGAACGAGGTCAGCATGACCCAGGAACTGATCGCCAACATGCTTGGCGTGCGCCGCGAAGGGGTCACCGAGGCCGCTGGCAGGCTGCAGCGCGAGGGGCTGATCCGCTACAGCCGCGGGCGCATCGAAGTGCTCGACCGCCCGGGACTCGAGCGGTCCGTCTGCGAGTGCTACGCGGTCGTGAAGCTGGAATTCGACCGGTTGCTGAACAGCATTCCTCCGGGCGACCCCGCCCATTTGCTCGGCCCTTCAAGGTCCAGGCAACGCACCGCATAGAACAGGGGAACCCAAATTCCCCTGTTCCTTGCGAACCGCCGGCTGTTGTGTGCGGGGGCGCACAGAAGAAACGGCCGGGATGCGGGAACCTGCGCGTGTGCCGGTTTCCGGGCATGCGACTCACCTCAAAAAGAACCACTGGAGAAACACATGAATCTGATGCTCAAGAGAATGCTCTGCCAATTCCTCGTACTTGCCATGGCGATGCTGCCCTTCCAGTCGGGACAGGCCGGGATGATCGGCGCTGACCAGCTGACCCACTCGTCGGCTTCGCAGCTCGACCGCGCGACGGTCGCGAACTTCCTCGAGCGCGCCGAGACCGCCAGCCAGATGCAGTCGCTTGGGCTCGACGCGCAGACCGCGAAGAACCGCGTGGCTTCGCTGACCGATGAAGAAGTCGGCACGCTTGCGGGCAAGATCAACGCCCTGCCCGCCGGTGCCAGCGACCTGGGCGGATTGCTCGTCCTGGTCCTGCTGATCTGGGCCGTGTGGTACCTCGTCATCCGTCGCTGATCGCAGCCGACGTGTCGTACCGGAGCGCCCGCCTCACCGCGGGCGCTTTATTGCTTGTGGCGCTGCTTGGTGGCTGCGCCTCGATGGTCCCGCAGACCATGGGCCTGCGCAGCGACTGGCCGGCCGGCGTGCCCGACAGGGTCGAGATCGCCGACGTGCCGTTTTTCCCCCAGGACGACTACCAGTGCGGCCCCGCCGCTCTGGCGACCGTGCTCTCCCGCGCCGGCGCGAAGGTCGAGCCCGCGGACCTTGTCAACGATGTCTTCCTCCCGCTCCGCCAGGGCAGCCTGCAGGTGGAGATGCTCGCGGCCCCGCGCCGTCGCGGCCTCGTTACCTACCGGCTCGCGCCACGCTTTGCCGACCTGCTGCGCGAAGTCGCGGCGGGCAACCCGGTGATCGTCCTGCAGGACACCGCGCCGGGTCTCTTCACCAACTGGCACTATGCCGTCGTCGTCGGTTACGACTACCCGGCGGGCGAACTGTACCTGCGCTCGGGGGTGCAGCAGCGCCAGGTGATGCCATTCACGATGCTCGAGTACACCTGGAAGACAAGCGACTACTGGGCCATGGTGGCGATGCCGCCAGGAAAGCTTCCCGCGACGGCCACCGAGACGGCCTATCTCTCCGCCATCACGGCAATGGAGCGTGTCGGCAGCGCGGAGGCGGCGATCACGGCGTACCGTACCTTCCTCGCGCGCTGGCCCGGCAACGTCGCCGCCAGCGTTGCACTCGCCAACCGGTACTACACGATGGGCGATCTTGCGAACACCGAAGCCGTGCTGCGCGCGGCATCCGTGCACAATCCCGCCTCGGTCGTCGTGCTGAACAACCTCGCGCAGGCACTTTCTGACCAGGGGCGCAATGCCGAAGCGCTGGACGTCATCGACCGCGCCGACCGGGCCGACAGCCTGTTTGCAAAGGATGTGCGCGAAACGCGCGCCCAGATCGTGCAGCGGCTCGGGCGCGCGAACTAGCAGCAACGCCGCCCACCTGGTGGTTTACACCCCTGGTGGTTCACACCCCTGGTAGTTGATACCTAGTGCGCCGCGCCCGAATAGTCCTGCGGGATACGGCACGAGGCCACGCGGATGTTCCGGTTCGGCGCCGGGGTGTTGCGGCTTTTGCCGACGAAGCGCGGCACGCCGTCGGTGATCACGGCGCCCACCGCGACGATGTCGCCGTTCTTCAGTGAATCGAGCGGGTCGGTCTTCGAGCCGCCGACGCACGAATCGATGATCACCACGTCGGCATCCTTGCCAGGGCGCAGGAATCCGCAGTTGAGCCGGTAGACGCGCGCGTTGTTGCCGGTGGCCGCGGCGATTGCCCATTCGACCGGCATCTTGGTGAGGCTTGCGAGGTGGGTGATGGTGTAGGTCATGCCCAGCGGCATGATCCCCGAACCCGTCGGCGTGTCGGTGGCGATCAGGAAGCGGTCGAACTGGTCGGCCTCGCGCACCATGTCACCGAGCAGCAGCGTGGTGCGCAGGTTGCCGGCGGTGCAGACCTGCAGCGCGATGTTCGACTCGTGCACGATGCGCGGGAAGTCCGCATCCGGCATTGCGACCGGGCCGCCGTTCACATGGAAGGACACGTCGGGCTTGATCTTGATCAGGTGGTCGGCCCAGATCCCCGAAGACCCGGGAATCGAGGACCCGCCCGTGTGCACCATCGAGATCATGCCGTGCTTCCTTGCCCAGGCGATCATCGGTTCGTAGTCGTACGGCGTCTTGACCGCGCCGAAGCCGGCCTTGGCAAGCCACACGCCTTTCGCGGCGATCTCGGCAAAGTCGGCTTCCACCAGGCCGGGCTCGAGGATGATCGAGCCCGCCCACACCCGCATCCCGCCTGGCCGGTAGTGCTCGAAGCATTTCATCGCCGCGACTGCGAGCGCCTTCACGCCCTCCGGATCCTTCGGCCGCCCGGGCACATGCACTTCGGAAGCGCTGATCGCGGTGGTCACCCCGCCGTGCACGTAGCTCTCGAGAAAGCCCACGGTCTTCTGGCGCGGCGTGTAGTCGCCGAACGTGTTGTGGACCTGCGAGTCGATCAGGCCCGGGATCGCCGTGGCCCCGTCGGCGTCGATCACCACGTCGGCGGCCTCGACCTGCGCGGCAGTGACGCTACCCACGGCGGTCAGCCGGCCGTCCTCCATCAGGATGGCGTTGCCAGCGACGAACGGATCACGCCAGTCGCCCGATACGATGCGACCGAGATTGATGATGGCTGTTTTCATGTGAACCTCAGGCGGCTTTGGCTGCGGGTGGCGTGGCGGAAGCGGGCGTGCGCTCGTAGGCGGCGAGCGCGCGGTCGGTCATCGCGAGCGATTTCTTCCAGTCGTAGGTGCGAAAGCTGTGGCCGCTGGTGACGAACTGCGCGCCGGCGTAGAACATTTCGTACTGCACATGGCGCGAGGCGAACTCGCTGCCCACCGCGTCCCAGGCGAGCTTGAGGAACTTGACCCGCTCCTCCGGGGACATCACAGGCGACACCTGGGTCTTGGCGATGATCTTTGCCAGCTCGGGGTCGTCGTAGTCCGCCGCGGACGAGGGCAGCATGATGAGCGCGCCGCCGGCCAGCTCGCGCATGGTCTGCACGAACTGCGGGTAGAGTTCCTGGGTGATGACCTGCGCGGTGTACACAAGGTGACGGCTGGGGATGTAGTAGCCCTCGAACATGCTGCCGCCCGCCTCCATGCCGAGCATCATCGATTCCACCATCCCCGCTTTGGCTGCGAGCCAGCCGAGCTTTTCACTCACCGCGGGCATCTTCACAGTGCCGATCGTCTCGGCGATCCGGCGCGCGAGCCCGACCATGAAGCGCAGCTTCACCGCCAGCCGGATCTGCGCCTGGTAGTTCTGCATGATGTGCCCGGCCGTGTCGTGGAACTGCGCGCGGCACATGTCGGTGTCGTTGTAGACGAACACCCGCTCCCAGGGGACTTTGACGTCATCGAAATAAATCAGCGCGTCGTTCTCGTCGTACTGAGATGACAACGGGTTGTCGAAGCGCGACACCGCGTGCTGCTCGAAGGACTTGCGCGAGAGCACCTTGAGCCCCTTCGCGCCCATCGGCAGGGCGCAGGAGAAGGCGAGCTTTTCCTCGCCGGGCCTGAGCGGCTGCAGGTTGGCGACAAAGACCTCGTTGGCCATGATCGAACTCGTGCCGAGCATCTTCGCGCCGCGGATCGTGATGCCCTCGGAATCCTCGTCGACCACCGCGGCGACAAGGTCCTCGCCTTTCTGGTCGCCCCAGTCTTTCGAACGGTCGGCCTGCGGGTTGATGATCACGTAGGTGAGGAAGACATCGTTGTCCGCCGCCCAGTGGTAGTAATCGTTGAACGCCTTCGCGCGCTTTTTGCCGTGTTTCTCGAACACCGGCAAGCCCATCACCTGGCCGAGCAGGGCGGAAGCGACGTGGTCGGGCGAGCGTCCCATGAACCCGTGGTGCTGTTCGGCAAGTGCCGTGAGCGCGAGTCGGCGCTCGACCATCTCGGCATAGTTGCGCGGCTTCTGCCAGGCGCGGCTGACGCGATGCCCGGTTTCAGTTTCGAAGGTCATCAGCTCGCGGTTCTCGGGGCGCGCCTGGAAATCGTAGAGCGCGGCCGAGGAGTGCACCGCGTTACGGAATGCCGGGTGGGTGGCCACGTCCTCGACGCGCTGGCCGTCGATGTAGACGCAGCGACCGTCACGCAGCGACTCGAGGTGCTTCTGGCCATTCTTCACGGGTTGGGTCATGCGGTTCTCCCTGGTTCGGATGGTTGCGGCGTCGCAGGTTGCAGCGCAAGGCCGGTGGTTCAGTTGTCCACCGGCTTCGCGTCCCAGACGCGCTCGGCGTACTGCGCGATGGTGCGGTCGCTGGAAAACATCCCCGCGCCGGCCACGTTCAGGATCGCCTTGCGCACCCAGAGGTCCGGGTCCCGGTAGGCCGCTTCGACATCGGCTTGCCGCGCGACGTAGGCGGCGTAATCGGCCAGCACGAGGTAGTGGTCCCCGCCCTGCAGCAGGCTGTCGACCAGCGGCCTGAACCGGCCGGGCTCCTCCGGCGAGAAATACCCGCCGCCGATCATGTCGAGGACTTCGCGCAATTCGTCGTTGGCCTGTACGTATTGGGCCGGGTCGTAGCCGCCGGCGCGCAGCGCTTCGGCCTGCACGGTATCCAGGCCGAACATGAAGATGTTCTGCGCGCCGACCGCGTCGCCGATCTCGATGTTGGCGCCATCCTGCGTGCCGATGGTCAGCGCGCCGTTCAGCGCGAGCTTCATGTTGCCGGTGCCCGAGGCCTCGGTGCCCGCGGTGGAGATCTGCTCCGACAGGTCGGCGGCCGGGATGATCCCTTCGGCGACCGACACGCCGTAGTTGGGAACGAAAACCACGCGCAGCCGGCCGTCGATGCGCGCATCGTTGTTGACGATCTCCGCGATGTCGTTGGCGAGCTTGATGATGAGCTTGGCGATCGCGTAGCCGGGCGCCGCCTTGCCCGCAAACACCACGACGCGCGCCACCGCCTCATTGGCCGTTCCCCGGCAGATCCGGTTGTAGAGCGTCACCACGTGCAGCAGGTTGAGCAGCTGGCGCTTGTATTCGTGGATCCGCTTGATCTGCACGTCGAACATCGCATCCACGCTGACGGCAAGGCACAGCTTCTCGTGCAGCATCTCGGCAAACGCGGCCTTGTTGGCGCGCTTCGCCTCCGCAAACTCTGCGCGGAACTGCGCATCCTCGGCGAACGGCACCAGCTGGCTGAGTTCCGCTGAGTCGCGCACCCAGCCGCGGCCGATGCGCGAGCTGATCAGCGCGGCCAGGCGCGGGTTGGCCTGGTTCAGCCAGCGGCGCGGGGTGATGCCGTTGGTGATATTGATGATGCGGCCCGGGAAATAACGGTCGAAGTCGGCGAAGATGGTTTTCTTCATCAGCGCGGTGTGGATCGCCGCCACCCCGTTCACGCTATGGCTGCCTGCGATCGCCAGGTGCGCCATGCGGATGCTCTTGCCGCCGCTCTCCTCGATGATCGACATGCGCCGCAGCAGCTCGGTGTTGCCGGGGAAGCGGCGCATCACCTCCTGCAGCAGGCGGTGGTTGATCTCGTAGATGATCTGCAGGTGGCGCGGCAGGAGTTTCTCGAAAAAGCCCACCGGCCAGGTCTCCAGCGCCTCGGGCATCAGGGTGTGGTTGGTGTAGGCGAAGGTGCGCGTGGTGATGTCCCAGGCGCGGTCCCAGTCAAGGTGGTGCGTGTCGACCAGGATGCGCATCAACTCGGCCACCGCGATCGAAGGGTGGGTGTCGTTCAGCTGGATCGCGACCTTGTCGGGCAGCGCGTCGAACGCGTGGTGGTACTTGCTGTAACGGTAGAGGATGTCCTGCAGCGAGGCGCAGACGAAGAAATACTGCTGCTTCAGGCGCAGCTCGCGCCCCATCTTGGTCGAGTTGTCGGGGTACAGCACCTTGGAGAGGTTTTCCGACTGGTTCTTGTCCTCCACGGCGCGGATGTAGTTGCCTTCGTTGAAGTACTTCAGTTCGAAGTCGCGCGAGGCCTTCGCCGACCACAGGCGCATGTTGTTCACCGTGTCGGTGGCGTAGCCCGGGATCGGCGTGTCGTAGGCCATCGCCATCACATCGTCGGTGTCGACCCAGTGGTGGCGCGGCGCGCCCTTCTCGTCGGCGTATTCCACCACCCGGCCGTTGAACTTGACCGGGTAGAGCACCTCGGGCCGGGCGAACTCCCAGGGGTTGCCGTAGCGCAGCCAGTTGTCCGGATGCTCGACCTGGCGGCCGTTCTCGATGCGCTGCGCGAACATCCCGTATTCGTAGCGGATCCCGTAGCCGTAGCCGGGCAGCCCGAGGGTGGCCATCGAATCGAGGAAGCACGCCGCGAGCCGCCCCAAGCCGCCGTTGCCGAGCGCGGCGTCGTGCTCGATCTCGCGCACCTCCTCCAGGTCGACGCCGTGCGCCTTGAGCGCGGCGCAGCAGTCGGGCTCGAAACCGAGATTGTGCAGGCTGTTCATCAGCGTGCGGCCCATCAGGAATTCCATCGACAGGTAGTACACGCGCTTCGCATCGGCGTCGTAGTAGCTGCGCATGGTCTGCATCCAGCGCTCGATCAGGTGGTCGCGCGTCACGTAGGCGGTGGCATAGAACCAGTCGCGCTGGGTGGCTGTCAGCGCATCCTTGCCGACGGTGTAGACCAGCCGGTCGGCGATCGATGCGGCGAGCGAGCCGGCATCCCGGGCCGGCTCGGTCAGCGGCTCGCGCCGGTTTGGAAATGTTGAACTTTTATTTTCCAAGATCAGCCCGCAGAGTGGCTATCCTGTCAGTTTGTGTATCGATACCGATACCGATACCGATACCGATACCGACACCGACACCGACACCGACACCGACACCGACACCGACACCGACACCGACACCGACACCAATACAATCGATAAAATTCGCGCGTCGAAACATCCCGCGCATCACCCGGCCAGCGCGGGTTCCGCAATCGTTGGCACTGCCACGTCGGCCAGCACGGCCGCATCCACCACCGGCTGCATCGGCGCCCAGTTGGTCGAGCGCACGTAGTCCGGCCGCGGCTCAGCCACGTCCAGCGGCCGGTTGGCGCAGGTGTTGAAACAGAAATACGCCTGCCAGCGGTCGTGGTGCGAGAGGTTGTGCCCGCTCGCGTGCATCAGGTTGCAATGGAAGATCGCGCAGGTGCCTGCGCGGCCCGAGATCGCCACCGGCGCGGGCGACTCCGCCATGCGCCGCTTCATGTCCCCCGGCGTGACCGACCACAGCCGGTAGGCGGTGCTGGTATCGAGGTAGGCCTCGGTCCTGCCCCAGCGATGGCTGCCGGGCAGCAGGTACAGGCAGCCCGAGAGTTCGGTTGCGTCGTCGAGCATCAGCATGAAGGTCGCCATGTCGGGGCGCTGGATGCCATCGAGGTGCCAGGCGCCGAAATCCTGGTGCCAGGGCCAGACCGACCCTTCGATCGCCGCCTTTACGTTGACCTTGGAGTGGTGCAGGTAGAGGTCGGCCTCACCGAGCAGTTGCTGCGCAACGCCCAGCACTCGCGGCGTGCGCGACAGGGCGCGGAATACCGGCGAGGCCCCGGCGCCATTGTCCTCGTGCAGGCGGAACATGGACTTCGGTGCGCAGCTCGTGCCTTCGCGCACGGTGCCCGCGGCGTCGACATCCCGCAGGCGGACGACTTCGCTGCGCAGGGCCGCGACCTCGGCCGGGGACACCAGGCCGGGAAAGACCAGAAACCCGTCGCGGGAATAAGCTTCTTTCTGCGCGAGGCTGAGCTGCATGCGTGACCCTCTTTTCCAGTACCCTCGGTGCAGTCTAGCATCGCACCCCGCCCGCGGTTATCTTCACCAGTTCCCGAATTCAAGAGGCATTGCCATGAAAGCAGTCGGTTTCCAGAAAAGCCTGCCGATCACCGAAGTCGAATCGCTGATCGATATCGAACTCCCGGTGCCCGAGCCCCGCGCCAACGACCTGCTGGTTGAGGTAAAGGCGATTTCGGTCAATCCTGTGGACACCAAGGTGCGCATGCGCGGCGTGCCGGCAGGGGAAACCAAAGTTCTTGGGTTCGATGCAGCCGGTGTGGTGAAGTCGGTCGGCAAGGATGTCACGCTGTTCAAGCCGGGTGACGAAGTCTTCTACGCCGGCTCGAACGTGCGCCCCGGCACCAACGCCGAATTCCACGCGGTCGACGCGCGCATCGTCGGCACGAAGCCGCAGCAGCTTTCGTTTGCCGAGGCCGCGGCGATGCCGCTGACCTCGATCACTGCGTGGGAAATGCTGTTCGACCGCTTCGGCATCGTGCGCGGTAGCACGGGCAGCCTGCTGGTGATCGGCGGCGCGGGCGGAGTCGGCTCGATGATGATCCAGCTGGCGAGAAAGCTGACGGGCCTCACCGTGATCGCCACGGCCTCGCGTCCCGAGACCATCAAGTGGTGCACCGATTTCGGCGCGCACCACACGATCAACCACACGCTGCCGCTTGCCGACGAACTCAAGCGCATCGGCATCCCCGAAGCGAACTACATCGCCAGCCTCACCGGCTCGCAGAAGCACCAGGCGAGCTACCCGAAGATCGTCGCCCCGCAGGGAAAGATCGGGGTAATCGACGACCCGGCCAGCTTCGACATCATGCCGCTCAAGGGCAAATGTGTGTCGGTGCACTGGGAGGCGATGTTCGCGCGCTCCCTCTACGGCACCGCCGACATGATCGCGCAGCATGACCTGCTCGACGAAGTCTCCGCGCTGGCCGACGCGGGCAGCCTGCGCACCACGCTCACGCACAACCTCGGCACGATCAACGCGGCAAACCTGAAGAAGGCCCACGCGATGATCGAGAGCGGCTCCTCCATCGGCAAGGTCGTGCTCGAAGGGTTCTGAGCCGGCATCAGCCGTGTTCGCGCAACCGCTCAGGCGTGCGCGTAGAGGCCCTTGATCAGGCCATAGCAATTGCAGGCCCGCGCTTCCAGCCCCTTCTGGTCGAGGATGCTGATTTTTCCGCGACTGTAGCCAATCAGTTTGCGCAGTTGCAGTTCCCCGGCGGATTGGGTGACGCCTTCGCGGCGCACCCCGAGCATCTTCGCGAGGAACTCGTGGGTGAGGACGAACTGACTGGAGTTGAGGCGATCGCGGGTCATCAGCAGCCAGCGCGCCAGGCGCGCGTCCACCACATGGTAGCGGTTGCAGGCTGCCGTCTGCGCGATCTGCGTCATCAGCAGGTGAGTGAAGCGGAATATCTCACGCTGCAATGTCGGGTTGCCGCCGAACTGCTTGCGGAAAAAAGCGGACTTCATGCGCAGTGCGGTTCCGGTTCCCTGGACCACGGCAAGCAGGGACGACTCGGCGCTGCCGAGCGCGATCGGGAATCCGACCATGCCTTCCCTGCCGACCAGGCCGACTTCCGCGGCCTTGCCGGGCGCCACGACGCTCAGCAGTGACACCAGGCTGTCGCCGGGGAAATAGACATGGGTTATGCGCTCGCCGGGCTCGTACAGCGTGTCGCCGAAGGTCAATGTGACCGATTCGAGCCCGCCCTTCATGCGCGAATACTCCGGGCGGGACAAGGCTGCCAGTACGCGATTCAGAACCGGCTCCCTGCTGGCAACCACCATCGAAATTCCCCTTGTTTTTATTGTCATTGCGCCCCGGTTCGCGGGAGCAATTTTGGTCACAAAGAATTATAAGATAAGTAATAAAAACAAGCCTTTATGTGTGGCACCGAACATATGCCCTGGCACATTTTTCGGTTCGAAACCGGCCGCGCCGGGAAGGCTAAGCGCTGCGCGAACACCACATCGGGTTGCGCAAGGACTGCGACAGGCAGTGCGCATCTCCGCCCCGGGGGGTGTTTTATACTGCACCGCCCCGGCGCACCCGCCCGGCACCGGCCCCCGGCGGAAAAGTTCAACTTTCTTCCGGGAAAGCCGTGAACTGAGGCGGGTTCCATGGCAGTCGTGTTGTGCGATTTCACAACAACCACCCCCGGAACCTTCCGCTTGGAGAATCTGTTCGGCCCGCTGCTCGCCGCCAAGATCGCGGCCGCAGTCATCATCGTGGTCAGCGCCTCGCGCGCGACCGAAAAGCTGGGGCCCTTTCTCGGCGCGATGATCGCCACCCTGCCGGTGTCGACCGGCCCGGTCTACGTGTTCCTCGCCATGGACCACGACGCGGCGTTCATTTCGGACGCCGCGCGCATGAGCGTGGCGGGCGTGACCGCAACGGTGGCCTTCGTCGCCGCGCACGCGTTCGCCTCGCGCCGGCATGCCACGCCGCTGTCCTGGCTCGCGGGCACCGCGGCGTGGTTCGCGGTCGCATTGCTGCTCCAGTTGCGCGACTGGAGCTTTCCCGAAGCCCTCATCTTGTTCGTCGCCGCGTTCGCGCTTGCGATCCGCGGCCTGCGGCGCTTTACCGCGTCCGTCCTGCCGACCGCGCTGCCGCGCGCGCGCTACGACCTCGCGCTGCGCGCGGGGCTGGTGGCCAGTGTGGTGGTCGCCACCACGATCGCGGGCAAGCTCGCCGGCCCCGGGTTCACCGGGGTGCTGGCGACCTACCCGGTGGTATTCACGTCTCTGGTGCTGATCCTGCAGCCACGCTGCGGCGGGCCGTTCACTGCATCGATGCTGGTCAACGCGCTGAAGGGGTTGATCGGGTTCGGCGTCGCGCTGGCCGTGCTGCATCTCGCAGCGGCCCGTCTCAGCTCGGCGGCCGCGCTGCTGATCGCGCTCGGCGTGGCGGTCGGCTGGAATTTGATGCTGTTCCTGCTGCGCACGCGGCGCCGCTGAGTTCGCCGGTTCGGCGCCTCAGCCCGGGGGCTTGTTGCGCCGGATCGCCGAGCGCAGCCAGCCGAGCTTGCCTTCCGAGGGCGGAGCCACTGCCGCGGCGGGTGCCTCAACCTGAGGGGTATGCCCCTTTTCGCGCTTGAGCAGTTCCTCGACTTCGCGCTTGACGTTGACCTCCCGTTCGCGCGCCGCCTGTTCGCGCGCTTCGCGCTGCTCGGCGGGTTCGATCGCGCGCATCATTTTCTGCTCGGCCGCGCGCAGTGACTTCTCCAGCGCGCGGCGTTTCGCCTTTTCGTCGGCCGCGCGTTTCGCCTTTTGCTCGGCTGCGCGTATCACCTCTGTCTCGGCGTCGCGCCTGGCCTTCTCCTCGGTTTCGCGCATGGTCCTCACCAGCGCCTCGCGGCGCTCGCGTCCCTCGGTTTCGCGCCGGACTTTCTCCGCGGCTTCGCGCTGTTCACGCTCGATGGCCTCGCGTTCGGCCAGTTCGCGCGCTTCGCGCCGGATGGCCACCTCATTGGCGCGCACCGCCTTGCGTTCTGCTTCGCGCATCGCCTTGTCGATCGCCTCGCGCACCAGCGCTGCGGCGGCCTCCGCCTTCGCCCGTTCCTCGGCTTCGCGCCTAGCGATCTTTTCGGCGATCAGCCGGGCCCGCTCCTCGGCTTCGCGGCGCAGCTGGTCTTCGGCTTCCCTGCGTGCGCGCTCCTCGGCCTCGCGCTTCGCCCTTGCTTCGGCCTCGATGCGGGCCTTTTCCTCGGCGATGCGCCGGGCGCGTTCTTCCGCCTCGCGGCGTAATAGTTCTGCGGCCTCGCGCCGCGCCTTCTCTTCCGCCTCGCGCTTCGCCTTCGCCTCGGCCTCGATTCGCGCGCGTTCCTCGGCTTCGCGACGCGCCTTTTCTTCGGCCTCGCGACGCGCTTTCTCTTCGGCTTCACGCCGCGCACGCTCTTCGGCCTCGCGCTTCGCCTTAGCTTCGGCCTCGATCCGTGCCCGTTCCTCGGCTTCGCGACGCGCCTTCTCTTCTGCCTCGCGCCGGGCCTTCGCCTCGGCTTCGATCCGTGCCCGCTCCTCGGCTTCGCGACGCGCTTTCTCTTCGGCCTCGCGCCTGGCCTTTGCCTCGGCTTCGATCCGCGCCCGTTCCTCGGCTTCGCGACGCGCTTTCTCTTCGGCCTCGCGCCGGGCCTTTGCCTCGGCTTCGATCCGTGCCCGTTCCTCGGCTTCGCGACGCGCTTTCTCTTCGGCTTCGCGCCGCGCCCTGGCCTCGGCTTCGATCCGCGCCAGTTCCTCGGCCTCCCGTCGCGCCCGTTCTTCCTCCTCGCGCCTGGCCCTCTCTTCGGCTTCGCGGAGCGCTTTCGCTTCCGCATCGCGCCTTGCCTGCTCCTCGGCCTCGCGCCGGGCCTTCGCTTCGGCTTCGCGCCGCGCAGCCTCCTCGGCGGCGCGCATGGCGCGCTCTTCGGCCTCGCGTTTCGCCTTTGCCACCGCCGCGCGCCGCGCCTTTTCCTTCTCCGCGGCTTCCTCCCGCGCCTTTGCTGCGGCTTCGCGGCTGGCTTTCTGTTCCGCTTCTAGACGTGCCTTTTCCTCAGCCTCGCGCCTCGCACTCGCCTCTACGTCGGCGCGCGCCTTGCGCTCAGACGTGACTTTCTTCTGCCGCTCCTCGGCTTCCTTCCTGACGCGCGCCTCGGTGTCGCGGCGCGCCTTTTCCAGCGCGGCCTTCTTTGCTTCGGGGCTCGCGGTGTCGTCCCCGCCCAGCCCGCCAGAGCGCCGCAGGTCTTGCAGCCTGCGCTTCGCGAGCGCGGTATAGACGCCCTCGGGGAACTCCTCCAGGTAGAGTTCGAGTTCCTCGGGGTCGTCGGTATCCTTGATCGCGCCCCAGAACTCGAGCTCGACCTCGGTGCCCGCCGCTTCGGAATTCGCCAGCGAGGGCGGTGGCGGCGCGGGCGGCGGCGGCGCCGGCTTCTTGCCCTTGAGGACATCCTGCAGAGCGCGCGCGAACTCCTCGCCCGACTGGTAGCGCTGGTTCGGGTCCTTGGCCAGCGCGCGGAACACGACCTGGTCATAGTCGGGCGAAACCGGCGCGATCTCCGAGGGCGTCGGCGGATCTTCCTGGAGGATCATTTTCGCCATCGTCCAGGCGCCGCCCGAGAAGGGCTTCTTCCCGGTGAGGAACTGGTAGAGGATCACACCCGCGGAAAAGATGTCCGTGCGCCGGTCGATCTTGAGGCCCTGGATCTGCTCGGGCGACATGTAGGCCGGCGTGCCGACCATCGTGCCCACCTGCGTGGCGCCGGTGCTCTGCCGGTCGGGATCGCTGATGCGCGCCACGCCGAAGTCTGCGAGCTTGGCGTGCCCCTCGGTGTCGATCATCACGTTGGCGGGCTTGATGTCGCGGTGGATCACGCCCGCGTCGTGCGCGAAGTTGAGCGCATCGAGCAGCTCGCACATCAGGCGCACAGTGGTCTTGATGTCGAAGCGCTCGTTGGCGTCGAACGAGGATTTCAGTTCCTTGCCGCGCACGAACTCCATCACGATGTACGCGATGTCGCCTTCCTCGCCGTAGTCGTACACCTGGACGATGTTCGGGTGATTCAGCCGCGCCACCGCCTGCGCCTCGCGCGCGAACCGCTTGGAATAATCGCGCGCGGTGTTCTCATCGAGGCTGCCGACGAGAATCGTCTTGATTGCGATCTTGCGGTTCAGGCGCGGGTCGAGCGCCTCGTAGACGATCCCCATCGCGCCCTTGCCGAGCACGCGCCCGAGCTTGTAGCGGCCGAGGTTCTGTAGCGGCGGCTCAGCCATGGCGGAATGGCACCTCCATCGTCAGCACTTTGGCTGCCTTGTTGGGGCGTGCAGCGAAGCACGCAAAGCTCACGGGGACGCCTGCGTCCTCGGCCAGCGCATGGGCAGCGGCCAATTGCACGCTGTCGTAGCCGCGCAACGCAAAGGTGTCTGCGTATTCGGCGGCGCGCCCGATGACCTTCTGGGTTATCTCCACGATCACGAATTTTGGCCAGTCTGCCGCCAGCGCACGCTTGGCGCGCGCGACGGCCACGGCATCACCGGGCACCTCGCGCACCCTGCGGGCGAATGCCGCGTGCGCCTCCGCCCAGGACAGCCGGCAGGTGGCCACCGCCTCGGCACCGCGGACGAGTTTTTTCACCGCAGCCGAACCCGCTTCGCTGAGGTAGAGTTTGATCAGCGCCGAGGTGTCGCAATAGAGAATCACATCGAGATCATCCGCGGTCCTCGAGCACCATGTCCGAAACGCTGCGCTCGCCGCGCCCGAGCCGAATCGCGGCGCCTTGAGGCTTGCCACCCTGCCAGCTCACCGCGCCGCTGACGATCAGCCGGGCGATGCCTTCACCCGTGTTGGGCGGCACTCCCGTCACCCGTGCCACCACGCGGCGATGCGAGGTCACCTCAATGGCGCCACGCCCCGCGCCGGCTTGGGCAAGATAGTGGGAGAGCCGTGCCTTGAACTCTCGGATCGGTACGCGCAACGCTGCCATGAAGTGGACCTCAATTCGTGGAATTTTGGCGAATTGTAGTCACAACCAGGTACCGCGTCCACGCCGGCCAGAGGCAGGCAGTCGAGAATCCTAGCCTGCGACGGAACCGCGCCTGCGGCCGGCCGCTTTCCGGTCTGAGTGCAAAGAGTCGATGCTGGCGTCCAGTTGTACGCGGGCGTACTTGCGGCTCGCGGCGTCGGGCGTCATCAGCTGCAGGGTGACCAGGCCGTGCGCCTGCACCAGCAGTGCCCGGGCGGTCGCCACTGCGTCGAGTCCGGCTTTCAATTCGCCGGCGCGCATCCCGTCTTCCACGAGCCGCGTCCAGAATGCGAGTTGCCGCTCGAATCGCACGCGCTGTTCGCGCTGCATGGCGGCGTCACGGGTACTGAGTGCGAGGTAGTTGATCCAGAAGCGCCACCAGCGATCGGAGGGCGATTTCAGCGTGAACGAGAGCGCGATCCTGCGCAGTTGCGCCGCGGGGGAGCCGACGAACTCTTCCCAGTCGCCGGGCAGGTGGTAGGCGGCGCGCAGCGCTTCCATCAGGAGCTGATCGCGGTTCCTGAAGTGGTGATTGAGCGTACCCGTGCTCACACCCGCCAGCGCAGCGATTTTACGCATCGAGGCGTTCTCCGCGCCCTCATTGGAAATCAGCTCATAGACCGCGCCGAGGATGGTCTGGCGCAAAGGCTGTCCCTTGCCGCGCAACGCCGCGCGAGGCCTGCCAACTTTACGCCGGCCCACCGGCGCCTTCAGAGTCCGAGCCCCATTTTGGCCACGATATTGCGCTGGATTTCGTTAGTGCCGCCGTAAATGCTCAGCTTGCGAAAGTTCAGGTAACGCGCGACATGGTCGCCCATCACGCCCTGCGGGCCCCCCGCCGCTTCCAAGAGGAGCTCGGAGAGGGTCTGGTGCAGTTCGCTGCTCCTGATCTTCAGGATAGAGGGGTCGGCGCCGGACACCTGGCCGTTGCGCCGGAACCGGTCAAGGTAGCGCAGATTCGTGATTTCGAGCGCGATGAGTTCGATCTCCGCCCGGGCGAGGCGGTCACGGAAACGCCGGTTGGCTAGCAGCGCCGGCTGTGCGCCGCAGCGCGTCCCCGCGAGGCGCCGGATCGCAGCCAGCGTGCTCTTGGCGAGCCCCACCCTCGCGTTGTTCATGCGCTCGTGCCCCAGAAGATGCTTCGCTACAGTCCAGCCCCTGCCCTGCTCGTGCAGCAGATTCTGTTTCGGTACGCGCACGTTGTCGAGGAACACTTCGTTGACCTCGCGGCCCCCGTCCATCAGGCGCAGGGGACGCACCTCGATCCCCGCACTGCGCATGTCGATGAGCAGCATCGAGATCCCGTCCTGCGGCCGGGGCGTGTTGTCGGTGCGCACCAGCGCGAACATCCAGTCGGCCCAGTCGGCCTGGGTGGTCCAGATCTTGTGCCCGCTTACGATGTACGCGTCACCGTCCGCAACCGCCGCCGTGCGCAGCGCGGCCAGGTCGCTGCCGGCGCCGGGTTCCGAATACCCCTGGCACCAGAACTCCGATCCGTCGTGGATTCGCGGCAGGAAGCGCCGCTTCTGCAACTCGGTCCCGAACCGGATCAGCACCGAGGCACAGAACACCAGGCCCAGGCCCGGGAGTTGGGGTGCCCCGGCGCAACCGCACTCTTCCTCGAAAATATGCCTCCGCACCACATCCCAGCCCGTCCCGCCCCACTCCAGCGGCCAGTGCGGCGCGATCCAGCCCTGTGCGGCCAGGATCCGATGCCAGCGCTGCATGTCCGATTTGGGAAGTTCCGCGAAACGCTCGACTTTCTCGCGGATGTCGGCGGGCAGGTTGGCGGCGATCCAGGCCCTGACTTCGCCTCGAAAGCCTTCCTCCTCGGCGGAGTAGTTGAGGTCCACCTGCCGCGGCGCGCGCTACTGCACCTTGATGCCGCGCGCCTTCACGGTCGACGCCCAGCGCTCGCGATCGGCATGGATGAATGCGGTGAAACTTTCGGCGCTTCCCCCGACTGGGGTCATCCCGACCGACAGCAGCCGCTCGCGCACGTCCGGGGCGGCCAGCGCAGCCTGGAACTCGGTGTTGAGCTTTTTCACGATCTCGGGCGGCGTGCCCACGTTAACCACGTAGCCGAACCAGGTGCTGGTGACCACGTCGATGCCCTGCTCGACCAGGGTCGGCACCTCCGGCAACTGCGAGGCCCGCTCGCGGCTCGCGACCGCAAGCGGATGCAGCTTTCCCGACTTGACGTGCGCCAGCACTCCCGGCAGCGTATTCGAGGCGATGACGACGCGGTTGGCCAGGGCTTCAGTGACCACCGGCGCATCGCCCTTCAGGGGAATGTGCTGCATTTCGATCCCGGTCTGGAGGCTGAAGAACTCCATGGTCAGGTGGTTATTCGTCCCGTTTCCTGCAGTGGCATAGGTGACGATCCCCGGCTTTTGTTTGGCGAGCCGGATGAGATCGGCGATCGTCTGCACCCCGCTGGCAGGATTGGTCGAGATCACGGGCGGTATGTCGACCAGCTTGATCAAACCGGTCATCTGCTTCTGCGCGTCGTAGGGCAACTTGAAGAGCGAAGGATTGACCGCGTGCGCCGGGCCCACCAGCAGGATCGTGTAGCCGTCGGACGGCTGGGCAAGCACGTACTGCGTGGCCACCCGTTCGTTGGCGCCCGCGCGCGATTCCACGAGGATGGGCTGGCCGAGACGGGCAGACACTTTTTCCGCAACCAGCCGGGAAAGCAGATCCGTCGGCCCCCCGGTCGTATAGGAGAGCACGATATGTATCGGCTTGTTCGGATAGTCCTGGGCCACCGCAGTGCCGGCGCAGGCGCCGGCGAGGGCGAGGACAACAAGGGCACCAGACACACCACGGCCCGCATTCCACATGAAACGACCCATGTTCATACTTCCTCCTCTTATTTTGTTCCGGACCACAAGGCCCGTAGTTCGAACTTCAGTACCTTGCCGCTGGAGTTGCGCGGCAATTCCTCCAAGAAATGCACGTGCTTGGGCTTCTTGTAGCTCGCCAGTTGCGTCCGGCAGTGCTCGATCACCTGCGCCGACGCAAGCTGGGCGCCCGGCTTCAGCTGGATGAACGCCGCGACCGACTCCCCAAAGATCGGGTCGGGCACACCAACGACCGCGACGTCCTCGACGCCCGCGATCTGCGCGATCGCCGCCTCGACTTCCTTTGAATAGATGTTGTAACCGCCGGACAGAACCATGTCCTTCTTGCGATCCACGATATAGAGGTAGCCGTCCGAGTCGAGGCGGCCCAGATCCCCGGTGCGAAACCAGCCGTCCTGGAAAGCGTCGGCCGTGGCGGCAGGGTTGTTGAAATACTCCCGCATCGTCAGATAACGCCCGGGAACGCCGGAGCGCACCAGGATCTCGCCGACCTCGCCGACAGCGACGCTGACGTCTTCCTCATTGACGAGCTTCACCTCGACCCCGGGATTCATCCGGCCGGTGGAGGCGCCCTTGGAGATCTGCTCCTCGGGACCCAGCAGGGTCATGGCACTCGCCTCGGTGGAGGCGAAGAACGAATACAGTTTCAAGTTCGGCAGCAGTTCCTGCATTCGCTGCTTCAGTTCGACCGGGAAGGCCTCGCCGGTGACCACGGCGAGCCGCAGGTTCGCGAACCGGGCGGGATTCTGCTCGATCTCCGGCATCAGCATGCGCCCGACCGTCGGCACCATGCCGAGCAGCGTAATGTGCTCTTCCTCGATCAGGCGCGCCGCCTCCTTCGCGTCGAACCGGGTCATGATGACGATGCTCGATCCGATCAGGAAGGTGTTCATCAGCCGGGAAAACGCGGTGCGGTGCGCAAGCGGTGTGGTGACGAGCACACGGTCCTCGCGGGTCATTCCCCATTGCGAGGCGTTCAGCCAGGCGTTCGAGGTGATGTAGTTCGACTGGGTGATGACGGCGCCCTTGGGCTTGCCGGTCGTGCCCGAGGTGTAGGTGATCTGGCAGTCGTCAAAATCTACTGGGACCTCGGGCAGCTCCCCGACGGTGGACAGGAGCTCCACATAGGTCGTTTCGTCGACGTTGATCGTCAGCGCGGATTCCACACCGGCGCACGCGACCGCGGCTCGCGTGCCGTTCTCGAAGAACACCGCGCGCGGCCTGCAGTCCGCGAATATATGTTCCAACTCCCTGGTCGCGAGCCGCGGGTTGAGCGTGACCGCGATCGCCCCGGCCTTCACCACGGCGGCGAAAGCGACGACGAACTCGACCCGGTTGTGCAGGCAGATCGCGACACGCTCGCCGGTCGCGACACCGAGCGCTGCGAGACCGCAGGCGAGGCGGGAGGACTGCTCGTGCAGTTGCGCGAAGCTAAGGCGCGCGTTGCCGCAGCAGACGGCTTCGCGGTCCGGAATCGCCTCTGCGAACGAACTAAGAAAGGCGGGAAGCTTCATCGTTGTCTGTGGGGCCCCGCCGCAGGGCGGGTCCGAAGGACGGCGGAGCCGAAGGACGGCGGAGCCCGGCGGGTGTTGGGCACGGAGGATCCTAGCGTCTAATCGCACGTTTGTACAATTACTGTTTCGAACCAGCCATCGGCTGGCCAGTTTTCTGCCAAAGGCCGCTTCCAGAGCGGACTTCCAGGCAAATTGCTGCCAAGAGTCCCGGACGGTCCGGCGCGTTTCCGGCCTAGTTTGTTTTTACGCCCGCCGCCTTGACGATCGCGGGCCACTTGGCGATCTCAGCGCGCACCAGCGCGTCGAGTTCAGCTGGCGTGCCGCCGATTGCGTCATCGCCAAGCGCGGCAAGCCGTTCGCGGAACTGGCTGGATTTCGCTGCCTGCGCTGCGACCGTGCTGAGTTTTTCGAGCGCTTCCTTCGGCGTTCCCGCAGGCGCGAACAGGCCGAACCACGGGCTCGCCTCATAGCCCTTGAATCCGGCCTCCTCGAAGGTCGGCAGGTCCGGAAACAGCGTCGCGCGCTTTTCGCCGGTGGTTGCGATCGCGCGCAGCTTCCCCGACTTGATGTGGGAAAGGACAACCGGGATGTGGTTGATCGAGAAGCCGACTTCGCCCGAGAGCAGGGCCAGCGCCGCCTTGGCCCCGCCGCCGTAGGAGACGTGGACGAACTTTCCGCCCGCTGCCCCGCGGAAGAGTTCGGCGGCGAGTTGCGGGTAGGTGCCCGCGCCGTTGCTTGCATAGTTGAGCTTGCCGCCCTGCTCGCGGACCATCGCGATGAACTGGGCCATGTCCTTGACGCTGGAGGTGGAAGGCACGACGAGCACCAGCGGCCCCGAGGAGATCTGGCTGATCGAAGCAAAGCTCTTCAGGGCGTCGTACCCGAGGCTCGGATAGATCACCGGTGAAAACACATGGGTGGCCGCACCGCCCATGAGGACGACGTAGCCGTCGGGCGCGGCGTTTGCCACGAAGGCCGCACCGATGGTGCCGCCTGCGCCCGGCCGGTTCTCGACGATCACCCGCTGCCCCATCAATGGCGACATGCGATCGGCCAGCAACCGGGCTTCGACATCGACCACCCCGCCCGGAGGAAACGGCACGACGATGCTCACCGGTTTGGTTGGGAAGGCCTGCGCGTGCGCCAGCGGAGTGAAGCTCGCGGCGAGCATGGCACAGGCGAGTGCGACTGCTTTGATGGAACGCTTCATGGTCCTGCCTCCTCTCTCGTTTTAAGGCTGCGGCGCTGCGGCCGGATGTTCAGAGCGTCATGCCCGGCTGCGGTTTTCGCGAAGGCGCCATGCGCGAGCGCAGCGAGCTGCGCATCGACCACACGAGCATCCGCTCGACAAGTTCGTTCTTGAGTTCCTTGTGCCCGGCTGAAGTCCACAGGTTCCGCGTCTCGGCGGGGTCGGACTTCAGGTCGTAAAGCTCGCCGTCCGGTTCGCCAAGGTAATAGACCAGCTTCCAGTCGCGGTCACGCTGCATGACGATGTACTCCGCGCCGGTCTGGATATGGTCCCGCGCAAGCTCCGCGTAGACACTCTCACGGATCGCCGGTGTGTCTCCTTTGAGCATGGGCCACAGGCTCGAGGCCTCCCAGTTCTCGGGTATCGGGACGCCCGCCGCTTCGAGTATCGTCGGCGCGACATCCATGTGCTGTACAAGCCCCTCGTAGCGCGCCCCTGCGGGAATGCGCCCGGGCGACCAGGCGAGCAGCGGCACGCGATCCACCGTGTCGTACATGGTCCATTTCTGCACGTGGCCATGATCGCCGAGCGCATCGGCATGGTCGGAGGTGAACAGAACGATCGCGTTGTCGAGGTAACCTTTGCGGCCCAGCGTCTCCATGATCTCGCCGAGTTTCTCGTCGATCATGTTGACGTTGGCCGCGTAGTGCCGCCTGAGGCGCAGCAGCTCCTCACGCGACGGGCGGTGCTTCCAGGCGATCGAGTCGAAGTTGTTGCGGATCATGTTCTGGCGCAGCTCGGCCTGCGCGCGGGGCTGGAGGGCTTCCTCGTCGCCGGTGAAATCCGGAACCGGGATATCGGCGTTTGCATAGCGCTTGAGATGCGCTTCGGTCGGATCGTAAGGCGGGTGAGGCCCGGGAAAGCCGATCTGCAGGAACAACGGATTGGTCGCCTTGCGCTCCTCGAGCCACCAGAGCACGTGATCGCCGATGAAATTATCGGAGTGAAGCGAATCCGGGAGATCCCAGGTGAAAGCGCCCAGCGCCTCCTTGTAGCCGGCAAGGTCGGCTTTGGAGCGCGTGTAGCGCGAAGGCTTGATCAGCTTGTGTGCGTGCAGCGCCTTGTCCCACTCGTCGTAGAAGGCGCGATCGGCCTCGTCAAGGAACAGGGGCCGGTCCTTGTTCTCGACCACGAAGCGCTGGTGAAACCCGCCCAGTTCGTCGTAGGGATTGATATGCATCTTCCCGATGTTCGCGCAGTGGTAGCCCGCGCTCGCCAGCCACTGGACCCAGGTCGGGCGCCAGGGCTGGAAGTTCTTGAACACCCCTGCCGCGTGCGGATACATGCCCGTGAACAGGCTCGCGCGGGAGGCCACGCATACCGGCGAAGTCACAAAACAGTTGGTGAAGGACGCCCCCTCGCGCACCAGCCGGTCGAGGTTCGGTGTGTGCATCCAGCTCGCGCCGAGCGCGTTGATGCTGTCGGCGCGCTGCTGGTCGGTCATGATCAGGATGATGTGCGGCGGTCGGCTCATGGCTCTCGTCCTTTGGTCCTTTGTAAGCGCTTTCATTTAGGGTAGGCCCGGACCAAACCAGCAGTCAAGCCGCAGTGCAGCAATGTCATTGACAGCGCTTTCACCGATGAGAGAACCTACCCCGCCGGGTGTCGGCCAGCGCAGATTCAGCAACGGTTCGACGTCGTCGGCGGCGGCGTGAAAGCCGCCGGCGCGGGATTACGCGAGCGCGGCGACGCAGGCGCGCGCAGTCTCGGTCAGGATTTCAAACTTTCCGGCGGCCACCGCTTCGTTCGACACCAGGCTCCCGCCGATGCCGACCGCCACGGCGCCCGCGTCAAGAAAACTGCGCGCGTTCGCCGCGTTGATGCCGCCGGTCGGCATGATCTTCAGGAAGGGCAGCGGGGCGAGGATGTCCTTTACGTATTTCGGCCCGGCCACGTGCGCGGGGAACAACTTCACGAACGCGGCGCCGGCTTCGTGGGCTTCGAGCAGTTCGGTTGCGGTGAACCCGCCGCAGGCCACCGGGATACTCCGCTTCACGCAGGCGGCGATCACCAGTTTCCTCACCGCCGGTGTGACGACGAACTGCGCGCCGGCATCGATGGCTTTCACAGCGTCCTCCGCGCTGAGCGCCGTGCCGACCCCCACGCACACCGCATCGCCGAGCGCCAGGCGCACCGCGCGGATCGCGTCGATCGCGCCCTCTCCTGTGAGCGTGAACTCCAGCACGTTGACCCCACCTGCCGCCAGCGCCCGGGCCACCTCGATCGCGCGGTCGTAGTTATCCAGCCGCACGATCGCGACGATTTTCTTTTCCAGGATCAGGCGGGTGACGGGCTGCATGTTTTTTCTCCCTCCAGCGCTTAGCGGGAAACGTCGCCGGACTGGCGGGCCATCACGGCATCAAGCTCAGCCCGGCTGGTGAGCACGCCGTCGCCGAACTGCGACAGCGCGATCGCCGCGAGCGCCACGCCGCGCCTGAGCCCGAGGCGCAGGTCACCATCCAGCCAGCCGTCGAGCACACCGGCAGCAAACGCATCCCCGCTGCCGATGCGGTCCACGATCTGCACCGGCAGTGCCGGCTGCTGCATGAATTCGCCTCCCTCGAGCAGGGCCGCGCCCTGTTCGCCGAAGGTGCAGAACACGGCCCGGGCACCGGTCAGCGCTTTCAGCGCAGCCATCAGTTCCTGCGGCGGGCCCGCGCAATCGAACAGCAGCGTGGCATCCGCGCTCTTGCAGAACAGGATATCGGCCTGCGCGATCAGCGGACGCATTCTCGCGCCCGCGGTTTCGGCATCCCACAACTTGGCGCGGTGGTTGACGTCGACACTGACCGCCACGCCCGCGGCGTGCGCGCGCCGGGCGACTTCCATCACTGTTCCGTAGCAGTTTTCCGAGAGGGCGGCGGTGATGCCGGTGAGGTGGACCACACGCGCGGAGAGCAGGTAATCCCAGTCGATGTCGGCGACCGACAGCCGCGAGGCCGCCGAATCGGCGCGGTCATAGATGATCTGGATCGCGCGCGGCGCGGTCGCGTATTCGATGAAGTAAGTGCCAAGCCGTTCATTCGGAACCTGCTTCACGCGCGACACATCGACACCGTCCGAGCGCAGGACGCGCAACACGTTGTTGCCCAGCGCGTGATCCGGCAGGCGGCTGATCCAGCCAGTGCGCCGGCCCAGCCGCGCGAGCGTGACGCACAAATTGGATTCCGCGCCGCCGATCTCCAGGTCGAGCGCGCGCGCGGCATCGAGGCGATGCCCGGTGGGCACGCTGAAGCGCAGCATGGACTCGCCGAGGCTGACGAGGTCGAAGCGGGACGTCATTGGGGCGGTCATTGCAGATTTCCGGTCCGTGCGGTGAGGCAATCCATGCGGTGAGGCAGTGTGCCCCCAGTCAAGCCGCATTGGCAATCCGCTTGGGTGCAAACCAGCCGGTGCACTTTCTTGACAGCAGGCACAGCGCTCAACACAATCGCCCGCAGCAATCACTCAACCACAGCCGCGGTTCCTGTCCGTCGGCTTTCCTGTGCAAACAACAGAAGAGGCAGACAGCATGATCGGAGAGCCCGTCGCACTTACTATCCGCCGCAACTTCGAGCGCCCCGGCGCAGCCTTGCTGAAGGTGTTCCGCGGCGCGCCCAGCAGCTTTGTGACCGATGCGCACAACGGCCAGGGCTGCATGGACCACCATATCAAGCCGATCGACCCGAGGATGACGCTGTGCGGCCCGGCGCTGACCTGCCTGTGCTCGCCGACCGACAACCTCGCGGCGATGGCGGCGCTCGACTATGCGAAGAAGGGCGACATCATCGTGATCGCGGCAAAGAACGACGAGAGCGCCGCGGTGATCGGCGACCGCTGGGCGCTGTGGGCGAAGAAGATCGGCGTTGCCGGCGTGGTGTGCGACGGCCTGGTGCGCGACATCGCCGGCCTGCTCGAGGTGGGCATGCCGGTGTTCGCGCGCGGCCTGTCGCCCAACGCCGGCTTCAAGCACGGCCCCGGCGAGATCAACACGCGCGTGTCCTGCGGCGGGGTCGCGCTCGACCCCGGCGACATCGTGGTCGGCGACCGCGATGGCGTGGTGGTGGTGCCGCGCGCGGACGCGGCGCACGTCGCCATGCGCCTTGCGATCGTGAAGAAGAAGGAGGCCGACATGGACGCCTTCCTGAAGAAAACCAGGGCGATGCATTTCTGGGACGAGGCCGACACCCGCAAGCGCGGTGGCGTGCGCTTTCTCGACTGAGAACCGGACATGAGCTTTCGCGACGCACTCAACATCCACGACCTGCAGGCGATGGCGAAAAAACGCCTTCCGGCCGGGGTGTATGGCTTCATCGCGGGCGGCGTCGAAGACAACAGCACGCGCGACAACAACCGCGCGGCGTTCGCGCGCATTCGCCTGGTGCCGCGCGGCCTGGTCGACGTGTCGCAGCGCATCCAGGACGTGACGATCTTCGGCCACCGCTACGCCGGCCCGTTCGGCATCGCGCCGATGGGCATCTCCGGCTTCGCGCAGTTCGGGGCAGACATCGCGCTGGCGCGCGCCGCCGCCAAGATGAACCTGCCGTTCGTGCTCTCGAACATGTCGACCGTGCCGCTGGAGGACGTGGCGCGTTCGTGCGACAGCGTCAAGTGGATGCAGGTGTATCTGCCCGCCGACCGCGAGCGCGCGGCGAAGTTCGCCAGGCGCGCCGCGAATGCAGGTTACCAGGCGCTGATGGTGACGATCGACGTGCCGGTGGGCGCCAACCGCGAGAACAACCAGCGCACCGGCTTCACGCTGCCGCTGCGCATGACGCCGAAGCTCGTGATGGACGGCCTGCTGCATCCGCGCTGGGTCGCCAGCGTGTTCGCGCGCACCCTCGCCGCGGGCGGCGTGCCGCGCTTCGAGAACTCGGCGATGTTCGAGCGACCCAGCATCCTCGCCTCGGCGAACGCCAACATCCGCTCGAGCGGCGACCGGATCGACTGGGCCTTCATGCGCTGGCTGCGCGACCAGTGGCGCGGCCCGCTGCTCATCAAGGGCGTGCTGCACCCGGCCGACGCGCTGGAGGCCGTGGCCTGCGGGCTGGATGGGATCATGGTCTCCAACCACGGCGGCCGGCAGCTTGACGGTGCGGTCGCGCCCATCGAAGTACTGCCCGAGATTCGCGCGGCCGTCGCCGGCCGGCTTGCGATCGGCTTCGACAGCGGGATACGCCGCGGCGTCGACATCCTCAAGGCCTACGCGCTGGGCGCGGACTTCGTGCTGTGCGGGCGCGCCGCGCTGTTTGGCGCGGCGGTCGGCGGGCAGGACGGCGTGCTGCACGCGCTGAACATCCTGAAGACCGAGGTTGACCGCGACCTCGCGCTGATGGGCTGCACCAGCATGGCAGGCCTGACCCCCGAAATGGTGCGCACCAATTAATCAGTTAATCAGGGTCAGAGTCGAATTTCCAGACGGATAAATCGACTCTGACCCCGATTATTCGATTATTCAGACCAGGCCTCGGGGTTGACGACGTGCTGCGGGCGTTTCCCGAGGGAGAAGTCGACCACGCTCTGCAGGCCGTCGGTGGCGATCGCGTGGAAGCATTCGTCGGTCCAGCACAGGGCGTGCGGGGTAACGATCACGTTGTCCATCGTGAGCAGCGGGTTGGCCGGGTCTACGGGTTCCTGCTCGAAGACATCGATCCCGGCGCCGGCGATGTGACCTGAGCGCAGCGCGGCGATCAGCGCCGCCTCGTCGACGATGGGCCCGCGCGCGACGTTGATGAAGAACACGCCCGGCTTCATGCGCGCGAACTGCGGCGCGCCGATGAGCTTGCGGGTTTCCTCGTTAAGCAGCGCGGCGACGACGATGAAGTCCGCCTCCTCCAATAGCTGGTTTAGCGGCACCTGTGTCGCATCGAGCAAGGCCACCTCGGCCGCGCTCGCATAGGGGTCGGCGACGATGCGGCGCATGCCGAACGGCGCCGAGACCCGCAGCAGTTCCCGGCCGATCCCGCCCGCGCCGACAATGCCCAGCGTGCGCCCGACCAGACCCGTGCCCATCAGGTCGTTGCGCGCGGTCCACTTCCCAGCGCGCGTGATACGGTCCTTGGCGAACAGCCGGCCCGTCAGCGCGAAGAGCAGCGTGAGCGTGGCGACCGCCACGGGGCGGCGGATCGCCACAGGAGTGTTGGTCACCACGATCCCCTTTGCGCTCATCGCAGCGACATCCACGGAGTCGTAGCCGATGCCGTGCCTCGCGAAGATGCGCGTGCGGCAATCCTTCCCCGCGACTGTCGCCGCCGTGACGCGCGCCGAGATCACGTAGATCCCGTCGTAGCGCGCGGCGAGCTCGGGCGTGATCTCACTGACCGGTTCCGGGGTGTACTCCCATTCCAGCGCCGGGTTGCCCTTCAGCACCTCGAGCGCCGCATTGCCGAAGCTCGGCTCGCCCGCGGCGTTCAGCACGTCGCACATGATGCCCAGTTTGAATGTGGCCCCGAGTTTGAACTTAGCCATCAGCGCGCCTCCCGCAGCGGCGCGAGCGCGGCGCGGACTGCCGACTGCAGCAGCGCGGAATCGAGCCCCGCGGCGATCATGTTGAAGCCGAAGTCGCGGTAGCGCCGCGCCCAGCCCGCATCGGCCGCCATGAAGCCGAGGCCCTTGCCGTGGCGGCGCGCCGCCGCGACGACGGTTTTCACCGCGTCCAGGTACTGCGGGGAATCGAATTCGCCCGGGATGCCGAGGAAATTCGTCAGGTCGAAGTGACCCAGCCAGAGCACGTCGATGCCCGGCGTCGCGGCGATCGCGTCGACCTCGGCCAGGCCGCGCTCGGACTCGATCTGCGCGATGACGAGTGTTCGCGCGTTAAGGGCCGTGAGCTTGGCGCGCACGTCACCGCCCATGTAGTCGTCCTGCGCGACCCCGAAGGCCGCGCCGCGCCGGCCCTGCGGCGGGTAGTGCGTGGCTTCCGCGATGCGCGCGGCCTCAGCCGCGCTCTCCACCATCGGCACCATCACGCCGTGCGCGCCGACATCCAGCGCCCGCGCCATGAAGTGGTACTCGCTGCGCGGCACGCGCGCGAGCGGCTCGATGCCGGTGCCGCGGCAGGCCGCGGCCAGCATCTTCAGCGTCTCGAACCCCAGGCCCGCGTGCTCCATGTCGAACAACGCGAACTCGCAGCCAGCCGCCTTCAGCATCTGCGGCATGCCGGGCACGAAGAATTCGAACACCATCGCGCCGGTCACCGTGTCGCCCGCCAGCACCCGCGGCCGGATCGCGCTCGGCTGCACGCCGATCGACTCATCCATCGGAGTTCCTCCCCCTTGAGATGACTCCATCTTAGCCTGCGAAATCCGGGTCAGAGTCGATTTTTCGGATCGGTAATTCGACTCTGACCCGGATTATTCTTGTGACATATTGCGGGCAGTGTTCACGAGGGGGCGTTGATGAGCGGCACAATTGTCACGATCCAGGACGGCGGCTTTGCGATCAACGGTCGGCCAACCTACGCAGGCCGGGATTGGCGCGGCCATCGGATCGAGGGGCTGCTGTTCAACAGCCGCATGGTCAATGCGATCGCGGACGACGCAAACCCCGCGACGCGCGGCGCCTGGGCCTACGCCGACGGCGACTGGGACCCGGAGCGAAATACCGACGAGTTCATCGCGGCACTACCCGCCTACCGCGGCCACGGCCTGCTCGCCGTGTGCGTGAACATCCAGGGCGGCAGTCCGCAGGGCTACTCCTGGCACCAGCCGTGGAAGATCGGCGGCTTCACACCCGACGGTGCGCTGAAGCCCGCGTGGGCCGCGCGCCTGGGCCGGGTGATCGACGCCTGCGACCGCCACGGCATGGTGGTGATTCTCGGTCTCTTCTACGGCAAGCAGAGTGGCGTGCTGGAGGACGAGACCGCGGTCAGGGCCGCGGTCAGCGGCGTGGTCGACTGGCTGCTCGCACGCGATGCAAGCAATGTGCTGCTCGAGATCGGCAACGAGGTCGACCTACCGGTGTTCGCGCACCCGATCATCGCCGCGCCGCGCTGCCACGAGCTGATCGAACTCTCGCAACAACGAAGTCAGGGCCGGCTGCTGGTCAGCACCAGCCTGCTCGCGCTCGATGCACCACCAGAAGGCATCCTCGCCTCGGCCGACTTCCTCTTGCCGCACGGCAACCATATCCACGGTCCCGAGGGCGTGATGCAGCCCAGCCCGCACGGCATCCGGCTGCAAGTCGCGCGCTGGCGCGCCGCAGCCGGCTACCGCGGCCAGCCCATCGTCTACAACGAGGATGATCACTTCGAGTTCGACAAGGCCGACAACCATTTCGTTGCCGCCGTCAAGAGCGGCGCGAGCTGGGGCTACTTCGACTATCGCCGCTCACGCGAACGCTTCGAGGAAGGTTTCCAGTCGCTGCCCGTGGACTGGACGATTTCGTCGGCGCGCAAGCGCGGCTTTTTCGGGCTACTCAAGGAAATCACCGGTTCGAGCTCGTAATTACGCAATTGGCGGAATTGCGTAATTGGGGTTGCGTAATTGGGGTCAGAGTCGAATTTCCGGTCTGGAAATTCGACTCTGACCCCATTTATTGTTGCTCCCTGCTAGGCTTTCGCACCCTCATTCCCATAAAGATTCGACCATGAAAAAACTCCTCCTTGGCGTCCTGCTCGCCTGCGCGCTGCCCGCGCAGGCCGAGTACCCCACCAAACCGATCCGCGCCGTGGTTGCCTTCGGCACCGGCGGGGCGACCGACGTGATTGCGCGCATCATTGCGGCCTCGATGTCGCAGTCCCTCGGCCAGCCGATGATCATCGAGAACAAGCCGGGCGCCGACGGCATCGTCGCCGGCGAATATGTCGTCAAGGCCGCGCCCGATGGCTACACCGTGTTCTTCGGCACCTCGACGCAAGTGGCGGCGCTGCCGTTCCTGAGGAAAAACGTCTCTTTCGATCCGCTGGTGGACTACACGCCGATCGGCGGCGTCGGCAATAACAGCTTCTTCTGGGTCGTGCATCCCAGCCTGCCGGTGAAGACGCTGAAGGAACTCGGCGCGTACGGCCGCGCGAACCCCGGCAAGCTGAACGGTGGCAGCTCAAGCGCGGTCGGTTCGATCGCCCCGGCCACGTTCGCGAAGAGCGAAAAATTCGACCTGCAGGTGGTGCTCTACAAGAGCGAGACCACTGCGCTGAACGACCTGATCGGCAACCGCATCCAGGTCATGCTCATCACCGGTGCGCTCGCGCAGCACGTGCGCGACGGACGGGCGCGCGGGCTGGCCACGCTGCTCACCCAGCGCAGCAAGGCGCTGCCCGACCTGCCGACGATGGCCGAGGCCGGCATCACTCCGTTCCCCGCCGCCGCGTTCATGGGCCTGTTCGGCCCGGCGAAGATGCCCAAGGAGGTGGTCGAGCGGCTGTCGCGCGAACTTGCTGCGACCCTGCAGAAGCCCGAAGTGCGCGAGCAGATCGAGCGCCAGTCGGTGGAGATCACGCCGATGTCGGCCGCCGCGATGGGCGCGTTCGCCAAGGAACAGACCGAGGTGTGGCGCCGCCTGACGAAGGAAGTCGGCCTGGTGCCGGAGTAAGGCGACAGCCGGGGGGCGGCGCGAAGACAAGGATGCGATCACGCCGGCCTCCGGCCTGGTGCGCGAGGTGGGCTACCCCACCCGAACCGCCCCGCCCGCCGCCAGCGCATCGATCTCGGACTGCGTGTAGCCGGCCTCCCGCAGCACCTCGGCCGTGTGCTCGCCCGGGCGCGGCGCATGCCGCGTCAGTTCGGGCGGCGAAGCGGACCACTCGGTGGGCACCGCCACCTCGGTGATCGTGCCCTCGGAAGGATGCTCGACCTTGCGAAAAAAACCGGTCGCAAGCAGGTGCGCATCCGACAGCACCGCGTCGATCGAGGCCATGGGTGCGGCCGGCAGGTCGGCCTGGGCAAACAGCGTCAACCATTCAGCCGTCGTGCGGGTGGCGAGCACACCTGCGAGAAACCCGTACACCGCATCGATGTTCGCAGCGCGCGCGCCCTGCGAGGAAAAACGCGAGTCCGTCTCAAACAGTGTGGCCTGCCCGATGGCGGCAAGGAACGCCTTCCAGTGTTTGTCGGTGTAGATCAGGGTGCACAGGTACCCATCGCTGGTGCGATACGGCCGCCGGTTCGGCGTGAGGCTGCGCGCATAGCCCGCCTCGCCCAGCGGCGGATCGAAGAGCTGCCCGGCCAGGTGTTCACCGAGCACCATCGATAAAAAGCCCTCGAACATCGGCACGTCGACGCGCTGGCCTTTGCCGCTGCCTGCGCGGTGCACCAGTGCGCTGGCAATCGCGAACGCGAGCTGCAATCCCACCACACGATCAACGAGGATCATCGGCGCATAACGCGGCACCTCGGCACCCGCCTGCTGCGACAGCCACGGAATCCCCGTCATGCCCTGGATCAGGTCGTCGTAGGCCGGACGCGCGGCGTAGGGCCCCTTCTGGCTGAAGCCGAACGCGCCCACGTAGACGAGGCGCGGATTGACCGCGGCCACATCTTCATAGGCAAGGCCCAGCCGCGCCATCGCCTGCGGACGGATGTTGTAGACCAGCACGTCGGCATTCTTCGCCAGGCGCAGCAGCACATCCCGTCCGGCTGAGTTCTTGAGGTCTATCGTGACCGCGCGCTTGCTGCGATTCGCGGTGAGGTACAGATGTCCCATGCCGGGGTTTTTCATCGGCCCCGAGAGCCGCATCACGTCGCCGTCGGGAGGTTCGACCTTGACCACGTCCGCGCCGTAATCGCCAAGCAGTTGCGTGGCATAGGGCCCCATCACCACGCTGGTCAGGTCAAGGACACGCACGCCCGCAAGCGGACCGGCCATGCGGCTAGTCGGCCCGGGCGCCGGAGAACTTCACCACCTTGCCCCACTTGTCGTAGTCGGTGCGCAGGAACGCGCTGAACTCCTCGGGCTTGAGCGTCCAGGTGTCGTAGGCCTGCAGCCGGATGCGCTCGCTGACTTCCGGCGTATTCAGCGCCTTGACCAGCTCGGCGTTCAGCCGGTCGACGATGGCCTTGGGCGTTCCCGCGGGCGCGAACACGCCGAACCACAGGTCGCTGCCCGCATCGCCATAGCCCGTGACGCCGGCCTCGACCATGGTGGGAATGTCGGGCGCATACCCGCTGCGCTTGGAACTCGTGACCGCCAGCGCGCGCACCTTGCCGGCGCGGATCTGCGGCAGGCTGGTGACGAGGATGTCGAACATGCAGGTGACGTTGCCGCCGATCACATCGACCAGCGCCGGTGCGCTGCCCTTGTACGGCACGTGCAGCATGGGCGCGCCGGTCAGCGACTTCAGCAGTTCGCCCGACAGGTGGTTGGTCGCCCCGGTGCCGCCGGAGGCAAAGCTCACCTTGGCAGGATTCGCCTTGGCGTACGCGATCAGCTCGGCCACGTTCTTGACCGGCACGTTGGGGTTCACCACCAGCACGTTCACGTAGGACACCACCGGAGTGATGGGCGCGAAGTCCTTCAGCGAGTCGTACTGCAGCTTGGAATACAGGTGCGGGTTGATCGACTGGGTGCCGGTATGGCCCATGCCGATGGTGTATCCGTCGGGGGCCGACTTGGCCAGCGCGTCCATGGCGATGCTGCCGCCCGCGCCGACGCGGTTGTCCACAATTACGGGCTGCCCCAGGGCCTGGGAGAGTTTGGGCGCGATCGCGCGCGCGAGCACGTCGGTAGGACCGCCGGCAGAGAACGGGATCAGCCAGCGGATCGGGCGATCGGGGTAGGTCTGCGCGAGCGCGGCGCTGGCGAACAGGGCGAGCAGCGCGGCAGCGGCCGCGCGTAGTGAAGTCATGTTCATGTGGTCTCCTGGGAATGGACCGCGCTTTGGCGGCGTGTGAACCTGTGAATGGGTCGCCGCCGCGCGGGCGGCGCCTCGGAAAGGATTCGGTGCTAGGCGGCCTCGCGCAGCATTTCGCGCGCAATGATGATCTGCTGGATCTGGCTGGTGCCCTC
Organism: Burkholderiales bacterium; assembly: GCA_038211455.1. Taxonomy (GTDB): domain Bacteria; phylum Pseudomonadota; class Gammaproteobacteria; order Burkholderiales; family SG8-39; genus SZAS-79. Next base: position 34,963 of record JBBQVP010000023.1, read on the forward strand.
GTAGATGCGCAACAGCCGCGCATCGCGGAACAGGCGTTCGATCGGATATTCCTTGATGTAGCCGTAGCCGCCGTGGATCTGCATCACGCGGTCTGCGATCCGCCACACGGTCTCGGTGGCGAAGTACTTGCAGCAGGCCGATTCCTTGACGATGCGCATTCCCGCGTCCATGTCGCGCGCGGCCTTCTCCACCATCGCGCGCGCGGCGAAAGCCTCGGCCTCGCTGTCGGCCAGCATGGCCTGGATCATCTGGAAACTGGCAATCGGCTTGCCGAATTGTTTGCGCTCCGAGGCGTAGCGCACGCCCTCGTCGATCAGGCGCTGCGACAGTCCCACGGCCACCGCCGCCATGTGCAGGCGCGCATGATCGAGGGATTTCATCGCGGTCTTGAAGCCCACGCCTTCGCGGCCGCCCAGCAGCGCGGATGCCGGCACGCGGCAGTCTTCGAAGATCACGTCGGCCGTATGCGAGCCCCGGAAGCCCATCTTCTTGTAGTGCGGTGCCACCGTGATGCCCGGCGTATCGCGCTCGACCAGGAACGCCGAGATCCCGGCGGAGCCCGCGTCTTTCGGCGCGGTGCGCGCGAACACCGTGAACACGCCGGCATGCGGCGAATTGGTGG
>JBBQVP010000024.1:0-35178 GCA_038211455.1 Burkholderiales bacterium
ATTTGCTGATCGATCTCCTGTTCGCAGCGAATGGTGAAACCTACGAGACGATCCTGCCGCACATTCGCGAGTTGACGATCGAGGGCACGCCGGTGAGGGTGCTCAACATTGATGGCCTGGTCAAGACCAAGACCGACTACCGCGAAAAGGACCTGCTGGACAAGCAGGTCCTGGCGCGAATCAAGGAAGACCTGAAGCGCATGCCCTAGCGTCACGCTGGCGGTGCGAATGAGTCGCGCACAGGTTGACCGGACGCAAGCGATCCGAGGCACAGCACACATAGGGAACCAAGTGCTCGTCCCACAGGGACGTGCCGACACAGCCGCTCCACCCAATGCGCGTGGGACTCGGCAGCGCAAGCGCGCCGGTGTCGGCGAGGATGCGGAACCGAACCTGGCGCAGAATCTTTTTCATGCCCCTCCAAGAAGCTTGGAAAGCTTGCGGCTGATTTCCCTCAGCGGGCCGCCCAGCGCTCCTATCCGCTTGTATGTCATTCGGTGCTTCGGCCCCAGCACGCACATGGAGGCGAATACCTGGCCGGTATGACAGAACACAGGCATGGCGATGCACCGCATTCCTTCATATTGCTCCTCGTCGTCGAGGGCATAACCCGCGGCATGGATGCGGCGCAGTTCGGTCTCGAAACTGCTCGGCGTGGTGATGGTCTTCGGCGTGAGCCGCTCCATGCGGGTGCGCGCCAGGACTGCCTTCACTTCGGGCCAAGGCAACCAGGCGGCGATCGCCTTGCCCACCGCGGTGCAGTAAATCGGCCGCAAGCCAGCGGCAGCTTGCACCACGCGTACCGGAACATCGGGCTCGCACTTGGCCGCGATCATGACCTCGCCGTCGATCCACGCCGCGACGCTCGTGCCTTCGCCCGTGGCCAAGGTCAGCTCCCGGAGCAGGGGAAGCGCTATTTCGCCCAGCTGATCCGCGCTCCACAGGCGGCCGGTCAGCGCGTGAAGCTTTGACGTCACCATGTAGCCGCGCGAAGCCTCTTCCTGGCGCAGGTAGCCCGCGGCGACCAACGCCTGCATGAGATGGTGCGCAGTGCTGCGGTGCAGTCCAAGGCGGCGCGTGATCTCCGCGAGGGTTACCGGCCCCTTGGACGACGCCACCATCTCGAGCACGGAAAGGCCGCGTTCAAGCGAGCGGTGAGTACCGGCGGTGATTTCTCGTTTCATAGTATGAGACTTTTATAAAACATATCGTTCATTATATGGATAATAACGCATCCATCAAGGGAGGACATCCGATGAAAGCGCTCGCAAGCATCCTGCTGGTTCTGACCTGTTCGCTGGCACAGGCGCAGCATTCCCTCAAGTTCAACCACGTGCTCGGCCCCAAGGAGCCGTACCACGAGGGCTTCCTTGAATGGGCCAAATCGGTCGAGGCGCGCAGCAAAGGCACCCTAAAAATCGAGGTGTTCCACAGCTCCCAGCTCGGCAAGGAGGAAGACATCATCGAGCAGATCCGCCAGGGCGCAAACATCGGGCAGAACACCGATTCGGCGCGAATGGGCAACTATGTTCCCGGCATTGCTGTCATGAACGGGCCCTACTTCGTCGAATCCCTCGAGGACGTGGCGAAACTGCGTACAGCGCCTACCGTGCTCAAGTGGCAGCAGGAGCTGGCCGACAAGTTCGGCCTCAAGGTCATTTCATTCAGCTGGGTGCAGGGATACCGCCATTTCTTCACGAACAAGGCGGTGCGCAAACCCGAGGACCTCAAGGGCCTGCGCATTCGCACCCCCCCCGCACCGATCTGGCAGGAATCCATCCGTGCGCTAGGCGCGACCCCGGTCGCGATGAACTTTGGCGACATGTACCCCGGCCTGCAGCAAAAGGCGATCGACGGTGTCGAACTTGTTTACAACAATATTCCGGGTGGCCGGTTCTACGAGGTGCTGAAATTCGCGAATGAGACGCGCCACATCATGCTGATCAATTTTGAAGTCGTCAGCTCGAAATGGTTCAACGCGCTCCCCAGGGAACTGCAGCAGATCCTAGTCGAGGAAGCCGACAAGGCTGGCGAGGCCACCTCGCGCCGCATCTTCAAGCTTGAGAGTGAGGTGGAGCAGCAGCTCAAGGGCCGCGGCATGACCATTGTCAAGGACGTGGATCTCCCTGCATTCCGGAAAGCGGGCGATGCCGCTTACGAAGTCCTCAAGATCAAGGATGCCAAGGACGCCGTATACAAAGAGATCGGCAAAAAGTAGCCGATGCGACGGTTGTACGCGAAGGTCTGCGCGGCGCAGGCGCTTGTCGCCGCCACGCTGCTCCTGCTGATGGTCGCCCTGATCTTCATGGGTGGCGTGATGCGACTGTTCGGCCATCCGATAAATTGGTCCGGAGACGCGGCAACCTGTCTATTTGCATGGGCCTGCTTTCTGTGCGCCGACATTGCCTGGCGCCGGAACAGCCTGATGGCTGTCGAGTTGATGGTTGAAAGACTGCCAACAGGCCTGCAGAAGACCTGCCGGATGTTCAACTATTTCGTGATCGGCGGGTTTCTGGCTTACGTGATCGTCATGGGCACCTGGCTGTCCTGGATCAGTCGCGCGCGCAGCTTCCAGGGCATTCCCGAGATCAGCTACTCCTGGGTGACCCTGAGTATGCCGGTCGGCGGAGTCTTGCTCCTTGTAACCACCCTGTTCAAGGTCAGGGACGAGATTCGCAGCGTGGCCTGCTGATGCTTCTTGTCGTCTGCGCATTCGTCGCTTTCCTCCTCCTCGGAATGCCGGTCGCATTCGCGATCGGGATCTCAGGCGCGCTGTTCTTCACCCAGCAAAGCGGCCTTCCGGCCACCATCCCGATCCAGCTCACCATCTCGCAGACGCAGAATTTTGCGCTGCTCGCTGTACCGCTTTTCATCCTCGCCGGAAATTTTATGAACAAGTCCGGGATCACGGAGCAGCTTCTCAACCTTGCTTCAGTTCTCGCCGGACGCATGAAAGGGGGTCTGGCGCAGGTATCGATCGTCCTCGCGACCCTGATGGGCGGGGTATCGGGCTCTTGCATTGCCGATGCCGCGATGCAGACCCGCATGCTCGGTCCCGCGATGCTCAACCGGGGCTTCTCCAAAGGCTTCGCCGCTGGCGTATTGTCCTTCGGTTCGTTGATGACGCCGATCATTCCTCCCGGCATCGGCTTCATCCTCTACGGAACGGTCGGGCAGGTTTCGATAGGCCGTTTGTTTGCCGCCGGTATCCTGCCCGCGCTGCTGCTCTGGGCCGCGCTCGCGCTCGCGATCTCGTGGACCGCGGGAAAGCGCGGCTACGCGCCTGAAAGGAAAACCCGACCTTCTATCAGAGAAGTTGGCGCGGCAGCCTGGGGAGGCATCTGGGCAATCCTGTTTCCCGTGATCCTCCTTGTGGGACTTCGCGCCGGCATCTTTACGCCCTCCGAGATCGGCGCCTTTGCAGTGACCTACGCCGTGTTTGTCGGCTTGGCGGCCTATCGCAAGCTCACTACCGCGGGCTTCAAGGAAGCCATGGAAAGCAGCCTGGTAGACATCGGGGCGGTGATGTTCCTGCTGGCCATGTCGGGAATCTTCGGCTATGGCATCGTCTACGAACGATTGCCGGAAGCAATCTCGGCGACGATGCTCGGAGTTACCAACCAACCCGAGTTAGTGATGACACTGATCGTGCTCTTCATAATTGCGGCCGGATGCTTCGTCGACGGCTCTGTTCTTATCATCATGCTGACGCCGATCTTCCTGCCGCTTACGATCTCGCTTGGCGTGGATCCCGTGCACTTCGGCCTGGTGTTCGTCGTCGCAGCGACCATCGGTAATTTCACTCCCCCGGTAGGCGCAGCAATGTTCGCGGTCTGTTCGATCCTGAAGTGCCCGATCGGCGACTACGCGCGCGAATCGACGCCGTTCCTGCTCGCTGTCGCGCTAGTGACGTTAGTGCTCATATTCGTGCCCGAACTGGTGCTGGCGGTGCCCGACTGGATTTTCGGCAAGGATCGCTAGCGCCCGAGGGTCCGGCTGATAACCGGCATCGGCCAGGTCTTGGAGAAAGTGCTGATGCTGATGACGCGGTCTCGCGCATCGCAGGTGTCAAGGAACGACGGCCCGAACCCATCGCCTTCGATGTTGAACTACGCATGCATGAGGCTGGGCATCAGCTCCCCCGGCAGCGCGATCTGCGAGAAGCGCGACAACTCCCGTTCCAGCACCTCGCGCTTGATCTCCAGGCCAGGAACCCCGCGACGCATGCAATGGAAGGCAATTCATCGGCACCGGCCTTGTACATGGCGCTGGATGGTGCCGGGCATGCGTTCGCCATCGGGCCGCACCGCAAAAAGGCACCGCTCGATGGCCTGGACGAGACTGGGCTCACCCGGCTGCACGAGGTGGACATTGCCGCGTTCCAGCAGAAGGACCGCCAGAAGCGGCCCTAGGTTTACGCTTAAATTTGAAAGATTTATTTTAAGAACACGACTCTGGAAGCGGCTGTCGCGCCAGTCTGTGTATTGTTACCGATACATTTAAAGCGGCGCGCCAGAGCTGCGATAGGCCCCGCCAGGGAGCGTAATTCCTCTACTTTTTCCCTTCCGGTTGAGCGCCAGTCGCGCATCAACCAGGGCGACCGCTTCGTCGAGCACCGCGGCGCGCATGCCTTTTTGCGCCGCCACGGTCTGCACCAGCCGGTCGACCCGCTCGATATTCGGCGCGCCGCCGAATACGGGTTGGCGAGCCTCTGGGCCGCCGCCGCAAATTTCTCGAACGGGGCGAGGTCCTTTTCGTCCGCGCCCAGCGACACGCAGAGCTTCACCACCCGGCCGAACACCTCGCGCCAGGCGGCGAAGTCGGAATGAAATGCTTCGCGAACTTCAGTACCTGGTGGTCAGATCCGTCAGCCACTCCGGCGACACATTGACCACCCAGGCCTCGAAGGCTTTATCCAGCCCCGTAAGTATGGCTACGCCGAGCAGGATCATGGCTCCGCCGAGCAGATACTTGCCCAGCTTGCCGGCCGCGAAAAGTTTGCCGCGCATGCGCATCATGGTGGCGCGCGAAAGGGAGCCGAGCACGACCAACGGGGTGCCGGCGCCCGACCCGAAGACGGCCATCAGCAGCGCGATCTGCGTCAGGTGCTCACCCTGCGACGCAAGCGTGGTCGCCGCGCCCAGGGTGGGGCCGACGCAGGGGCTCCATATGATGCCGAGCACGAGGCCGATGACGAGCTGACCGGCGAGTCCACTGAGGTTGATCTTCAAGAGCAAATTTCCGCCGGCCGTCGAAAGGCCCGATGTCGCCGTGCTGAACCGCTCCTGCGCACGGGCCGAAAGCAGCACGGCGCCAAACAGGATCAGGATGACAGCGGCCACGGTTCGAAAAACGCTCTGATCCAGCCCGAGCGATGCGCCGGCCGTTGCGATAAATATGCCGACGACGGAAAACGAGATCATCAGCCCCAAAGCGAGAGCATAGGGACCCAGACGGTGCGCGGCGACGGCAGTGGCCAACAGGATCGGGATCAAGGGCAGCACGCATGGCGAAAGTGTGGACAGCACGCCGGCCAGATACCCCAATGCGTAAGTACCGATCCCGAATTCCACGCCTACAGAGCCTTTGCGAACGTCGCGGCGATGTCGTCCTTCTTCGTCTGGCCGGTGGAACGCCCGACTTCCTTGCCCCCCTTGAACACGACGAAGGTGCTCTGCTGGCTCACGCGAAGCGCTTTCTTGAGTTCCTTTTCCTTGTCGAAGTCGGCCACCAGGATCGTGATCTGCTGAAATTTTGGATCGGCGATCAGGGCCTGCACCAGTGGCTTCTGCGTCTTGCAGGTCGGGCACCAGTCGGCAAAAAAGTCGACCACGAACGGCTTGCCCTCCGCGATCAGCTTTTCGAACTGCGCTTTGTCGTAGGCCGCCTCGCCGGCCAAGACGGACTGGGAGAGCAGGGCGCCGGCAGCAAGGGCGCAAATGGCGAGCAGTCTGGAAAAGGCATTCATAGGTTTCCTTCGAACGGATTGGGAAGGAAGAAGTGACGGCGCTTTATTGTGATTAAGTCGGTAAGCGGCGGAAATCCTTACTACGCGGGCGGTATCAACAGCGTCCTGCGGTTGCATATTCCCCACGACGGCGGGATTCGTCCAACGTTGCCCTTCAAAACACCAAGCCGGCGGTTGGAGTACCAACTGAAAGCCCAATCCAGTCCCGACCGGTGGTTCGGAATATGGAATAATTATTTCAAGCCTGATCCTTCCGAGGGAAACCCCATGAAATTCGCAATTTTTCTCAAGCCCTGTCTTGTGGCAGTCGCGTTGTGGACGCTAACTGCCACGGTTCACGCCCAGCAAACCTTGTCGATCGTGACTTCTTTTCCCAAGGACCTGACCAACGTCTACAAAAAGGCGTTTGAAGCAAAAAATCCAGGGGTCACGGTCGAAATCCTGAACAAGGGAACCTCTGCGGGCGTGGCTTTCGTGCGCGAGGCCGCGACGAACAACAAACCGGATGTCTTCTGGGCCTCGGCGCCCGATGCGTTCGAGGTACTGTCCAAACAGGACCTGCTCGCCAAGTATGACGGCAGGAACCCTGCGGTCCCGGCCAAGATCGGCGCCTATCCGGTCAACGATCCCGGGGGTTATTACTACGGGCAGGCGCTTGCCGGCTACGGCCTGATGTGGAACACGCGCTACATGAAGGCGAACAATCTGCCCCTTCCCAGGGAATGGGTGGACCTGACCAAGCCGGTGTATTTTGGCCACGTCGCGATGTCTTCCCCCTCACGCTCCGGCACCACGCACCTCACGGTGGAAACGATCCTGCAGGGCGAAGGCTGGACCAAGGGCTGGAGCGACCTGCTCAAAATCGCCGGCAACTCCGCCGCGATCACTGAACGCAGCTTCGGCGTGCCCGACGGCGTCAATAACGGCCAGTTCGGCATCGGCCTTGTGATCGATTTTTTCGGCCTGTCAGCCAAAGCCTCCGGCTTTCCCGTTGAATTTGTCTATCCCTCGGTCACCGCCATCGTACCGGCCAATATCGCTCTCATCGCCAACGCAAAAAACCCCGAGCTCGGCAAGAAATTCATCGCTTTCGCGCTTTCGGAGGAGGGTCAGTTGTTGCTGCTCGATCCGAAGATCAGCCGCCTGCCGGTGCTGCCGGCGATTTACGCCAAGGCGCCCGGCGGCTATCCGAACCCGTACGGTGGAAAAATCAAGGCCACGGTGAATTTCGATACCGGATTGTCGGAATCGCGCTACTACGTGGTGAGTTCGATGTTCGACCAGGCCATCACCTTCCGCCAAAAGGAACTGGCGGCCGCGACCAAGGCAATCAACGAGGCAACGCAGAAGCTTGCAAAGAAGCCCAACCCGCAAGCGACAAAGCTGCTGGCCGAAGCGCGCGAGCTCGCCTACTCGCCCATCGTCTCTGCCGATAAAGTCAAGGACAAGCCGTTCCTGGAGCTGTTTCGTGACACCAAGCGCACCGCTGCGAAAATCAAGCAGATCACCGCCCTTGAAGAGCACTGGGGCAGCACCGCGAAGGGAAATTACGCAAAAGCGCTCGAGCTTGCTGGACAGGCCGCGGCGCTTGCCCGATAGGTTGGGGTTCCACACGCGAACCCTCAGTACTGTGGCACGGGCTTGAGAACAACCGCGCGGCCGGAATTTACGTTCGCCCAGGCCGGAATTGCGCTGGCAATCGCGCTTTTCCTGCTTATGTTTCTGATCGTCCCGGTGCTGATGGTGATCTATGTTGCCTTCGCCAACCCGGATGGGAGCATGACGCTGCAGAACTTTGCTTCGTTCTTCCAGATCTCCCTGATGCGCGAATCGTTCTGGAACAGCCTGGCAGTCGCCACGCTGTCGGTCGTTTTTGCATCCCTGATCGCTCTGCCGCTCGCATACTTCACGGCGCGTTTCGATTTCCGCGGCGCGCTGTTGATCCAGACGCTGGGCATACTGCCGCTGATCATGCCGCCATTTGTCGGCGCGGTGGCGATGCAGCTGCTGTTCGGGCGCAGCGGCTCGCTCAACCTGCTGCTTGGCGACTGGTTCGGCATCAATCTGCCGATCATGCAAGGCTTGAACGGCGTGGTTTTCGTCGAGGCGCTGCACTACTTTCCGTTCATCCTGATGAACCTGGTGGTCTCGCTCAACAATATCGACAGTTCCATGGAGGAATCGGCGCAGAATCTCGGCGCCAGCGGTTTCAGGCTGTTCCGCCGCATCGTGTTCCCGCTGGCGATGCCGGGGTATGTCGCCGGCGCAGCCCTGGTGTTTATCAAGGTGTTCGATGACCTCGGCACGCCGCTGGTCCTGAACGTAACCAATATGCTTGCGCCGCAGGCTTACCTGAGAATCACCTCGGTCGGTATCGAGGACCCGATCGGGTATGTGATCAGCGTGCTGCTGATCTCATTCTCGCTGTTCGCGCTCTGGGCATCCGCGCTGGTGCTCAAAGGTCGCGACTACGCGACCATGCAGCGCGGTTATTCGGGCCTGGCCAAACGCCACCTCAACCCATGGCAGTCGGCCATCGCCTATGGCTGGATCAGCCTTGTGCTGCTGCTGGTGCTTTCGCCGCACATCGGCCTTCTGCTGCTGTCCTTCGGTAAGATCTGGAGTTTCAGCGTGCTGCCCGACAGCTTTACGCTGGAGCACTACATGACCGTGGCGCAGGAATCCCCGCGCATGATCTGGAATACGATCCTGTACTGCGGTCTCGCAGCCACCCTCGACATTGTCCTCGGCACCGCGATCGCCTACCTGATTCTGCGCACCACACTGCCGCTGCGCCGTTCGCTCGATTTTCTGGCGAGCGCGGCGCTTGCCGTCCCCGGCGTGGTTCTCGCGATAGGCTACCTGCGCGTTTTCAGGGGCGTGCAGGTGCCGTTCACGGACGATATGCTGACTTCATCCTGGATACTCATCATGCTCGCGTACACCGTGCGCAGGCTGCCGTACGCGCTGCGTTCCTGCATGGCGGCCATGCAGCAAATGCATGTCTCGCTCGAAGAAGCCGCCGAGAACCTGGGCGCAAACAAGCGGCGCACGATCTACCGCATCGTGGTGCCCCTGATGGCCGGCGGCATTCTCGCCGGTTTTGTCACCAGCTTCATGACGGCCGCGGTCGAACTGTCCGCCACCATCATGCTGAGCACATCGCAAAACGACGCGCCGATGTCCTACGGCATTTACCTTTACCTGCAAAGCGCCGCAGGACGCGGCCCGGGAGCCGCCCTGGGCGTGCTCGCCGTGCTGATCGTCGCGCTCGGTACCTACTTCTCCCATCGCCTGATCCGCAGCCGCAGCGCGGACCAGGAAGCGCGCCCCCTGCAGAAGATCGAGGTGTAGAGCATGGAACCAATGCGCAAGGCGAGAGTGGAAATCACCGGGGTTTCCCTGGCCTATGGCACGACGCAGGTGCTGCGCGATATCAGCCTGAACATCGAGCCCGGCGAGTTCTTTGCGCTGCTGGGTCCGTCGGGTTCGGGCAAATCCACGCTGCTGCGCCTGGTTGCCGGATTCAGCCAGACGCAGTCCGGGACCATCGCCATAGACGGCGAGGACATTTCGCGCGTGCCACCGTGGCATCGCAATATCGGCATGGTGTTCCAGAACTATGCGCTTTGGCCGCATATGACGGTCAACGAGAACGTCGCGTTCGGCCTGGTCGAGCGAAAATTCGCGCGCGACGTCATCTCGCGCAAGGTTGCGGCGGCGCTCGACCTGGTGGGACTTGCGGGATACGGCGAACGCCGTCCCAACCAGCTTTCAGGCGGCCAGCAGCAGCGGGTTGCGCTGGCGCGCACCATCGCCATAGAGCCCAGGGTTCTGCTGCTCGATGAGCCGCTGTCCAATCTCGACGCCAAGCTGCGGGTGCACATGCGTACCGAGATCCTGGCGCTGCAGAGAAAACTCGGCATTACCACGATATTCGTGACCCACGACCAGGAAGAAGCGCTGTCGATTTCCGACCGAATCGCCGTGCTCGACGGCGGCGTGATCCAGCAAACCGGCACGCCGATGGACCTCTACGACCATCCGGCCAACCGGTTCATCGCCAACTTTGTCGGCACGATCAACCTGCTGAAGGGAAACGTCGAAATAAAGGGCGCGGGCATCACGTTTGCGTCCGTCACGCTCGGCCGGATTGCCCTGCCGCGCACGTCCGGCGTCGCAGCCGGCGTCGCAGCCGGCGCGGGCGAGATCGCAATCCGGCCGCATGCGCTGAAGCTGCTGGACCCCGCCGACAGTCCTGATCCCGGCCATGCGTGGGTGGACGGGACCGTTGCCGAACGCGAATTTCTGGGGGAGTTTGTGCGCTACGCGATAGACATCGGCGAGACAAAACTCATCGCCGACCAGCCTCATTTTGGCGGCCATCCGGTTCGTGCGCCCGGCAGCCGCGTCAAAGTGGGCTTCGATCCGGCGCAGATCCGGCTGCTGGCGGGCTAGCCGGGCCAGCCGGATCAAGGGATTCCAGCGACGGGATCTTTTTTCATTTCCTCACCCGTTGTAGAACCGCCGTCCTTTTTCCCTCAGCCAGAGCCGCACGAGGTGGCGCTTGCGCTCGTCCTCGGGATAGTCCGTGAAGCCGGTTCGCCGGTGGCCGCAGCGGATGTTGTCCACGATCTGGATCTGGCCCGGCTCGAAGTGGAATTCGCGCGTGAAGCGCGGCTGCATCATCGTGCGTTCCAGGGTCTCGAGCGCTTCGAGCTCCTCGGCGTCGAGCTCCTCGCCCGCGAGTCGATCGAGTATTCGTCCATCGGCAGGCGGTCGATGATGACGAAGCCGACGCCGTCATCTAGCACCTTGCGCACCCGCGCCATCATCGCCCGGCACGCGGCGAGCTCGAAGTCCCCCGGCACCAGCATCGCCGTGGGCAGGGGGTTGTGGCGGATCACGTCCACGACCCGGTCGAGCTCGCGTCGGCTGTCCGCGTCGAGCGGGATCATGCCGTCGCCTTCGCCGAGCGTGTCCCGCTCCCAGGCGATCGGCCCGTCGACCGGTGTGGTGCGCACCGCGGGTTGGGCGGCATGCAGGTGCTGGTTCAGGACGCGTTCAGGTGCGTTCATGACGGTTTCCATGAAGGGCGGTCTCAACTTCCAAGTGCAACGCAAGCCTGTAGTAGATCGAGTTTAAAGACCTCTGCTGGGGTGGCCCAATTGCGTTCGCGCCGCAGCTTGGCCAGGCGCCGCTTGGCCAAGCCATGAGCAATCAAAGCCCGATAATCCTGGCGTCCCTGACTATTACGTCCAACCTCACGACTGACGGTGCTCCTGGCGCGTCCCAGAGAACAAGCTATCGCGCTCAAACTCGCACCGGCCGCCAAACCTCGGCTAAGCTGCTCTCTTTCGCCAGCATCCAACTGATTGTATCGATTGCTCATTGCAACACCTCCGCATCAAAGTGTTGCACTTGTAGGTAGAAACCATAGCCTTAATTCCGGCCACCGACCCTCAATCGCCGCAAAGAAAGCGCGCCCGCCGGGGTCAATCCGGGCGGGAAGAGATAGCCCTGCCTCTCGAAGGTGGGCAGAATACCGGAGGCGACCTGCCAAGGCGACCTGCCAGGGCGGCACGACAAAGCGGTTGGGAGAGCGATGCGAGCGAATCTCGTTTTGCGCAACGTGCGCCTGGTCTCGGGCCTGGTCCTGCTGGTGTTTGTGGTCGGGCACCTGGCGAACCTGTCCATCGGCCTGCGCTCGCTTGCGGAAATGGAGGCATGGCGGCCCTTGCTGGTCGGTCCATGGAAGTCGCCTGCTGGCCAGATTCTGCTCGGCGGCGCGGCGCTGGTGCATGCCGCCCTGGGACTCTACGCGATGGCTGCGCGAAGGTCGCTCTCGATGAGCCGGACCGATGTGGTGCAGCTGGCGCTTGGCGTCCTGACGCCGCCGTTGCTGCTGAATCATGTACTGATGACCGCGGTGGCCGGCAAATTGGCCTATTACGGATACGAGCCCAGCTACGGGCTGCTCCTCGCGGTGTACTGGAGCATCTCCCCGGGTTACGCATTCCAGCAGCTCTTCGCGGTGGTCTTCGTCTGGGTCCATGCGGCCCTTGGCCTGTATTCGTGGCTGGTATTGAAGCCGGTCTGGCGGCGCATCGGCGGTTTCGTGCTGCCGGTCCTGTTTGCGATCCCGATCGCGGCGCTGCTCGGTTTCGCGGAGTCCGGCAAGGAAGTAGTTGCGAAACTTGCGGGCGACGCCGACTGGCGCGCGCAAATTGAAGCCAGCGCGGCGGAAATTGCGGGCGTTCGCGACCGTCTCGATGCCATCTGGTGGAACGTGATCGCGATCTACGCCGGCCTGGCGTTGCTCGCGATCGGCGTGTTTGCCGTTCGCTGCCTGCGCGATCGGATGGCGCGCGTGACGGTCAGCTACGACGGAGGGCTCGTTGCGCAGGGAAGGCGCGGGCTCTCGGTGCTGGAGTTGAGCCGGATGAACGAAGTCCCGCATGCGGATGTCTGCTCGGGTCGCGGACGCTGCGGAACCTGCAGGATCCATGTGGAGAACGGCGCGACGCAGTTGTCTGCGATCGAGCCGCTGGAAGCGCGCGCATTGGCTCGTGTACACGCCGCACCCGGGGATCGGCTGGCCTGCCAGGCCCTGGTCCTGGGGCCGGGCGTCGCCGTTACACGGCTCTTGCCGGCATTTGCGGATGCCGATGCCGCGCGTGATCCGCACGATTGGACCGAACCGGTTGACCCGCTTGAAGGCGCGGCGTGAACACCAGCCTTTCCGCCACGACGCTGGAGTTGCTCGAGGGCGCGAAGGGCCGCATTGCCTCGCTCGGTGCCGACCTCGTGCACACGCCAGACGAACTCCGCGGCCTCGCCGCCAGCCTGGCCCGCGAACTGACGAGCGGCTCGGGCGTGCGCTCCCTGACCTACCTGCTGATCCTCGGCCTGGTCGGCTGCGGCGTGGAATGGTTGTACTGGTCGTATGCCTGGGCACCGGTGCGCTCGATCGAGTCGATGGCGGTGGCCAATCCGCGCCAGGCCTTGCGGCTGGGCATGCGCAAGCTGCTGTTGCTGGTGTCCGGATTGCTTGTGTTCGCACTTTCGATCATCGCGGCTTCTGCTGCTTTCGCATGGCCCCCGGGCGTCCAGGAGACGGTCGTTGCGACGACGCTCTTTGTGCTGGCGCTGCGCCTGGCGTGGATCGTCGCCAGCGTGCTGCTCGCGCCTGGTTGCGCGCGCCTGCGGCTGGTGCCGGCCGAGCCGGGCAAGGTGCGCTTGCTGGTGCTGACGATTGTGGCGGTTGCCGGGCTGGCGGCTTTCGCAGGCTTTGTGCTTCCGGTACTCGCCCAAGCGGCCGGAGCACCGCACACGGCAGGGGCGCTGCGGCTTGTCGCCGTCGCGCTGACCGCGCTGATCCTGGTGTTCGCGTCGTTTGAGTTTCTCGGCGAGGCGCCCCAGGGTCCGGCGCCCTCGATCCGCCAGCCCAGGTTTCCGCGCCGAATCGGCGTCGCGGTCATGGTGGTCGGCGTGTTCCTGCTCTGGCTGCTCGGGACGACCACGGCCGCGTCGATCGCGGCGATCGTCGCGATGGTGATCGTGTCCCAGATGAAGCTGCGCGAATGGGTCTTCTTCTTCTGGCGCGACCTGCTTGAGGCGCCCTTGTCCTCCACGCAAAGCGAAGGCGGGACCGAGATCGCGCAAGCCGACCCCGCGTTGCTGCCGAGTATTGTCTTGTCGACGATGCGTTTCCTTGTCGTCCTGCTCGGCCTCGGGGCCTGCGCGGCGGCGTTGCACGCGCCGATGTCCGGACTTACCGCGAGCCAGAATTTAGTCGTGCGGATCGGGTTCCAGTTGTTGGGCGTCGCGGCGCTTGCGCTTTTCGCTAACGTGGTGTGGATCCTCGTGCGAACCACCATCGACTACCGGCTAGGGCGGATCGGAGCGCCGGACCCGCACGGGCCGGCAAACGCCGGCGCGCGCCTGCGAACACTCCTGCCGCTCCTGCGCACTTCAGCCGCCGTGCTGCTCGGGGTGCTGCTGGTGCTGTCGTCCCTGTGGGCCCTGGGCATCGAGATCACCCCGTTGCTCGCCGGGGCCGGGGTGATCGGCCTTGCCCTCGGTTTTGGCGCGCAGGCGCTGGTTCGCGATGTAATTGCCGGCATCTTCTTTCTCGCGGAAGACGTGTTTCGCGTAGGAGAGTACGTGGAGAGCGGGAGTACGACAAAAGGGACGGTCGAGCGGATCACGCTGCGCACGGTGGCACTGCGCCACCACAACGGCCCGCTGCATTTCGTTCCCTATGGGGCCCTCGGGACCGTGCGCAACAATTCGCGCGATTGGGTGATCGAGAAGTTCAACCTCCCCCTGCCGATCGACGTCGACAGCGAGAAGATCCGCAAACTGATCAAGCGCATCGGTCAGGAGATGTTGAACGACCCGGAAGTCGGCCACATGCTGCGCGAAACGCTGAAGTGCAAGCTCGCGCAGATCGAGCCGGGCGTGAAAATATTCCGTTGCAAATTCCAGACTGCGCCGGGCAACCAGTTCGACGTGCGCGCGCTGGCCCTCAAGCGAATAGAGGCGGAACTGCGCGCTGCGGGCATCCCCTTCGCCGACAGGGCGCAAACGGTAATTATCGACAGGCACGCGGCAGCGGGGCCGGTGGCGTAGGTTTGGAGGCCCTGGATTTGCGTATAAAATTGAAGGATTGTTTTTAATAACGCAAGTCTGGAAGCGGCTCTCGTGTCAGTTTGTGTATCGATATCAATACGTTTGTGACCGACGACCCGGGATGCCGAGGCCACCCCGGGGAACGCATGCCCCCTACCCCTTCGCCTTCCGGTTGAGTTCCAGTCGCGCATCGACAATGCCGACCAGTTCGTCCAGCACCGCCAGGCGCATGCCTTTTTGCGCCGCCACGGTCTGCACCAGACGGTCGACCCGCTCGATGTTTGGCGCGCCGCCAAACAGGGCGCGCGCCGCCGAGGACGGATTCGCGAGCCCCTGGGCGGCGGCGGCGTACTTTTCAAACGGGACAAGGTCCTTTTCGTCCGCGCCCAGCGAAACGCAGAGCTTCACCACCCAGCCGAACACCTCGCGCGAGGCGGCAAGGTCCGAATGCACGGCTTCCTTGATCGGTCGCATCGCGTCCTTCTGGATGCAGCGATAGTTGCCCGCAATCAGCATCGCCCACTTGGCCAGCGGCACGAATACCGAGTCGTGGACTTTCAGCTTGACCGGAAGCTCGATCATCCCGGCGCCGGTGTCGAAACGGACCGCCTCGATGTCGGCCTGCAGCTGGCGCAGCAGGGCCGTATGCGAATCCGACGGGAAGCGCGCTGACTTGAAGTTGGTGGGCAGGCGAACCTGCAGCACATTGACCTTTTCTTCCGGCGGGCGGAACGCCTGCGGATCCGGGCTGCACAGCGTCATCAGCGCGGGATCGAAGTTGTCCCACACCGCCGGGTCGGTATAGCAGTTGCGGCAGGCCTTGATGTCGACGCCGGGAATGCGCGCGAGGTAGGTCAGCGGCGGCATGTTCATGATCGACATGCAGGGCACCTTCGCCTTCGCCACCGCGTCGAGCAGCTCGCGCACACCGGGCGAGCCGTACTGCGGCTCCTGCATCGCCAGCACAACGAGGTCGTACTCGGCCGGGTTGGCCGATTGCGGGCTGCCGGCGGACAACTTGCCCCGCAGTTTGCGCGACTCGATCTGCACCAGGCCCTCGCGCCCTTTGATCGGCATGCGCACGATGGCGCCTTCGGTATTGAACAGGTCGGCTTCGGCCGGCAGGCAGATCAACTTGACGGTATGACCCGCATGCAGCAGCTTGATGGCAAGGAGCGACCCGTAGGACGCCCCCATGATGAGTATCTTTCGCGTGGTGCTCATTGAATTTGTCTCCGGCTGTTCTGGTTTTGTGCGCTCATGCTATGCATTGCGAGGACACGGCGCAATGAGGAATGTGCATGGGAACCGGGTGCAGCCGCCGTGTTGCAGCGCAACCTTCGCCGAGACTCGGTGACTTACTGCGCGCGCGCCGCGCCGCTTGCGATCATCGCCTCGATCGCATCCTCGGCGAGCCCCGCCTCGCGCAACACCTCGCGCGTATGCTGACCCAGCGCAGGCGCGTGCAACCGGTACTCCGGCACCGACTCCGACCACTCGGAGGGCACGGCCAGTGTACGGATCTGCCCTTCGGTCGGATGCTCGCGCAGCGTGAAATAGCCGATCGCCGCAAGGTGCTCGTCGGCAATGATGTCCTCCAGACTGTTCATGCGCTGCGCCGGGATGTCGGCCTGCGCGAACGCCTCCACCCACTCGGCGGTGGTGCGCCGGGCGATCTCCCCGGCCAGCAATGCGTTGGTCGTGCCGTAGTTGCGGCTGCGCGATTCGGCGCCGGCGAAGCGCGCATCCTCGTCCATCAGCGCGGGCTTGCCGATCAGGCCCGAGAACGCACGCCACTGCTTGTCGTTGTAGACCAGGATGCAGATGTAGCCATCGCTGGTCCTGAACGGGCGCCGCTCCTTCGAGAGGATGCGTGCGTAGCCCGGCGCATCGACGCGCGGCTCGAACGCCGCGCCGCCCAGGTGCTCCCCGAGCACCAGCGCCAGCATGTGCTCAAACATCGGGATGTCGATGCGCTGCCCCTTGCCGGTCTTCTCGCGATAGTAGAGCGCGGCGCTGACCGCGCTGGCGACCTGCTGGCCCACCGCGCGGTCCACCAGGTTGATCGGCGCGTAGTGCGGCTCCTCCGCCCCCTGCACCTGGAACAGGCTCGGCAGGCCGATCGCGCCCTGGATCAGGTCCTCGTACGCGGGCCGCGCCGCATAGGGCCCGCGCTGGCTGTAGCCGAACGCGCCCACATAAATGATTTGCGGGTTGGCGGCGTTCACCTCTTCGTAGGACAGGCGCAGGCGCGCCATGGCCTGCGGGCGGATGTTGTAGACCAGCACGTCGGCGGTCGCGGCAAGCGCAAGCACCGCATCGCGCGCCTCGCTGCGCTTCAGGTCGAGCACCGCCGAGCGCTTGTTGCGGTTGACGTTCATGAACATCTGGCTCATTCCGCGGTTGCGGTAGGGCCACAGCTGGCGCGTCACGTCCCCCTCCGGAGACTCGATCTTGATCACGTCGGCACCCATGTCGCCGAGGATCTGGGTCGCGAACGGCCCCATCAGCACGGTCGACAGGTCGATGACGCGCACGCCCTCGAGCGGGCCGCTCATTGCAGGCTTCGCGTTCCGCTCATCGCCGGCCTCGCGTTCCGCTCATGCGATGCCCAGCACCTTCGCAATCGACTCCGGCGTCAGTTGCGCACCCGAATAGAACTTGCCGTCCACCTCCAGCACGGGCGAGGAACGGATGCCGAGGTCCTCGATCTTTTCGGCCGCCTCCTCGTCCATCATCAGGTCCTTCGCCTCAAACGCCACACCCTGCGTGCGCAGATAGAGCTTGAGGCGCTCGCAGGGCGCGCACAGCGGGGTCGAATACACGGTCACGTTCGCCGCCATGCTCAGACCTTGCCTTCGGCCTTGAGCTTCTTGTAGATCTCCTTCTTCTTCAGCCAGTCTGCTTCGACCTCGCCGGATTTCCACGGCTGCTCGGGCGTGAACACGCGCTCCTTCCAGTCCTCCCCCTGGCTCCAGCGGAACGGGGTCTGCAGTGTGGTGCGCGGCGCGAACGCCGTTTCGAGCAGCTTGAAGCCCATCTCGAGGATCGCTCGCTGCTGCTGCGCGTTGTGCGGCTCGCCGCACGGGCTGCCGAGCGGGAAATCGGTGTGCACCACGCGCGCGAGGCCCACATGCTCGACGATGTCGCGCGCCGCCGCGAGCACCACCGTCGGAATGCCATTGGCCTCGAGATGGCGGGCAACCAGGCTGATGGTCTGGTGGCACACGGGGCAGACCGGCACCAGCACCGCTACGTCGGCCCCGTCCTCGCGGCAGCGCTCGAGCACGGCCGGTGCGTCACGCTCGCGCGTGCGCCGCTGGCTGTACGCATTGAACACGCCGTGGAAGCGCGCCGTCAGGCCGCCGATTCTCCCTGCGGCCAGCGCCTCATGCAGGCGCGTGGTCGGGAAGAACGCGTCCACGTCCTCGAGCGTCGTGGCCGCCTGGTCGAAGCTGTGCGAAGGGCTGTAGAGCTGCGCGGCCGGCAGGTCCGAGGGAATCGTGTAGGTCCCGCCGACGATGCCCATCTGGGTTTCGTCCTCCACCTGGGCACCGCCACGGATCGATATCTCGCTGGTCGACACCAGTGCCACGCGGCATTGCGAAAGCGGCTTGGTCAGGGGGGTAAAGGGCACCTCGTCGAAATGTGCCCACTGGTAGGGCTTGTCGTAGCCCTGGGTCAGGTAATAGTCGCGGGTCTTGTCGATGTAGCGTACGTAACCGGCCATGGCGCATTCCGAAAAGGTGAGGGACAGATCATCGACACGGGCTGCCGGCCGTGTCAACAAGGCGGCACGAGCGTTCGCAGATCGAAACGTGGCATGACGGACCCGGGACGCGCAATCGACCCTGTTTCGCTGTCCGGAAACCGGCAAGGTGCTAGGCTCACCGCATGAGCACACCGCACTACACTTCGATGCACTGGGGGATCTACGAGATCGAGCGCGAAGCGGGCCGCGTCACGGCACTGCATCCGTTTGCGCGCGACCCCGATCCCTCTCCCATTGGCGCCTCGGTCGCCGCGGCGGTCACCGGCCCGACCCGGGTGCGCCGCCCGGCTGTGCGTCGCAGCGTGCTCGAGCGCGGGCCCGGCGCGGCGCCCGAACGCCGCGGCATCGACCCTTTCGTTGAGACTTCTTGGGACACAGCGCTCGACCTGGTAGCGGGCGAAATTGCCCGCGTGCGCGAAAAGCACGGCAACGCGGCAATCTTTGCCGGCTCCTACGGATGGTCGAGCGCGGGACGCTTCCACCACGCGCAAAGCCAGGTGCACCGCTTCATGAACTGCGCGGGTGGCTACACCGGGCATGTGGGCACCTACAGCCTCGGCGCGGCGCGCACGCTGATGCCGCGCATCCTGATGTCGATGGACGACATCATCGGCCGCATGACCTCGTGGCCGGTGCTGGAAGAGCACTGCGAACTGTTCGTGGCCTTCGGCGGACTGCCGGGCAAGAACGCGCAGGTGGGCACCGGCGGCGCGTCGCAGCACTGGTTGCGCGGCGGGCTCGCCCGCCTCGCGGCGGCCGGCTGCGAGATCGTGAACGTCAGCCCCGCGCGCAGTGATCTGGACTGCGGCGCGGGCGCGAATGTGGAGTGGCTGCCGATCCGTCCAAACACGGATGTCGCGCTGATGCTCGCGCTGGCGCATGAACTGCGCGCACACAACCGGCACGACCGCGCGTTCCTCGAGTCGCATTGCGCCGGCTACGCGGAGTTCGAGCGCTACCTGATGGGCGAGACCGACGGCCAGCCCAAGGATGCGCGCTGGGCCTCGGCGATTACCGGCATCGAACCCGAACGCATCGCACGGCTTGCCGCGCGCATGGCCGTCCGGCGCACCATGCTGAACGCGAGCTGGTCGCTGCAGCGCGCCGACCACGGTGAGCAGCCTTTCTGGATGCTCGTAACGCTGGCCGCAATGCTCGGCCAGGTCGGCCTGCCCGGCGGCGGCTTCGGCCTGGGGTACGCCGCGATCAACAACGCGGGCGCACACGGCGCCGCGTTCTCCGGACCAGCGCTTCCACAGGGTGCCAACCCCGTGAAGACGCAGATCCCGGTGGCGCGGATCGCCGACATGCTGCTCGACCCCGGTGGGCGCCTCGAATTCAACGGCGACACGCTCGTCTACCCGGACATCCGCCTGATCTACTGGGCGGGCGGCAACCCGTTCCACCACCACCAGGACATCAATCGCCTGGTCACGGCCTGGAGACGGCCTGAGACCATCGTGGTCAACGAGCAGTACTGGACCGCCAGCGCGAAGATGGCCGACGTGGTGCTGCCGGCCACTACCATGCTTGAGCGCGACGACATCGGCAGCGCCACGCGCGACCGCTACATGGTGGCGATGAAGCGCGCGATCGCGCCGGTGGGCGAGGCGCGCGACGACTACGCGATCTTCAGCGCGCTCTCGGCGCGCCTCGGCTCGGACGCCGCGTATACCGAAGGGCGCGATGCAATGCAGTGGCTGCGCGAACTGTACGAGCGCTCGCGTGAGCGTGCGCGCAGCTTCGAGATCGAACTGCCGGAGTTCGACGAGTTCTGGTCGCCAGGCCTCGTCGAGATGCGCGCGCCTTCCCGGCCCGCGGTATTCCTCGCGGAGTTTCGCGCCGACCCGCGCTCGAATCCCCTGCCCACGCCTTCGGGTCGCATCGAAATTCACTCATCCACCATCGCCGCTTTCGGCTACGCCGACTGCCCGGGACATCCCGCGTGGCTGGAGCCCGCCGAATGGCTGGGCGCAAGCCGGGCCGAAGACAGGCAGCTGCACCTCCTGTCCAACCAGCCCTCCACCAAGCTGCATAGCCAGTACGACCACGGCGCGCTCAGCCGGTCGAACAAGATCCGCGACCGCGAACCGGTGCTTCTGAACCCGGAGGACGCTGCGGCGCGAGGCATCTCTGCGGGCGAAGTCGTGCGCGTGTTCAACGCACGTGGCGCCTGCCTCGCCGGCGCGCGCCTCGACCCAGGCCTGGCGCGCGGCGTGGCGATGATGGCCACCGGGGCCTGGTACGACCCGCTGGACCCTGCGATGCCGGGCACACTGGACAAGCATGGCAATCCCAATGTCCTGACGCGCGACCGCGGCACGTCGCAGCTTACCCAGGGCTGCAGCGCGCACACGACGCTGGTCGAGGTCGAACCTTACCGGGATGCGTTGCCACCAATCACGGCCTTCGATCCACCCCGCTTCACAAGCCCCGACCCAAAGGAGAGGCAATGAGTTCGCCGCACACCAATGCAGCCGATACAACGGGCGCGAACGCACTGCCCCTGGCCGGGATACGCGTGGTCGATTTCTCGCGCGTGCTGGCCGGACCGATCTGCGGCGCGATGCTCGGTGACATGGGCGCAGATGTGCTCAAGATCGAGGACGTCAACGGCGGTGACGAATCGCGCACCTGGCCGCCACAGCGGGAGGGTGAATCCGGCGCCTATATCGTCAACAACCGCAACAAGCGCGCAATCGCGCTCGACCTCAAGCAACCCGAGGCGGTGAAGATCGCCATGGAACTGGCGCGCCGCGCAGACGTGCTGATCGAGAACTTCCGCACCGGAACGATGGAATCCTTCGGCCTGGGATACGACACCCTCGCAGCGCTCAACCCGCGCCTGGTCTATTGCGCCGTCTCGGCGTTCGGGCGGACCGGCCCGCGCGCGCCCGAGGCCGGCTACGAGGCGCTGATGCAGGCGTTCAGCGGCGTGATGTCGATCACGGGAGAGCCCGACTCGGCGCCGGTGCGCTGCGGGGTCTCGGTGCTGGACATCATGACCGGCACGCTGTGCAGCTTCGGGGTGGTGAACGCCATCCTCCAGCGCCAGAAGACGGGCCTGGGCCAGCGTGTGGACGGTTCGCTCTTCGACACCGCGATCGGATTGCTGAACTTCCAGGCGCAGAACTACCTCCTGACAGGGGTGGTGCCGAAAGCGCTGGGCTCAGCGCATCCTTCGCTGGTGCCGTACCGCAATTTCCGTTGTGGCGATGACCTGTGGGTATTCGTCGCGGGCGGCAACGACCGGCTGTGGCAACGCCTGGCGCGCGCCCTTGGACTCGAGGCCATGATCGAGGACCCGCGCTACGCCACGAACATGGCGCGGGTCGCGCACCGTGCCGATGTGGAGGGCCCCGTGGCCCAGGCGATCGCAGGACACGAGCGCGAGGCCCTGCTCGAACTGCTTGAGCGCGCGGGCGTCCCGGCCACGCCGGTCAATACAATCGACCAGGCGCTGGGCGACGCACAAGCCTCCAGCCGCCCGGCCCTGAAGCGCATGGCCCACCCGCTGCTGGGCGAGATCGACGTAGTCGGCATGCCGCTGGGATTCTCGGCAATGCAACCGGAGATCCGGCGCCACGCACCGGCGCATGGCGAGCATACGAACGAGGTAATGGGCGAGCTTGGCTACACGCCTACACAGATCGCGGACCTGCGCTCGCGCAAGATGATTGCCTGACTTCGCGAACACCAATCGCGGCCGCCGCGGGATGGCCCGGGCCGCCCGCCTTACCTGATGTGATAGATCTGCTCGGCGAAGTCGCCCCGCGACACTGACAGCGAGGCTCGCTTGCCGGTGGAGAGGGCCGAAAGGCGCGCCGAGTCCTTGCCCTGCTCCCAGAGGATCTTGAAGACCTCGCGCTCCTCCTTGTTCTTGCGGATGATCTTCTCGCGCGATTCGGACAGCGGCTTGCCGTAGCGCCCGCGCAGGAAGGCCGCTACCGTATCGACGTTGCCCATCTCGAAGCGGACGTCGAATCCCTGCACCGCGTCGGCCTTCAGGTAGAAAGTGACACGCGCCTCGATCCCGGCGTAGGGCACTTGCGCGTCGTCGCAGCGCCGGTCTGCACCGGGCGACTTCCATTCGAGCGCCTTGCAGCGGATGCCGGGAAACAGCTTCTTGATCGCCAGTTCGCTGTCGCCTAGCCGCACGCCGTTGGCGTCGAAACCCGCGCCGGCTGCAGGCCCTGCACCATTTGCAAGCCCGATACTACTTGCAAACAATGGTATCGAAAGGAACAAGATAAACACGAACCGCTTCATTTGCTGACTTCCTTGTGGCGAAAACACCGGACCGTATGGTCGTTGACCATGCCGGTTGCCTGCATGAACGCATACATGATGGTGGATCCGACGAACTTGAACCCGCGCGCCTTGAGATCCTTGGACAACGCATCGGAGCATTCGGTTCTCGCGGGGATGTCTTCTGGGCCTTTTCTCCTGCCCTGCACGGGCTTGTCGCCGACAAACGCCCACGCATAGGCCGCGAAGCTGCCGAACTCCTTCTGAACGGCCAGGAACGCGTTCGCGTTGACGACCGCCGCTTCGATCTTCGCGCGATTGCGGATGATGCCCGCGTCCAGCATCAGCGAGGCCTTCTTGCGCGCCCCGTAGCGCGCCACTTTCACGGGGTCGAATCGGTCGAACACCTCGCGATAGCGCTCCCGCTTCTTCAGCACGGTGTCCCAGGAAAGGCCTGCCTGCGCGCCTTCGAGGATCAGGAATTCGAACAGGACCCGGTCGTCCCGCACCGGCACACCCCACTCACGGTCGTGGTACTCCACCGCGAGCGGGTTGGAGGGCCAGCTGCAACGCCGGAGTTCGGCTGGATTCGGATCAGACCCCGCCAACCCTAGGCCTTGTTGGTTTTCCAGGTCTCGTACCGCGCGCGCGTTTCGGCATTCGGCGGATACGTTCCCGGCAGGGGACGGCCGGAGGCGATCTCCTCCTGGACGAAACGCTCGAGCATTTCCTGCTCGAACGTGAGCGGGGCGATTTCATCGGCCAGGTGGCGCGGGATCACCACGACGCCCTCGGCGTCCCCGAAGATCACGTCACCCGGGTATACGGCCACACCGCCGCAGGCGATCGGCACATTCGACTCGACCGCATGCTGGTGGGTCAGGCTGATCGGCGCCGATGGCGCCTGGCAATACACCGGGAACATGCGCGCCGCGATGTCCGGGCTGTCGCGCAGTCCGCCGTCGGTCACCATGCCGGCTACACCGCGCACTTCGAGCCTCCGCACGAGAATGCCGCCAGCCGAGGCGCAACGGGCATCCGCGCGGCAATCGATCACCAGCACGCAACCCGCGGGAGTGATCTCAATGGCCTTGCGCTGGGGGTGCTCGGGGTTTTCGAGTATCCCGGTGTGGTCAATGTCTTCGCGCGCCGGGATATTGCGTAGCGTAAACGCTTCGCCGACCAGCGTCGGTGCGTTCGGCGTCAGGCGCGACACGCCCTGCATCACCTGGTTGCGCAGCCCGCGCCTGAAAAGCTGCGTAGCCAGCGTCGCGCTGGAGCACGAAGCCAGCAGCGTACGCGTATCCGTGTTCAGCCTGTCCATGGCGTAATTTACTCCGCTTCCGTCCGGGAATCAGGCCCAGGCCGACTTTTTGGTCCCCAGCGGTCCGTGCTTCACTTCGTGCGAAGCCGGACGCTGCGCGACCCTGCCGGCGACCCAGTCGGCTCTGTCCTGCACTGCCAGCCGGTATGCCTGGTCGCGGCCCGGGTGGTAGGGCAAGGGCCAGGACTGCCCCATGTGCTGGTACCAGGCCGATGCGTGCAACGTGAAGTACGGATCGGACAGGTGCGGGCGCGCGAGCGCAACGAGGTCCGCTCGGCCCGAAACAACGATGGTGTTCACCTGGTCGGCGTTCACGATGTTGCCCACGGCCATGGTCGCGATGCCGACTTCGTTCCTGATCCGGTCGGAAAACGGGGTCTGGTACATGCGCCCGTACACGGGCTTCTGGTCGGGAACGACCTGCCCGGTGGATACGTCGATCAAGTCGGCACCAGCGGTCTTGAAAAGGCGCGCAAGCACGATCAGGTCGGCCTCGCTCAGCCCGCCTGGTGCCCAGTCGGTGGCGGACAGGCGGACCGACATCGGCTTGTCCTCAGGCCAGGCCGCGCGCACCGCGCTGAACACTTCGAGCGGAAAGCGCGCGCGGTTCTCGATCGATCCTCCGTACTCGTCGCTGCGCAGATTGGTGAGCGGCGAGATGAAGCTCGAGAGCAGGTAGCCGTGCGCCGCATGGATTTCGAGCATGTCGAACCCGGCCTGCTCGCCATATGAAGCGGAACGGACGAAATCGGCGACGATCTTGTCCATGTCGGCGCGCGTCAGCGCGCGTGGCGTGTCCGAATCCGGCGCATACGGCAGTGGCGAGGGCGCGACGAGTTCCCAGTTCCCCGTCGGCAACGGATGGTCCATCTCCTGCCAGCCGAGCTGGGTCGAGCCTTTCCTGCCGGCATGGCCGAGCTGCAGGCAGAGTTTTGCTTTCGACTGCGCGTGGCAGAAACCGACAATGCGCTTCCAGGCATCGCGCTGCGCCTCGTTCCACAGCCCGGTGCAGCCCGGGGTGATGCGCGCCTCGGGCGAAGGGCAGGTCATCTCGACGAACACCAGGCCCGCGCCACCGATCGCGCGGCTGCCCAGGTGCACCAGATGCCAGTCGTTCGGCATCCCGTCCTCGGCCATGTACTGGTCCATCGGCGAGACCACCACGCGGTTCTCGAGCGTCATCCCGCGCAGGCGGAACGGAGCGAACATCGGTGGCGGGGGGTTATCGACGTCGACGCGCCCGGCGACATCCATGCCCGCGTCTTTCACCTTGCGCGCAAACCAGCGGGTTACGTCAGCGAGAAAGCGCGGGTCGCGCAGGCGCACGTTTTCGTAGGTGATCTGCTTGGAGCGGGACATCACGCCAAAGGCGAACTGCAGCGGGTCCATGCCCCAGTAGCGCTTCATGTTCTCGAACCAGGCGAGCGAAACGTCGGCTGCGTGCTGGGTCTTCTCCACGTCCTCGCGGCGCTGCGCGTCGTAGTGCGCGAGCGCCGGCCCGACGTCGATCTTGCGACGGAACGCCTCGTACAGCGCGATTGCATCCTCCATCGCGAGTTTTGTTCCCGAGCCGATCGAGAAGTGCGCGGTAGCCTTGGCATCGCCGACGAGGACGACGTTGTCCATGACCCAGGTCGCGTTGCGCACCGTCGGGAAGTTGCGCCACAGGGACCGGTTGGCGATCAGCTTGTGGCCGGCAAGCTCGTCGGCGAACACGCCCTCGATCGTGGCGAGCATTTGCGCTTCGTCCATCGCGCCAAAGCCGAAGTTCTCCCAGGTGTCGGCGTTTGTCTCGATCACCCAGGTCGATGCTCCTTTCTCGTACTGGTAGCAGTGCGCCAGCATGATGCCGTGCGGCGTTTCGCGGAAAAAATACTTGAAGGCATCCATCGGCCGGGTCGAACCCAGCCAGGTGAACTTGTTCGGCCGCAAGTCGACGCTCGGCTTGAAGTGCGCGCTGTGCGCCTCGCGCACCTTCGAATTGATCCCGTCGGCGACGACAATCAGGTCGCTGTCCGGGAAGTCCTCGACACCGGCCGCCTCGTGGTGGAATTCGAGCTTCACGCCCAGCCCGCGCACGCGCTCCTGCAAAAGCTTGAGCAGCGTCATGCGCGAGCAGCCGCAGAATCCGTTGCCGGCGCAGCGGATGGTCTCGCCTTTGTAGACGACGTCGACATCGCCCCAGTAGGCAAACGCGCGCCGAATCGCCTCGTAGGAGGGCGCGTCGTAATCGCGGAACGTGCCGAGCGTCTCGTCGGAGAATACGACGCCGAACCCGAAGGTGTCCTCCGGGCCGTTCCGCTCGTATACGGTGATGTCCCAGGTCGGCCAGTTCTTCTTCGCCAGCAGCGCGAAGTACAGGCCACCGGGGCCGCCGCCGATGATGCTGACTTTCATTCCGCGCTTCATCCTGCCGCCCCGTCGGGCACCACGGCCATGGCCTCGATCTCCAGCCGCGCGGCATCCTCCACCAGCGCCACGACCTGGACGACCGCCATGACCGGGTAGTTGCGGCCCATCAGTTCGCGATAGGCTGCGCCTACCTCAGCGCCGGCAGCGAGGTACTCCTGCTTGTCGACAACGTACCAGGTGAGGCGCACGATGTGCTCGGGCCTGCCGCCCGCCTCGGCGAGTACGGCGAGGATGTTCCTCAGCGCCTGGCGGAACTGGCCGGCAAACCCCGCTTCGGCGAACTCGCATTTCTCGTTCCAGCCGATTTGCCCGGCAATGAATACCAGCTTTCCACCGCGGGTGGCGATCCCGTTCGCGTAGCCGCGCGGCCTCGCCCAGCCCGGGGGTTGCAGAACCTGCATCATGGTGTGGCCCTCAGTCGGAATCGTTGCAGCTTGCCGGTTTCGGTGCGCGGCAGGGCATCTACGAACTCGACCGCGCGCGGGTACTTGTAGGGAGCGATGGTGTTCTTGACGTGATCCTGCAGCATCTTCGCCACCGCACCGGTGTGCTGGTACCCCGGCTTCAGAACGACATAGGCCTTGACGATCTGTCCACGCGTTTCGTCCGCGGCGCCGACGACCCCGCACTCGGCCACCGCCGCGTGCAAGAGCAGCGCGCCCTCGACTTCGGGGCCGGCGATGTTGTAGCCCGCCGAGACGATCATGTCGTCGGTGCGCGCCTGGTAGAAGAAGTAGCCGTCCGCGTCCATCGCATAGGCATCGCCGGTCAGGTTCCAGCCGTTCTGCACGTAGTCGGATTGCCGCGTGTCGGCGAGGTAGCGGCAACCGGTCGGCCCCTTGACCGCCAGTCGTCCGACAACTTCCGGCGGGCATGGCCGGCCCCGGCCATCGAGCACGCTCGCCTGGTAGCCCGGAATCGCGTACCCGGTGGCGCCGCGGCGCGCTGCCTGAGGCGTGTGCGAGATGAAGATGTGGATCATTTCGGTGGCGCCGATCCCGTCGATGATTTCGATTCCGGTCGCGTTGCGGAACAGCTGCCGGGTCGCGTCGGGCAGGGCCTCGCCCGCCGAGACGCATTTCGCAAGGCTTTTCAGGTTGTAGTTCTTCGCGATCTGCGCCATCTGGCGGTAGAACGTCGGCGCCGTGAAGCAGATCGTGGCCTTGAATTTCTGGATCGCCTCGAGCAACCCGTCCGGGGACAGCCGCTCGAGCAACACGGTGGACGAGCCGAACCGCAGCGGAAAGCAGAGCAGGCCGCCCAGCCCGAAGGTGAAGGCAAGCGGCGGCGTGCCGCAGAAAATATCGTCTTTCGAAGGCTTGAGGCAGGAGCGCGGGAAGCAGTCGCACATCGCGATCACGTCGCGATGGAAATGCACCGTGCCCTTGGGTTGGCCCGTGGTGCCAGAGGTGAACGCGATCAGCGCGGGGTCTTCGGCCGAAGTGTCAACGTTGTCGAAGCTGCCTGGCTTTCCGGCGCAAAGGGCGTCAAGCGATTCCGGGGCATCGTCGTACCAGAACCTGACATTCTTCAGCGTCGGGCAGCCTCCCAGCGCCGCGCCAAGCTCGGCCTCCAGCCGCTTGTCGCAGAGCGCGTGCGTAATCTGCGCTTTCCTGATGATCTCGGTAAGTTCCTTGGCTCGCAGCAGAGGCATGGTGCCGACCACGATGCCACCGGCCTTGAACACGCCGAACCAGCAGGCCGCCATCATCGGGTTGTTGGGACCGCGCAGCAGCACCCGGTTGCCGGGCACGAGCCCCATGTCCTCCACCAGCACCCGCGCAATGCGGTTCGCCTGCGCGAGCAGCTCGCCGTAGGTGCACTGGCCGTCTGCGGCGCGGATCGCGATGCGGTCACGCCAGCCGCGCGCCAGGGCGCCGTCGAGCAGTTCTACAGCGCAGTTCATGCGCGCCGGATACTTGAGTTCCGGCAGGTCAAAGCGCATCTCCGGCCAGAACGCGCGCGGCGGAAGATTGTCCAGCGCGAACGTGTCGGCGTGCGCGGAGTAGCGTGATCCGCGCGAACCGGTGCGGCTTGCATTGCTGGGCATGCCCGTCCTCCTTTCCTTTCAGCCGCTTTTCAGCAGCGCGTCAATTCCCCTCGAACACGGGTTTCTCCTTCGCGACGAACGCGTTGTACGCGCGATGGAAGTCCTGTGTCTGCATGCAGATCGCCTGCGCCTGCGCTTCCATTTCGATCGCCTCGTCAAGGCCGACCGCCCACTCCTGCTGCAGCATTTTCTTGGTCATGGCGTGGGCGAAGGTCGGTCCGCAGGCAAGCGCCCGTGCCGACTCCATGGCCTTTGCCAGCACCTCGTCGGCAGGCGCAAGCGCATTGAAGAACCCCCAGGCAAGTCCCTCGTCGCCCGACATCGAACGCCCGGTGTAAAGCAGCTCCGAGGCCCTGCCATGGCCAATCACCCGCGGCAGCATCGCGCAGGCGCCCATGTCGCAACCGGCGAGGCCGACCCGCGTGAACAGAAACGCGACTTTCGCGGCGGGCGTCCCGTAGCGCAGGTCGGAGAACAAGGCGATCATCGCCCCTGCACCAGCGCAAATCCCGTCGATCGCGCTGATCACCGGCTGCGGGCAGGCGCGCATGGCCTTGATCAGGTCCCCGGTCATGCGCGTGAAGTCCATCAGCTCGGGCATGGTCATCCTGGTGAGCGGCCCGATGATCTCGTGCACGTCGCCACCGGAGCAGAAATTTCCGCCTTCGCCCGTCACCACGACCGCCTTTACGTCGCTCGCAGTCTGAAGGCTGCGGAAGAAATCCCGCAACTCGGCGTACGAATCGAAGGTCAGCGGATTCTTCTTGTCCGGCCGGTCGATGGTGATCACGCCGACCTTGTCCTCGACATGCCACTTGAAATGCTTCGGCCGATAGGCCGCGAATTCAGCGCGATTGTTTTTCATTTGTGCTCCTTCAGGCAGCCTCATGGCGTCGTTCCAAACCCAGGGCGCCCAGCTTGACCTTCGCAAGCAGGCCGAGAAGTTCCTGGTGTTCGCGTTTCGTCAGGCCGGACAGCAATCCGACCACCCACGTTTCGTGTTCGCGCGCCATTTCCCCGAACGCCTTTTCGCCGGCGCGCGTCAGCCTGACCCGGAACGCGCGCCGGTCGGCGGGCTGCGCAACCCGCTCGACCAGCCCTTCCTTGACAAGCTGGTCGGTGATGCCGGTGACGTTCCCTCCGGTAACCATCATTCGGCGCGAAAGCTCGTTCATCTTCAGGCCTTCCGGGTGCCGCTCGAGCTGGGACATCAGGTCGAAGCGTGGAAGTGTCGTGGCAAAGCGCACGCGCAGCTCGTTGCGGATTTTCCTTTCGATCAACTGAGTGCAGGTAAGCATCCTCAGCCAGAGCCGCAGCGCCCGGTGGTCGTCCGGCCGCGCGGCAGTTTCCCTGTCCGAGGCGCTGAGGGTACGGCGGCGACTGACTGGCGCGGCATCGAGCACGGCGATTGTTTTTACCTGAATAGAATAAGCCTAAAGCATTCTAGGCGGCCTGCAGCGTGCCTGTCACGCTGCATTGCACCGCACCTGAAGCACGTCGGCTGACGCGCGCTGTCAGGTGCTGCAGTGCGCTATAGTCTCGCCCATGAAGACACCGACCCGACATACTTCTCTGGCATTGGCGATCGCGCTGCTGTTTGCCTGTGGCGCGGCGCAGGCGCAACTCAGGGCCCCCACCGGCTCCCAGTCGGGCGGCGGATTGGGCGGTGGCCTGCATTCGCCCTCTACATCGACATCGACTGTGCCTCCTGATGCAAAAAAGGCGCCCGAAACCCCGCCCGCAGAGGAAGAGCGATCTGCGGATGCCGTCATTCAGGACATCGCGAACTGCGTTCTGGAAGGACTGCCGCAGGACTGGAAATTTGCGCGCATCAAGGTGACCGAGCTCGGCGTCGACGGCCGCGAACGTAAGTTCGAGGCCAAGTACACGTATGTCGGCGAAGATGGAGCGGAGAAAAACTTTACTCCCTGCGACCTGCGCCTACCCGGGTTCTACCTGTACAAGCTTAACGGCGCACTGGAACCCGATAAGCGCAACTGGAAGCGCGCGACGCTGGTGTTGTCGAGCGAAGGAAAATTTGACTTGAACTACGAATACGACAAGGCGCCCGAGACGACCAAGCCTCCCGCTACGCCGGCGCGCAAGCCGGCCGCGAAAGACGCCAAGAAAAAATAAGTCCGGCCGATCACGCCTTGCGCAGGAAGTCGAAATCGCAGCCGTGCTCGGCCTGCATGACGTGGTCCATGTAGAGCTTTGCGTAGCCGCGAACCGGCGCCTCCACGGGCGGCTTCCACGCCACGCGCCGCCGGGCGAGTTCCTCTTCTGCCACGAGCAGCTCGATGCATCTCTCCCTCACGGACAGCCTGATGCGGTCGCCGTTGCGGACCAGCCCGAGCGGCCCGCCGATCGCCGCCTCCGGTGAAACATGCAGGACGATGGTTCCGAAAGCGGTTCCGCTCATGCGCGCATCCGAGATCCGCACCATGTCCTTCAGCCCCGCGCGGGCCAGTTTCTGCGAGATCGGCAGGTAGCCCGACTCGGGCATCGCATACCCGCTCTTCGGGCCGGCGTTCTGCAGCACCAGGAAGTCATCCGGCTTGACGTCGAGTTCCGGGCTGTCGATCCGCGCGGCAAGGTCATCGAGTGAATTGAACACCACCGCCCGTCCCTCGCGCTCGAAAAGCGTCGGGTCGGCAGCCGAACGCTTCAGGATCGCGCCATTCGGCGCCAGCGAGCCGAACAAGGCCACCAGTCCGCCCTCCTTCTGGTAGGGGTCGGCGAACGTGCGCACGACGCCGCGATCGACCCAGCCGGGCTCGTTCTCCAGCCGCTCGCCCAGCGTTTCGCCGGTGATGGTCATGCAGTCCAGGTGCAGCAGCGGCTTGAGTTCGCGCAGCACCGCGCCCAGCCCGCCGGCGGCAAACAGGTCGGACATGTAGTGCTGCCCGGTCGGCTTGAGGTCGACCAGGACGGGCGTGGTGTCGGACAGCGCGTTCAGCCGATTCAGGTCGATTGACACCCCGACCCTTCCAGCGATCGCGGTCAGGTGCACGATCGCATTGGTCGAACCGCCGATTGCGAGCAGCACACGCAGCGCGTTCTCGATCGACTTTGCGGTGATGATCTGCGAGGGGCGGATCGGGTTCTTCGCAAGTTCCACGGCGCGGCGCCCGCTTGCTTCCGCGGCGCGCAGACGGTCGGCATGGACGGCAGGAATCGCCGCGGTGCCAGGCAGGGCCATGCCCAGCGCCTCCGCGATTGATGCCATTGTCGACGCCGTGCCCATGACCGCGCACGAGCCCGCCGTGGCCGCAAGGTTCCCTTCGATCTCGTCGATGCCTTCCTTGTCGACCTTGCCCGCGCGGTGCAGGCCCCAGAAGCGGCGGCAATCGGTGCAGGCCCCGAGGCGCTCGCCATGGAACATGTTGGGCATCATGGGGCCCACGATCTGCTGAATCGCCGGAACGTCTGCAGAGGCGGCCCCCATCAGCTGCGCCGGGATGGTCTTGTCACAGCCGCCGACGAGCACCACCGCGTCCATCGGCTGGGCGCGGATCATCTCCTCGGTGTCCATCGCCATCATGTTGCGGAACATCATCGAGGTCGGGCTGAGGAACACCTCGCCAAGGGACACCGTGGGGAACGCGAGCGGAAGCCCGCCGGCGGCAAGCACGCCACGCTTGATCGCCTCAATCTGCTCGGGCACGTTGCGATGGCAGTTGTTGAACCCGCTCGAGGTGTCGGCGATACCAATGACCGGGCGTGCGAGCATCTCCCCGGAATAGCCCATGCTCTTCGCGAATGAACGGCGAAGGTAGAGCGAGAAATCCGCATCGCCATAGTTGGTCAGGCCGCGCGCGAGCCCATGGACCGGCACCGCCTTCGTTCCCGTCTTTTCTTCGTCTGCCATATGCTGCAACTACCCCCAGATTTTCGCCGCCGCCTCGACGCACAGGCGAAGCTTCGCCCGTTCGTCGGCTTCGGTCACGGGATTTCCACCCATTGTGCTTGCGAACCCGCACTGCGGGCTGAGCGCCAGTCGCGCGGTATCGACATACTTCGCAGCCTCGTCCGCCCGCCGCCTGAGCACGTCCACCGATTCGAGCTGCGATACCTTCGAACTCACCATCCCGAGCACCACGCCCCTGGTCTTCGGCATCAGTCGCAGGGGCGCGAAATCGCCGGCCCGCGGCGTGTCGAACTCGAGCAGGAAATGGTTGACGTTCGCACGGTTGAACAGCTTGTCGGCGATCGAGTCGTACCCCCCTTCGGACAGGTACTTTCCCTTATAGTTGCCGCGGCACATATGCACGCCGATCACCATGCCTGCGGGCCTGTCCCTGACGGCTTCGTTGATCGCTTCCACATAGAGGTCGACCAGCGCTTCCGGATCCAGGCCATCCGCCTTGACCATATCGCGCGCCACGGGATCGCAGAGCATCGCCAGCGCGACCTCGTCGAGCTGGACGTACTGCGCGCCGGCGGCCGCGAGGTCGGCAATCTCCGCGCGGTACACCTTCCCGAGATCGGTGAAGAATTCCCGCGGATCTGAATACACGCCGGGCGCGGCGTAGTCCCTGTAACGGTACAGGTGCATCGTCGAGGGTGCCGGCATCGTGATCTTCGGCACCGCGACGGTCAGGTTCTTCACAAAGTCGAATTCGTCGAGCGTGATCGGTTCGCCCCGCGAAACGCGGCCGGCCGCATAGGGGGCGGTGAAATCCGCCTCGTGGCCATGGTCGTCGTGAAACTTGAACACCGCCTCCTTTACTGTCAGCCCATCGGTCAGCCGGACGAATTTCTCCCAGTAGGAAATGCGCCGAAACTCCCCGTCGGTCACCACTTTCAGGCCGCAGTCCTCCTGAAGCCTCAGCACATCCCTGATGGCAGCGTCCTGCACCGCGCGGAATTCGGCATCGGGGATCGTCCCTTCCAGATGGCGGCGAAACGCCTGGCGCAACGCGGGCGGGCGCAGCAGGCTGCCGATGTGATCGGCACGAAACGGCGGCCGCCCGTCCGGTTTAAGGCTCATCCCCGTATCATATATGGACAATTCCGGGGACCGCACCTACCCTTGGGATCGCCCCTGCAACGGCAGGCTGGCCGGGTATCGCACTTGCAAGGATCAGTCGATGGAACGTTCGTTCAAGGAAGAAGTTGAGAAGCTCAGGCTCGGTGAAGGCGACACCTTCCATGGCGAGGGCATCCTCGCGGTGACCAAGGCACTGCTTCAGTCCGGCGTGGCCTATGTCGGCGGGTACCAGGGCGCGCCAGTCTCCCACATGATGGACGTGCTGAACGACGGCCGCGACATCATGGACGAACTGGGCATCCATATCGAGACGAATGCATCGGAAGCGGGCGCCGCGGCGATGCTGAGCGCGTCGATCAACTATCCGGTGCGCGGCTGCGTGACCTTCAAGTCGACCGTCGGAACGAACGTCGCTTCGGATGCGCTTTCCAATCTGGCCTCGGCCGGGGTGAAGGGCGGCGCGCTGATCGTGCTGGGAGAAGATTACGGCGAGGGCTCATCCATCATCCAGGAGCGCAGCCACGCGTTCGCAATGAAGTCCCAGATGTGGCTCCTCGACCCGCGCCCCAACCTGCCGAAAATCGTCGACTCGGTGGAAAAGGCCTTCCAGTTGTCGGAAGCCTCCAATACGCCCGTGCTACTGGAGCTTCGCATCCGCGCCTGCCACGTGCAGGGCTCGTTCATGACCCGCGACAACCGCGCCGCGCCGATCTCGCGCAAGCACGTACTGGAGAATCCAGACTTCGACTACAGCCGCATCTGCCTGCCGCCGGCCACCTATGCCCAGGAGAAGCACAAGATCGAGGTGCGCTGGCCGGCTGCGGTCAGGTTCATCCGCGAGAACCGGCTGAACGAAACGTTCTCCGGAGATACCGCAGACGTCGGCATCATCTGTCAGGGCGGCATGTACAACATGACGATCCGCTCGCTCCAGCAGCTGGGCCTCGCCGACGCGTTCGGCCTGTCCCGCATCCCGATCTACTGCATGAACGTCACCTACCCGATGATCCCCGAGGAAGTCTCGGAGTTCTGCCAGGGCAGGCGCGCCGTTCTCGTCGTCGAGGAAGGGCAGCCGGCGTATATCGAAGACGCGGTGCACGCGATCCTGCGGCGCGCTGACAACACATCGACCAAGATCTACGGCAAGACCGGCGACAACGCGCACGCCGGCGCAATGCAGGAAAACACCCGTGTGCTGCCGCTCGCAGGGGAGTACACCGGCGAGGTCGTGCTTACCGGTATGGTGCAGTTCGTCGAGCGTGCCGGCCCGCAAGGCATCGATACCGGCGCGGCCAGGAATGCGTTTGACGCGCTGGTCGCGCCGAAAAAGCGGGCGCTCGAGCTGCTCGGCGGCCCGGTGCCCGTGCGCCCGCCGGGATTCTGCGTCGGCTGCCCCGAGCGGCCGGTTTTCTCCGCGATGAAGCTGGTGGAACGCGAGCTCGGCGCCTATCACGTCTCCGCTGACATCGGCTGCCATACGTTTTCGACCCTGCCGCCGTTCAACATCGGGCACACCGTCCTGGGCTACGGGCTGGGCATGGCGTCCAATTCGGCGGTCAACACGATGTTCGGCAAGCGTACGGTCACGATCATGGGCGACGGCGGGTTCTGGCACAACGGCCTGACTTCGGGAATCGCCAACACGGTGTTCAACAAGGATGACGGCATCCTTGTCATCATGAAGAATGGATACAGCTCCGCGACCGGCACACAGGAACTGCCGTCGAGCCCGCAGCACAGCGACCACAAATCCGACGACATGGGAATCGAGCGCACG
>JBBQVP010000025.1:0-34221 GCA_038211455.1 Burkholderiales bacterium
GTGCGCGTTCCGCTCTGCACGCCGGGCGCAAGCCAGTCGCCACGTGCATGGTGCTCGGCAAGCCGATCCTCGGCGACCCAGCCGGCGAGCAGTCGCGCGCGAAGCTCGGCCGCTGCATTGGTGCCCTGCCCGGCCACGCGCAGCGCCGCCATCAGCGCGATCGCCACGATCGCGAGGGCCACGAGCACCTCGACCAGCGTAAACCCGGCGGGGCTAGCGTGGCGCGATCGCATCAGGCGCTCCTCCCCGGCTGGGTGCCACCTGCAGTTCGCCGACCGGCGAGGCGGAGAGCGTGTAGCCCTCGCCCGAGTAGGACACGTCGATCGTGTAGGCGAGGAACTGGCCGCCCGGTGAGAACTCGAGGCGGCGTTGCGCCTGAGCGCCCGCAGCTTCGGTGCGCAACGCGCGGATCAGCATGCCTTGCGGCAGGCTGCGTGCGCGCAATTCGTCGCTGTCGCGGACCGGCGACCATTCATCGTCCGGGCCCAGGCGCCAGAACCGGTAGGCGGAACCGTCTGAAGTCCATGCAAGCTGTTTGCCGGTGATGCGCGATTCGTCTGCGGCGAGGTCGAGGAGTTGCGCGAGGCGTTCGGCTTCGAGTCGCAGCACGTCCCTCGCGCCGGGACGCACGCTGGTGCTGACCAACCCGAGCAAGATCCCCATTATCGCCAGTACGACCAGCATTTCGACCAGCGTGAAGCCCTTTGCCCTCCCCGTGGCGCGCGCGCAGCACATCGACTCGTGTCCGCGCTACAGGGCCCACGAGCCGACATCGGCATCGTTGCCTTCGCCACCCGGTACGCCATCGGCGCCGAAGCTGTAGACATCGATCTCCGCGCGGTTGCCGGGGTTCAGGTATTGATAGGGATTGCCCCACGGGTCTTTCGGGAGGCGTTCGATATAGCCGCCGGTTTTCCAGTTGGGAGGCACAGGAGCGGTGGCGGGCCTGGTAACCAGCGCCTGCAGACCCTGCTCTGTCGCGGGGTAGCGCTGGTTGTCGAGGCGGTACAGCTTAAGCGCCTGTGCAAGGCTCGCGATGTCCTGCCTCGCGGCGGTAACGCGCGCCTCGTCGGGACGGCTGATGATCTTCGGCACCACCAGGGCCGCCAGAATCCCGAGGATCACCACCACCATGATCTCGAGCAGCGTGAATCCAACCTGCTGTCGTCCGGTGGCACGCACGTTTACTGCACGCGGCGTTCGATCGTGACCTGCTCGACCTCGACACGGCGGTTGGGCTCAAGGCACTTGATCAGCGCGGCGCGGCCCTTGTCCGTGCACTTGACGACCGGGTTGGCTTCTCCCTTGCCGACGGCTTCGAAGCGGGACCCTGCGATGCCGCGTCCCGTGAGATAGCCCTTGACCGCAAGCGCGCGGCGCATCGACAAGTCCTGGTTGTATTTTGCCGACCCCAGGTGATCCGTGTAGCCGGTGATCACGACGGTGTCGACCGACGGACTGCTTGCGAGGGCGACAGCGATCTCATCCAGCTTCGGGTGCGGGGTGCGCAGCACTGCGCTGTCAAAACCAAACAGTTCGGTGGCCGATAGCGTGATCTTCTCGAAGCGCGGCGCCGGGGCGGGAACGGGAGCGGCAACGCGGGCCGGTGGCGGAGGCGGTGCTGCGGCGACAACGACCGGCGCTGGTGCCACGTAGGGCGCGGGCTCGGCGCTGCGGATCGGCGCCTGCGATTTTTCACCGAAGCGGTAGATCAGGCCGACCGACCAGAGGTCGATGTCGCCCTTGTTGCCCACGGCGTCGTTGATCCGGTAGCGCTCGACTTCGGCGCGCAGCGCAAGTGCTTCGGTGACCGCGTACTGCACGCCGATCCCGACCTTGAGGTTCGTGTCGCTCTTTTTCGGGTCGGGGTTCGCCACGTTGACGGCGCCCGAGCCCACGAAGTGGTCCTTCGCCTGCGCGAAGTTAAGTCCGACACGGCCGATGACCGAGAAGCGCTCGCTGACTGGCAGCGTGCCAACCGCGTCAAGCGCCAGCCCCTTCAGCCGGATGTTGCCGCTCAGTGAACCCAGTGGCAGCGTGTTGGCGTTGAAGCCGAAATTGCCGAGGTCGAAGAAACTGCCTTCGACGGCGAAATTCCGGTTGATCTGGTAGCCGCCCAGCACCTTGTAGCCGCTGGCGCGGTTGTCGTCGACGATCGAGGTCGTGGTGAAGCCCTGTCCGAGCAGCCCGCTGGTGATGCGCGCGTCGTCGATCTTTGCATGCGACCGACCGATGCTGAGCCCGCCGTACCAGCCGGCTTCGTCGGCGGCCGCGCAGGGCCCTGCAAATGCGGCGAGTGCCGCCAGGCCCAGTGCTCCCGAGGTGCGTGCGAATTTCATGTTCTTCTCCAAATCGACCGGATGGGATGCTGCTGTTTACAGGCAGGTGGGCGGGCCAAACGGATTGCCCGGGACGGATACTGTGTTGGCGAGGAACGCGAACGCGCCGGCGCCCGCCGCTCCGGCAAGCAGCCGGCCGCAGGAGGTTGCGCCGGTGCCCATCGAAATGCTGAACTTGGCCAGCACGTTGCCCTGCCATTGTGTGAGAGTCAGGAACGTTGCCGAACTGCCGACCTTCCACCACACGTTCGACGCCTTGGCGCCGCCGACCAGCAGGATTTTGGTGCCCGCGGCAGTCGAGTCCAGCGACGAGCCGGCCTGGAAGACGAACACGGCATTCGGGTCGCCCTGTGCATCGAGCGTGAGGTCGCCGGTAACGTTGATCAACGTTCCGCTTGCGGCGACGTATACGCCGGGGAAAAACCGGTTCACGCCGGTCACCAGGGGCGCGAGCGGCGGGCCCCCGATGGTTGCGGTCGCGATCGGTGTGCCGCCGCCCAGCGTGCCGACCGGCGCATCCGTCGGCAGGCTGATGCTGATGAACGCGGCCAGCAGGTCGTTGAAGACCTGCGTCACGGTCGTGCCGGTGATCGCGTTCGGAACCAGCGGCGTGACCACCGTCCCATTCAGTGTCGGGGCGAAACCGCCGCAGGCGCCGAAGCCGGGCGTGCCGGGTCCGCCGGGGGCGGGGTTTGTCGGCCCGCAGGACGGGCTCGGGTTGTTCAGTGCCACATCGCCGTTGATCGTGCTGCCGACCACCGTGCTGGTCAGGCCGGTCGTGGAAGCGATGCCGTACGGGTCGGCGAGGCCGAGGTTGACGGCAGCGGGGCCTGCGACTGCAACGGTTGCCGTCTTGAAGGTCCATGCGTACTGGCAACCGACCGGCTTGCCGGCCGCGCTGGTGGCACCTGCCAGGATGACCGCCGTATAGGAGGTGTTGGGCAACAGGGCCGCAGCCGTCCGGAAGGTCGCGACACGGGTCGCGGCGTTGTAGGTCACCGAGGCGGGAACCAATGCCGCTCCGCCCACCACACCGACCGTAAAGGTGGTTGAGTTGATCGTTGCGGCATTCATCGGCAGGCTGAAGGTGGCGGTGATGAGTTTGCCGCCGCCCGCGGTGCCGAGCGTGCTCGTCGTCGCAACCAGGTTTCCGCTGCTGGGATCCGATGCGGTCACCGTGGGGACCGTGGGGTCAATCACCGCCGGCGGGCATACCGCACCGGGGATGATCGCGCCAACTGGCGGCGCGAATGTCACGCCCAGCCCGCCGATGCCGAGGATCGGGTCCGCTCCGCCCCCGCCGCCGCAACCGGCGGCGAACGCGGTGATCAGGAACGCGGCAGACAACATCAGCCGCCTGGTGTTTTTCTTGAATGCATTCATTTGAATTCCTTCCTCGCGAAGCGGGATCCGGCACTGGACAACGGGAACAAGACATCTATGCGCATGGTTGCGAGTCTGCTCAAGTGGGGACGTTTCTTCTGTGCGATTACCCACATAGCGTGGCTTTGCGATTCAATAAAAGCAAAAAGGGCCCCTTGCGGGGCCCTTTTCGTGTTGAACGCGTACGCCGCGTATTTCTTACGGAGCCGGCGGCGTGATTGTGCTCGTTGAGAGCGCGACTAAAGTATTCGCAAACAGCCTGCCGAGCACCGTCGAGCCAGGGGTCAGGCTAATCCCGAAATCGGCCAGGACGATCCCCTTGAATTGCACGGCCGATCCGATGATCGCACCAGCACCACCGCCGACCTGCCAGAAAATGTTCTTGGCTTGCACGGTGGGGCCGAGGGTGATGATGGCGTTGTTCTGCACGGTCAGATCACCCGTGATCTGGAAAATCCAGACATCGTCCGGGCCACCCGCCAGGGTGACCCCCGTGTTGTCGATCAGTACTCCGCCAGCGCCGGTGAATTGATAAAGACCCGGGGCGAGCACTTGGCCGCTGAGGTTTCCGGCGCCCGGAGTATTGACAAAATCCGGTACTACCCTGGCTTTGGCGTCGCCAATCGCGGCAGCCATGTCGCCCGCAGTCGCGAGCGTGAATACACCGTCCTGCGCCGGTGCTGCGGGATTGCATATTGCACCACCGGCGTACCCCGCATCGTTGGTGAATACGAAGCTCACTCCCAATGGCGTCACTTCCGGGCACGCAATGGTGGTACCAGCGCCACCGCCGTTGGTTCCGACATTCCCCTGAACATTGGACCCGGCCCCAGCGGAGGTGACCGCAGTGTTGGTGAATATTGCAAACGTGCCGGCCCTGCCCAGATTTAGCGGCGCCTGTGCAACACGCGCAACGGCGTTGGTCTTGAAGGTCCATACAATGGGATTCGGCATTGCGGTACCACCGGCATTTTTGGCTGCGGTGGTAATCGTGGCCGTGAAGTCGGTATTTGCGGCGAGCGCCGATGTCGGCGTAAAGGTCGCTATTGTATTTGCGGCACTCATGGCGACCGTGCCCGGTACGTTGGCCCCGCCCGTCACCTTGAGCGTGAAGGTGGACAGCGTGCCGGCCGGGCTCGAGTTGAGCGTTGCCGGGTCCATCGCCTCGCTGAAGGTTACGGTCAGTGTCTTGGGGGTCACAAGGTTGCCGGCGCCATTGGTGCTGCTCGCTACATTCGTGGCGCCGTTGGACGGGCTGGACGAGACGACCGTCGGGTTGGTGGCAGAAGCGCCGGGGGAACCCGCGATACCGGGAACTACGGCCGCAGCCGCCGGGGCGACAGGCGGGACGACAGGCGGGACGGCGCCCACGCCGTCACCACCGCCCCCGCCGCAACCTGCTACGAGGGCAGAAACCAGAAAGGCCGCGAACAGCGCGGGACGGGCAAATCGATTCTGGAAGGCTGTGGTGTTCACTGTGTCCTCAACTTTCGGCCGATACGGCCGGTGACGCCAGGGTGGCGGATGGTGCGGTTTTGAATGTAAGCGAAGGTTGCGCGCTTGAGGGCACTTCATCTGTGCGTTCACGCACATTCATTCGCATGCGTTCCGGCAGCGATGCGGCGGGAATGGTGTGCCAGCGAACAGATCACGCGCGAACCGATCGATAGTCTTTGTCTCTGTCAAAAGCTAAGGAGAACGTATGGAAGCGAAGGCCAACAATAATTCCAACCCGCTGATGTGGGTCGCTGGCATCGCGGTGATCGTGTTCTGTGGCGCGGGCACCGCGGCCATCATGGGGTGGATACCGACTTCGCTCGGTCGACAGGAGGCGCCGCAGGTGCTTGCTGTCGCACCTGTGGCACCAGCCGCTCCTGTCGCACAGAAGCACTCGGCTGCCCCTGTACGGCAGGCTGAGCTGGTCGCACCGGATGCGTCCCGCAGTGCCAGGCGGCACCCCGTTGCGGATTCGCCTGCGGCCCCGGTGTATGCGGCCAACACACCGCCGCCCGCGCGCTGCGCGGAATGCGGCGTCATCGAGGCGACGCGTGAAATCGGCGTCAAGGGCGCAGGGACGGGTCTCGGCGCGGTCGGTGGCGCAGTGGTCGGCGGGCTGCTCGGCAGCCAGGTCGGCGGCGGTCACGGCACCCAGGTGGCAACGGTCCTGGGCGCGGTCGGCGGCGGGCTTGCCGGCAACGAGGTCGAGAAGCGCGTCAAGACGACCAAGAGCTACGAAATCACTGTCCGGATGGAGGACGGCTCGAGCCGTGTCTTCACCCAGTCCACCGCGCCCGCATGGCGCAACGGCGAGCACGTCAAGATCATCGATGGCGCGATCCGCGCCCTCTGATACCCAAGGAGCTTCAAAATGAATGGCAATGGAATCGTAGGGAACGTCGCATCAGGCGCACATGGCGCGGTGAACAAGGCCACGCAGGCGGCGCACCACGCGGTCGACAGCGCTGCCGGTGCGGCCGCGCCGGCGGCAGAATGGATCGGTGCGAAGGCGGACGCCGCGCGTGCGATGCCGGAGCGCCTGGTGAAGGACGGCCGCGCAGTGGTCGAGAACCACCCGTGGGCGGTGGCCGGCGTTGCGCTCGCCGTGGGCCTGCTGGTCGGGCGCATCCTGCGCTGAACACAATTCTTACGAATTAAAATTGTAAAGTCCACGCCAGGAGCCAGATACAGGTTAGTTAGTGTATCGATACTGGTACATTGTTCCGGCCTGGATGGCGACATCACAATCCACCGATGAAGCGCTTCCTCAAGTGGCTCGGCGCTGCGCTGCTCGCGCTGCCGCTTTTCGCCGTGCTGTTCGTGGCCCTGTTCGGCTGGAACTGGGCGCGCGGGCCGCTGGAGCGCGCCGTGACCGAACGCACGGGTCGCACGCTCGTAATCGGCGGGGACCTGAAGGTCAGCCTTGGCTGGCCCGCGCCGCACCTGCGCGCGGGCGCGGTCACTTTCGCCAACCCACCCTGGGCGAAGGAGCGGCAGATGGTCGCCGTCGATGCGCTCGATTTCACCCTCGACCTGCCCGGGCTGCTGCGCGGGACCCTGGTGTTCCCCGAAGTGCGATTGACGCGCCCGGTGGTGTTCCTGGAGCTCGCCGCCGACGGGCGCAAGACATGGCTGCTCGACAAGTACCAGCTGGACGAGAACGCGCGGATCCCGATCGGGCGGCTCACGCTCGACGACGGCAGGCTCGGGTATGACGATGCCCTGCAGAAAACCAGCATTCGCGCCGAACTGTCCACGCCCGCCGGGGCCGACAGCGTGGTCTTCAGCGCCAAGGGTTTGTACAAGGGTCTGGCGCTCGCCGCGCACGGCAGCGGCGGCCCGGTGCTCGCGCTGCACGACGAGAGCGCGGCGTATCCGCTGAAGGTCGAAGCGACCGTGGGGCGCACCGGCATCAAGGCCGAGGGCACTGTCACCAGCCTGCTCAAGTACTCGGCACTGGACATGAAGCTCGCGCTGCGCGGCGACAGCCTTGCACTGCTATTCCCGCTGATCGGGATCGCGCTGCCGGAAACGCACCCGTACTCGACCGCGGGCCGGCTTACGCACGGCGGCCTGAGCTGGGGCTACGAAAAGTTCTCCGGCCTCGTCGGCAAGAGCGACCTCTCCGGGTCGCTGCAGGCCGATACCGGCGGCGCACGGCCTTTCTTGCGCGGCGCACTCGTCACCAAGCGGCTCGACTTCGCCGACCTCGGTCCGCTGGTGGGCGCGCATGCCGCGGGCGCGCCGCCGGCGGTGCGCGCTGTCCCATCCGCCGCCAGCGGCCAGCACTTCCTGCCCGACCTGCCATTCAAAGCCGAGCGCTGGGGAAGCGTCGATGCCGACGTGACTCTGCGCGCCGCATCCATCCTGCGTGACAAGGCGCTGCCGATCGAGAACCTGGTTGCGCACGTGAAGATGCAGGATTCCGTGCTGACGCTCGATCCGCTCGATTTCGGGTTTGCGGGCGGACACCTCAAGTCCTTGGTCAAGCTCGACGGCAAGCACGACCCGATCGCGGCGCACGCCAAGGTAAGCGTACGCAAGCTCGAGCTCGCCAAGCTTTTTCCGACCGTTGTCCTTACCCAGGCGAGCGTTGGCCAGGTGAACGGCGACTTCGACCTGGCTGGCAAGGGAAATTCGGTGGGGCGCATGCTCGCCACTTCCGACGGGCGCGCATCCCTAGTAGTGGCCCGCGGCGAAATAAGCCAGCTGCTGATGGAGAAGATGGGTCTGCACCTGCTCGAGATCCTGCAACTCAAGATCTCGGGAGACCGGAACGTGAAACTGCGCTGCGGGGTTGCGGATTTCAGCCTGAAGTCCGGCCTCATGACCGCCAACGCGCTGGTCCTCGACACGGAAGTCACCACCATTGTCGGCAGCGGCACTATCGATCTTGGGAAGGAAATCCTCGACCTCACCCTGGTGCCAAAGACGAAAGCCACCAGCCCGGTCGCCCTGCGCAGCCCGATCTACGTCAAGGGAAGCTTCTCCAATCCCGAGGTGGACATCGACAAGGCCCGGGTGGCGATGCGCGGGCTGGGTGCCCTGGCGCTGGGCCTGGTGAATCCGTTGCTCGCGCTGATCCCGCTGATCGAAACGGGCCCGGGGCTGGAAAGCGAGTGTGGGAAGCTGATCCGCGCAACGCACGCGCCCGTAGCGGAAGCGCGGTCAGCGGCAAAGCCGTAAAAAAAACGGGCCCTGCGGCCCGTTGGATTGCTGAAAATCGGACGGCAGGCGTAGTTACTTCACACCAAAACTGGCCTTCGCGTCGGCCACGCAACGGTTCTTCACTTCGCCCGAGAACTTGTCGCAGCGTTCTGCGGCGGCCGCGTAGTTGGCATCGCGCTTGTCTTCCGTGGCGTCCTTGCGGGCAGCGCTGACCTTTTCGTTGGCGACCTCGCGGGCGTCGACGGCCTTCATGTCCGACTTGGCGTTGGCCTTGCCTGTGACCAGGACGGCCTTGGCATCCTTCACGCAGACGTCTTTCACGTTGCCGGCCAGGTCATCGCATTTCTCGCGCGCGACGTCGTAAATGGATTGCGCCTTGGCGACGCGCGTGTTGTAGCGGGTCTTCGGCGTGCTGCTCTGGCGCTCCTCGAGTTCGGCCCGGGCAACCTTGCTCGCGCCCTTGGCTTCGGCCATGCAGATGTCTTTTGCGTTGGCCTTCAGCGTCTTGCATTGGGTGCTGGCAGCGCCAAGTTGGCTGGCGATCGCGCTTTTTTCGGCCTTGATTTCGGCCTTGGTCATCGCGAACGCGCTGCCGGCAAACGCCAGCGTGACAGCAACCGCTGCCACCTTGAGTCGGGTAATCGAAATCATTGCCTGCTCCTTGGGGTTTGTGGTCGGGTCAGACTCGCGGGGTGCC
The DNA here is from genome assembly GCA_038211455.1 of Burkholderiales bacterium. Lineage (GTDB taxonomy): Bacteria > Pseudomonadota > Gammaproteobacteria > Burkholderiales > SG8-39 > SZAS-79. The sequence goes on from JBBQVP010000025.1 coordinate 9,085, forward strand.
ATCGAACAGCTTGGTATTGCGGGCCTCCCAATCCTTCACCTGGCGCTCGGCCTCGTCCTTGACCACGCCGTAGCTCTCCTGGATCTTGCCGACCAGCTGGTCGCGCTTGCCCGCGATCACGTCGATATGGTCGTCGGTGAGCTTGCCCCACTGTTCCTTGACGTTGCCTTTCGCCTGCTTCCAGTTACCTTCAATTCGATCCCAGTTCATGTTTGTCGTCCTGTCTGATGGTGGAGTGAGCGTCCCGAAAAGCGGAGGGGACGGTACGTGCTGAACTTACGCCCTGATTCCGATGTGATCGGTACGCTGGCACGCATTGCAGGGGTGTGTGCTCCAGCGAACAGACTGGCCGGTCGTGAAGGCCCGATGCTGTTGCCCGATCCAATGCCCGACGGCCCCCTTGCGCCAGCGGGCATGGATGAGGAGACCGCCATGCGCGTCCGCACCGCACTTATACTTGCCTTACCTCTTTCTCTATCGCTCGGCCTTTTCCAGGGCACCGCCTTCGCGCAGTACTCTGGAACGACGCCGCAATACGCCAATGCCGCTGCGCAGGCGCCGAGGATCGACGGGTTCGACGTCGAGCCTGCGAAGCGCCTGACTACCGGTAACACGCTGGCATTCACCCTGTATGGAACCCCGGGTGGGTGGGCTTCCGTCAGCATCCCCGGTGTCGCGGCGCGGATTCTCCTCGACGAGACTGAGGCGGGCGTCTACGAACGCACCTACACGATCGGGAGAGCCGACCGGGTCGACGGAAAAACCCCGGCCACGGCCAACCTGCGCGTGGGCAACAAGGTCGCCACGTCGATCCTCGACGAGTCGCTGCTGGCGGGCGCGCCCTCGCCTTCGGCGCGCGCCGCGGCCGCGGCGGCGATTACGCCGAAGATCGAGCGTTTCGATGTCGATGCGCCGTCGCGTCGCGTCACGGGTGAACAGATCTTCTTCACGCTGTACGGGACCCCGGGGGGCAGGGCGAGCGCGCGCATCGCCGGCGTCAAGGGCAAACTGGTGATGGACGAAGTGCGCACAGGTGTATACGAGGGCGCCTACACCATCAAGGATCGCGACCGGGTCGCGGTCGATGCGCGGGCGACGGCAACCTTGATGGTTGGCAACAAGGGAGCAACCTCGATCTTCAACGGCCCGGCGGCCGGCGCAACGGCGCCGGTGTCCGCGCAGCGAAGCGCGGCCCGGGTCTGCGCCAACTGTGGCGTGGTTGAAGCGGTCAACCTGGTCGAGGTCAAGGGCGAAGGCACCTATCTCGGCAAGATCGCCGGCGGCGTGGTGGGCGGCCTGATCGGCAGCCAGATCGGTGGCGGGCACGGCACGACGGTCGCGGAGATCGCCGGGGTGGTGGGCGGCGCTGTGGCCGGCAACGAGATCGAGAAGCGGGTCAAGAAGTCCACTCACTACGACGTGGTCACGCGCCTGCAGGGCGGGGGAATGCAGACCGTGACCTACGCGACTGCGCCGCCCTTCAGTGTCGGCGACAAGGTCCGCGTCGAAGGCGGCTTGCTGGTCGCGGACAAGTAACGCCCGTGAACGCACGGGTACTCGCTGCGGCATGCTGCCTTGCGCTTGCCGCCGGGTGCGCGAGCCTGCCGGATACGCGTTTTATTTCCGAGCGCTATGCCAAGCAGGCTGCGCGCCTCGAAGGGGCGCGCGGGCCTCTCTCGACGAGACAGGGCGCGGCCGTGATGGCCGAACTCAAGCGCAAGTCGGGCAACCTGGATGTGCTCGACAAGCATGTGGCGCTTGAGCAGGAGATCACCGGCAGCGCGCTGGTGGTGGGCAACAAGGTCACGCTGCTGCAGGACGGCCCGGCCACCTACGCGGCCATGTTCGCTGCCATCCGTGCCGCCAAGGAACACGTCAACGTGGAGTCCTACATCATCGAGGATGGCGAGGTGGGCCTGAAATTCGCGGACTTGCTGCTGCAGCGGCAGGCCGAGGGCGTGCAGGTCAACCTGATCTACGACAGCTTCGGCGCGATCAGCACCGGCGCGCCGTATTTCGAAAGATTGCGGCAGGGCGGGGTGCGGGTGCTCGAGTTCAATCCGGTCAATCCGCTCGCGGCGCGGGGGGGCTGGGCGCCCAATCATCGCGACCACCGCAAGCTGATGATCGTCGATGGCCGCGTGGCATTCCTCGGCGGCATCAACATCAGCAACGCCTATTCGAGCGGCTCGTCGATCGGGCGGGGCGCAATTGCGGCGGACCCCACAACGGGCTGGCGCGACACCGACGTGCAGATCGAAGGGCCTGTGGTCGGCGAATTCCAGAAGCTGTTCATGCAGACCTGGGAGCGGCAGGCCGGGGCGCCGCTGGAGGAGCGGGCCTACTTTCCTGCGGCCGAGCCGAAGGGCGTCGACATCGTGCGTGCAATCGGCAGCACGCCGGCCGATCCGTACAGCCTGATCTACCTGACGCTGATCTCCGCGATCACTCACGCCGAGAAGCAGGTGTACCTCGCGAACGCCTACTTCGTGCCGGACCCGCAGCTGCTGCGCGCCCTGCTCGATGCCGCGGGGCGCGGCGTGGACGTGCGCCTCGTGCTGCCCGGGGTGACCGATTCCGCGACGACCTACCATGCAGGGCGCTCGTACTACACGCAACTGCTCGCCGGCGGCGTGAAGCTCTACGAGCGGCGCGGCGCGCTGCTGCACGTGAAGACGGCCATCGTCGACGGCGTGTGGTCCTGTGTCGGTTCGAGCAACCTCGACTGGCGCAGCGCACTGGACAATGACGAGGTCAATGCGGTGATTCTGGGACGCGAGTTCGCGCTGCAGATGCAGGCCGCTTACGCGGCGGACATCGCGGCGTCCACGCCGATCGAAAGCGAAACCTGGGAGAGCAGGTCGCTGCCGCTGCGCCTGAAGGAGTTGTTCGCCCGGGTGTGGGGACGCCTGCTTTAGGCAGACAACCCTTGCGGCAGGGCGCTGTGTGCGAGAACGTACAGACCGCCCCCTGCGCCGCGACTGACAATTCGTGCAACGGTACTGCTTCATCCAACCGCGATTCGATCGTTCCACCCAACGGAGATACAAATCATGAAACACCCCAATCGCTATGCGGCGGTATTTGCCGCCCTCCTGCTCGTGTCCGCTGTCGGATGCGCTCCCAGTTCCACGCGTGAAGGCACCGGCGAGTATGTCGACGACGCCGTGATCACGACCAAGGTGAAGGCCGCGATCTTCAACGATTCGAGCCTGAAGTCCACCGATATCAATGTCGAGACCTTCAAGGGCACGGTCCAGCTGAGCGGCTTCGTCAAAAGCGACACCGAGCGCGTGCACGCAGCGACCGTTGCGCGCCGTGTCGCCGGCGTGACCGCTGTCAGGAACGACATTCACCTGAAGTAAGCAGCGCATGTCCCGGGGGGTGGCGGGAGGGTCCGCGCTTTGCGGGCTCCCGCCGGTCATGCCCCCGCTTCGCTCACTGGAGAAAACCCGAATGAACATCCGCACACACCCGGCCGCGTTCGCTACGGTGCTGGTCGCCGGGGCCGTTTTCCTCGTATCCGGCTGTAACCGCCAGGAACCGGTCGCTGCCACGTCCACGCCGGCGGCAGCCGTCCCGGCGACGACGGTGGGCACCGAACTCGACGACACCGTTGTGACGACGCGAGTCAAGGCTGCCCTGCTCGAGAAACCGGACATCAAGGGCACCGACATCAAGGTAGAGACCCGCAAGGGCGTCGTCCAGCTCAGCGGATTCGTTGAGAGCCAGGCCCAGATCGATCTCGCGACGTCTGCGACGCGCGCGGTCGAGGGCGTGAAGGGCGTCGAGAGCGCGATGAACATCAAGGATGGCGGTTCGACCGTCGGCAACAAGCTGGATGACGGCGTCATCACCGCCAAGGTGAAGTCCGCCCTGCTTTCCGATCCCGGCATCAAGAGTTTTGACATCGCCGCGGTCACCAGCAAGGGCGTGGTCCAGCTCTCGGGCTTTGTCGACAACCGGGCGCAGATCGACCGCGCAATCGAGGCTGCGCGCGCTGTCGAGGGTGTCTCGGGCGTGGTCAGCGAGATGAGTATCAAGAAGTAGTAGAAAATGGTTCGCGTTGTGTGCGGTATCGAACAGAAGTTCGTCGCCCGCGAGCCGATCATGTTCGTGGGCGCCCGTTACCTCCCTGACAGGCGCTTGATGTAAAGGGCCTGGCATCGGCAATCCCGCTGCCGGGCCCTTCTTGCTTTTGCCCCGGCACTCCACCTCTTGGAAACGTCACCGCCATGGACTACATCATTGCCGTCGCCATCTCCAACGTCGCGGTCGTGCTCCGGTCGCCCAGCAGGCGCGAGCACGCCTGAGACCATGGTCAGGCTCAAATTCAGCGTCGCGATACGCTACGAAATCATCGGCACTCCCGGCGACTTCATTTTCAACATCCACGCGGCCCGGACGGGGCACCAGTCGCTGGTTGCGGAAAGCCTCAGGCTCAGCCCCGAGGTTCCCGTGTCCTTTTTCACCGATCCGGCGAGCGGAAATCGCTATGCGCGATTGTGCGCCGGTCCCGGCACGCTCGAGGTCGGCTACGAGGCGACGGTCGACATCGGGCACTACATCGCAGCGCCCGACAGCGTTGACGAAGTGCCGATCGCACAACTGCCTGCCGAGGCGCTGGCCTTCATCTACCCGAGCCGGTACTGCCAGTCGGACCGCCTGCAACAGCTCGCGCGGGCCGAATTCGGCGCAATGCAGCCGGGCTACGGGCGGGTGCGCGCGATACGGGACTGGGTGCGCGAGCGCACGCGTTTCGCTTCGGGCAGTTCCAACCCGACCACGTCCGCCGTGGACACCCTGGTCGAGCGGGTTGGCGTGTGCCGCGACTTCGCCCACCTGATGATCGCGCTGTGCCGTGCGCTGAACATTCCGGCGCGTTTCATCACGAGCATCGATTACGGCTCCGACCCGATCTACGGGCCGACCGATTTCCATGCCTGTGTCGAGTGCTTCCTTGGCGGGCGCTGGTACCTCTTCGACCCCACCGGAATGGCCGTACCGATGGGGCTCATCCGCCTGGGCACCGGGCGTGACGCGGCCGACGTCTCTTTTGCCACGCTGTTCGGGGACATCCGGTCGTTTGCCCCGACAATCGTCATCGAAGCTCTAGTCGACTTTGCGAACGGGTTTGAACTGCCGTATGCGCGCGAAGATGCGCTGTCGATCGACGCCGGGCCGGCCCTGCCTGCTGCCGGAATGCAGTAGCCGGCCTTCCTACCCCGCGATGGCGGGTCGGGTTCGCGCCACGCCAGTGGCCGATTCAAACGCGTGCGCCAGTTGCAGGACGCCGAAGTCGTCGCGGTAACGGCCGACGATCTGCAGGCCGACGGGCAGTGGCACCGGGTCGTTGGTGAACCCGGCCGGCACGGAAATCGCCGGATGGCTGGTGATCGTCACGTAGTAGCAGCTCTTCATCCAGTCGAGGTAGTTCTCCAACTTGACCCCGGCGATGTCGCGCGGGTAGTCCATGTCTACCGGGAACGGAGGCAGCTGGTTCACCGGGCCGACGAGGAAAGCGTACTTCTCAAGGAACGCGCGCATCCGCTGGAACAGTTCGGTGCGCAGCGCATCGGCGCGGCCGAACTGCTCCCCGGTGACGGCGAGGCCCTGCTCGATATTCCAGATCACCGTGTCCTTGAGCAACTTGCGGTGGGTCTTGAGCAGCGGTGCGTACTTCATCGCGAACGACACAGCACGGATGGTTTCGAATGCTTCCTTTGCGCCGCTGAAGTCCGGGCAGGCGTCCTCCACCTGGCAGCCGAGGGACTGCAGCACCTTCTTCTGCGCGTCGATCACCTTCAATACGCGCGGGTCCATCGGCAGTCCGCCGAAATCGCGCGTAAAGGCGATACGCACTTTGCGGAAATCCTTCGCGAGCGGGCGCGCAAACACACTGCCGGGCTCGTTGACCGACATCGGCACGCGCGCATCCGGCCCTGCCATGGCGGAAAACAGGAACGCGACATCCTCCACCGAGCGCGCCATCGGTCCGAGCACGGACTGGTTGTCCCAGGCGTTGACGTTGGGCCAGTTCGGCACCCGTCCGGGAGTCGGGCGGAATCCGACCACGTTGCAGTAGTTGCCCGGATTCCTCAGGCTTGCAGCGAGGTCGGAGCCGTCGGCGAACGGCAGCATGCCGCAGGCCACCGCGACCCCGGCGCCGCCAGAGGAGCCGCCACAGGTCTTGGTCGCATCGAACGGGTTTTTCGTCGCGCCGAATACCGCATTGAAGGTCTGCGAGCCTGCGCCAAATTCGGGCGTGTTGGTCTTGCCAAGCGTGATCGCGCCTGCCGCGCTGAGGCGCTCGACCAGCGCGCTGTCCTCTTTGGGAACATTGTCCCGGTAGACCGGTGAGCCGAACGTGGTGCGGATGCCGCGGGTATTCACGAGGTCTTTGTAGGCGATCGGCAATCCGGCGAGCGGACCGAATCCGCCGGTCGTTTTTGCGCGCGCAAGCCGCGCGTCCAGGTTCTTCGCCTGTTTCAGCGCCTGCTCTGGCAGGAAAGTGACGATCGCGTTGACCTTCGGGTTGACCCGCTCGATCTGGGCAATGTGCGCGCGCATCACCTCGACCGCGGACAGCTTGCGGGTGCGGATCAGGCGAGCGAGTTTCTTCGCGGACTGGAAAACAATCTCGTTGGTCGTCATGGTGTGGTTCCCGAACGAAGGAAAAGGGGGGTGCGGGGGGGGCGGGAGGGCCCCGCGCAAAGCGCGGAAGGGGCCCGATCCCCCTGCGTACTCGGTCACATCAGAACAATGTCAAATTGCTCCTGCATATAACTGCTCTCGACTTGTACTGAAATCGGCTTTTCGATGAATTCCGAAAGCATCGCAAGCGACTGCGATTCTTCTTCCTCGAACAGGTCGATCACGGCTTGGCCGGCAAGCACGCGGTACTCGCGCGCGTTGAAGGCGCGCGCTTCGCGCAGGATCTCGCGCAGGATCTCGTAGCAGACGGTGCGCGCGGTTTTCACCTCACCGCGCCCGCCGCAGGTCGGGCAGGGCTCGCAGAGCACATGGGCGAGCGATTCGCGCGTTCGCTTTCGGGTCATCTCCACCAGCCCGAGCTGGGTGAATCCGCTCACGGTCATGCGTGTGCGGTCGCGCGCGAGCGCGCGGTGGAGTTCCTCAAGCACAGCCTTGCGGTGATCCTCCGTGTCCATGTCGATGAAGTCGAGCACGATGATGCCGCCGAGGTTGCGCAGGCGCAGCTGGCGCGCGATGGCCTGCGCGGCCTCGAGGTTGGTCTTGAAGATCGTGTCGTCGAAGTTGCGCGTCCCGACGAAGCCGCCGGTGTTGACGTCGATCGTGGTCATCGCCTCGGTCTGGTCGATGATCAGGTACCCGCCCGACTTCAGGTCGACCCTGCGGCCGAGCGCCTTTTCGATCTCGTGCTCGACGTTGTACAGGTCGAACAGCGGACGCTCGCCGGTGTAGTGGTCGAGCTTGGCGCGCACCTGCGGGGTGTAGGTCTCGGCGAAGGTGGCGAGTTTCTGGAAATTTTCGCGCGAGTCGATCATGACCCGCTCCGTCTCTCCGGACACCATGTCGCGCAGCACGCGCTGGGCGAGCGACAGGTCTTCGTAGATCAGCTCGGCCGGCCGGGCCGAAAGCGAGCGTTCGCGCAGGTCGCGCCAGAGGTGGCGCAGGTACTGGATGTCGGCCGAGAGTTCCTCGGCCGAGGCCGATTCGGCGATCGTGCGCACGATGAAGCCGCCCTTCTCGTCCGCCGGCATGACCTGCTGCAGGCGCTCGCGCAGCGCGGTGCGCCCGGCTTCGTCGCCGATGCGTTGCGAAATCCCGATGTGGCCGTCCTGCGGCAGGTAGACGAGCATGCGTCCGGCGATGGAAATCTGCGTCGACAGGCGCGCGCCCTTGGTGCCGATCGGGTCCTTCACCACCTGCACTACGATCGGCTGCCCCTCTGCGAGGATCTTTTCTATCGGCTTGGACGGCGTGGCGCAGCCTTCCTTCGGGCGATGTTCCCAGATATCGGCCACGTGCAGGAAAGCGGCGCGCTCAAGTCCTATTTCCACGAAGGCGGACTGCATTCCTGGCAGCACGCGCGCGACGCGGCCCTTGTAGATGTTGCCTACGCGACCGCGGCTGGCCGAGCGCTCGACGAGCAGTTCCTGCGCCACGCCGTTCTGCATCACGGCGACACGGGTTTCCTGGGGCGTGACGTTGATCAGGATTTCTTCGTTCATCTGAACAAGGGGCTTTAGGGCGCGGGAGCTGCGGCTCCCGCATCCTAATTGACCCCCGTACCCCCCCGTCTATCGTGCAACCCCCCCATCTTTTCGATGAGCTGTGCAGTTTCATAAAGGGGCAGGCCCATGACGCCGGAGTAGCTGCCCTTGATGCCTGAGATGAACTGCCCGGCGCGCCCCTGGATGGCGTAGGCGCCGGCTTTGTCATCGCCTTCGCCGGTCGCGAGGTACTGGCGGATCTCGTCGGCAGAGATCACGCGGAATTCGACTTCAGTGCGCGATACGGCAAGCTCCACTCGCTCGTCGAACTTCAGCGCGACCGCTGTAAGCACTTCGTGGCGGCGTCCCGAGAGCGAGGCGAGCATGTCGGCGCCTTCGCGCCGGTCGGCCGGCTTGGCGAGGATGCGGCCTTCGACGGCCACCGTGGTGTCGGCCGCCAGCACGGGGCTGCGCGGCAGGCTGCGCTGCTGCATGCGCTTCCAGCCCGCATCGGCCTTGATGCGGCAGACGCGAACCACGTAGTCGTACGGCGGCTCGCCTGGCAGCGTGTCCTCGTTAACTTCGGGGTCCGCCTGGGGCAGGTCGCGGAACAGCAGCAGGTGAAATTTCACCCCGATCTGGGCAAGCAGCTCACGCCGCCGCGGGCTGCGCGAGGCGAGATAAATGCTGCGGTCGAGGCTGGTAATCATGCGGTCACAGCCGAGTTTAGCAGCAGCTTCCTTTCCGCGTTCACTCCCGGTGGTAGGGGTGGCCGGTGAGCACGGACGCGGCGCGATAGAGTTGCTCGGCGAACAGCACGCGCGCCAGCGCGTGCGGCAGGGTGAAGCTGGACAGGCGCAGCAGCAGTTCGCTCTCTGCCTTGATCGCCGGGTCCAGGCCGTCTGGTCCGCCGACCAGGAATGCCGTGGGTACGCCGGAGTCGAGCCAGGTGCGCAGCCGCCCGGCAAACTTCGCTGTCGTGAGGTCCTGGCCGCGCTCGTCGAGCGCGACCAGGCGCGCGCCGCGAGGCAGCGCCACGCGCAGGCGCTGCGCCTCGGCCGCCATGATCTGTTCGGTGCTCTTTCCCGAGCTGCGCGGCTCGGCCTTGACCTCGACCAGCTGCGCCTCGTAGCCCCGCGGGAGCCGCTTCAGGTACTCATCGCAGACCGCATTCGCCCATTCCGGCAGCCTGCTGCCGACCGCGACGATATGCAGCCGCGACACGGCTCAGGACCGGCGGGACGCCGCCTTCTTTTTCGCCGGGGCCTTGCGCCGTTGCACGGGCGCGGTGGCTCTGCCCTTCGATTTGGCCTTTGCGCCGGCCCTGGGCTTTGCTTTCGCCTTGACCTTGGCCTTGGCCTTGGATTTGGCTTTGGCCGGCAGGGCGGGTTTTGCCTTTGGCCTGGGCGCGACGCGGGCCGTGGGCTCCGGCTCGCGCTTCATCTTCACATCCTTGCCACCCCAGATTTCCTCGAGGTTGTAGTGCAGCCGGGCGGTCGGGTGCATGACGTGCACGACGATATCGCCCAGGTCGACAAGCACCCATTCCGCGCTGTCCGCCCCCTCGACGCCGCGGACTTTGGCACCGAGCATGCGGAGCTTCTCCTCGACATGGTCTGCGAGCGCCCGGACCTGGCGCGTCGAATCCCCGCTCGCGATGACCACGCGCTCGAAGTAAGCCGACAGCCGCTCGGTGTTGAACACGACGATGTCGCGACCTTTCACATCTTCGAGCGCATCAACCACCGCGCGCTGTTTTTTTCGTATATCCATTAAGGGGTTCGGTGCTCCGGTAAAGAGTAGAGGCCTGCGCGGCCAATATAGTCGAGAACGGCGTCGGGCAGCAATCCGCGCGGCGGGTCGCCTGCGGCGATCCGCGTTCGGATCGCGGAGGAGGAGATGTCCAGCGGAATGACCGGCACGACCGTGACGCGGCCGGACGGCGTGAGTTCGAGGCCCGGCCGCGCGAATACGGCGATGCGCGCGAACGTGTACAGGTCCCGCCAGCGGTGCCAGGTCTCGAGCCGCGCGTACTGGTCGGCGCCGATCAGCAGGACGAGATCGGCCTGCGCGCCGAGTTCGCTGCGCAGTTCTTCGAGCGTCTCGACTGTATAGCCCGGCGTGGCCTTGGCGGTTTCACGGGTATCGATCGTAAAACGCGGTTCGCCGGCAATGGCGAGTCGGAGCATCGCGATGCGTTGCGCGGCCGTGGCGAGCGGTGCCGTGCGATGGGGCGGCGTGCCGCCGGGAAGCCATACGACGCGCGCGAGGTGTAGCCGTTCCAGCGCGGCATGCGCGATCGACAGGTGCGCGTTGTGAACAGGGTCGAAGGAGCCGCCGAGTATCCCGATCGCCGCGCCGCCGGCCCGGGTCAAGTGCGCACTTCTCCGTGCCCGAGGACGACGAACTTCTGCGAGGTGAGGCCTTCCAGCCCCACCGGGCCGCGCGCGTGCAGCTTGTCGGTGGAGATGCCGATCTCGGCGCCCAGGCCGAACTCGAACCCGTCGGCAAAGCGCGTCGAGGCATTGACCATCACCGAGGCGGAGTCGACTTCGCGCAGGAACCGGTCGGCGCGCTGTTTGTCCCCGGTGACGATGGCGTCGGTGTGTTGCGAGCCGTAGCGCGCAATGTGCTCCAGGGCCTCGTCCAGCCCGCTGACCACGCGGATCGCGACGATAGGGGCAAGGTACTCCGCGCCCCAGTCCTCCTCGGTTGCGGGTTTAGCGTCGGGGACGAGCTTTCGGGTTGCGTCGTCGCCGCGCATTTCCACGCCCTTCGCGCGATAAATGACTGCGATCTGCGGCAGCACGGTCGGCGCGATGCTTTCCGCGACGAGAAGGGTCTCCAGCGTGTTGCAGGTGCCGTAGCGCTGCGTCTTGGCGTTATCGGCGATCTTCACCGCCATCGCCGGGTCGGCCGCACCGTCGATGTAGACGTGGCAGACCCCGTCGAGGTGCTTGATCATCGGGATCCTCGATTCGCGCATCAGCCGGGAGATCAGGTCCTTGCCACCGCGCGGCACGATGATGTCGACGTATTCGGGCATGGTGATCAGCGCGCCGACCGCGGCGCGGTCGGTGGTCTCGACCACCTGCACCGCCGCCTGAGGCAGCCCGGCCGATTCCAGGCCGGCCTTGATGCAGGCCGCGATCGCCCGGTTCGAGCGGATCGCTTCCGAGCCGCCGCGCAGGATGCAGGCGTTGCCCGACTTCAGGCACAGCGCAGCCGCGTCGACTGTCACGTTGGGGCGCGATTCGTAGATGATGCCGATCACGCCGAGCGGCACGCGCATGCGGCCGACCTCGATCCCGCTGGGGCGCGCATCCAGCGCGCTGATCTTCCCGACCGGGTCGGCAAGCGCCGCCACCTGCTCGACGCCTGCGGCCATCTGCTCGACGCTCTTCGCCGTCAGCGTGAGACGGTCGACGAACGCCGCGTCGCGGCCTTCTTCCTTCGCGCGGTGGACGTCGTGGCGGTTTTCGGCGACCAGCGCGGCGGATCTTGCGCGCAGTTCGGCGGCGATGGCCAGCAACGCGCGGTTCTTCGTCTCGGTGTCGGCGCGAGCGACGGCGCGCGCCGCCGCGCGCGCTGCGCGGCCGAGATCGTGCATATAGGACTTGACGTCGGTCGAGGATTTCATCAGGTGGATTCTAGTCCCAGTTTGAGGAATTCATCCCACGCGTTGCCTTTCGAGAGGCCCTTGATCACGCGGTCGATCCGCGCGGCATGCGAGAGCGACGCGGCGACTGATTCGCGCGTGCAGCGCCGCAGTGCGGCGCGGGTCGCCGCCTCTTTGTTGCGCCAGATGCGGTTCTCGCGGAATAACTGCTCGACGGGGCGTCCCGACGACAGTCCCGCCAGGATGCGCCCGAGGCCGCGCAACTCCTCGGCCAGCGCCCAGAGGACGAAGGTGGGCGCCTCTCCCTCGCCGCGCAGGCCCTCGAGCACACGCGCATAGCGCAGGCGGTCGCCCGCAAGCAGCGCCTCGGCGAGCGCCTGCACGTCGTAGCGCGCAACGTTCGACACGGCGGCCTGCACATCCTCCAGCGACAATTCGCCCGCAGGCAGCAACAGCGCCAGTTTCAGCACCTCCTGGTGCGCCGCCAGCAGGTTGCCCTCGACCCGGTCGGCAAGGAATTCGAGAGCCTCGCGCGCGCAACGCTGGCCGCCGCGCGCGAGGCGCTGGCCGATCCATTCCGGCAACCGCGCGCGCTCGACCTTCCAGATGTCGACCACAGTCCCCGCGCGCGATAGCGCGCCGAACCAGGCGGAATTCTGGCCGCTCTTGTCCAGGCGCGGCAGGCTGACCAGCGTCAGGCAGTCCGGATTCAGGTCCGCGCAGTAGCGCTCGATGGCTTTCGCGCCCTCCGTCCCGGGCTTGCCCGTGGGCAGGCGCAACTCGACGATCTTGCGCTCCCCAAACAGGGACTGGCTGGCACCCGCGACATAGAGTTCGCCCCAGTCGAAACCGCGTTCGGCGATCAACAGGTCTCGCTCGGTGTATCCCGTCCGGCGGGCCGCTGCGCGAATCGCATCGGCGGCTTCCAGTGCAAGCAGCGGCTCATCGCCGTGCACGACATACAGCGGCGCGAGGCCCTTGCCGGCGCGCCCCTCCGCGTTCCTGAGGTGCGCCTCGAGCTGTTCGGCGCGCAGTTGCATCGTTGGACCGCGCTACTGCACCACGGGCTTCGCGGCGGTAGCCCCGGACAGCCGGCGCAGGATCTGCTGCACGAGGTCGGCCTGCACCTCGCGGTGGATGTTGGCCTCTTCGGCCTCTTTCGAAAGCACGTCGGTGTCGTTGTAGGCCAAGTCGCGGGTGATGGAAACCGTCGAGATCGGGAGGAACTCCCCGCCTTTGCCGTCGTGCACGCGCACATTGACACGATAGATGAGCTGCAGTTCGCGCACCCGGCCGGCGCCGGACAGCGAAAGGATATTGCGCACGCGGATTTCGTCGGACAGCTCGAGCAGCGCCTCCGCCGCCTTCGGGTCGTCGACGACCCGGGTGCGCGAACCGGCCTGGATATACCGCTTCAGCTCGAGTGCGATCCCGCCCGTCGGGTTCGGGATGTACAGCGTATCGAAGGGCAGGTTGGCGGTGCCGCGCAGCTGGAAGCCGCAGGACGACAGCAACAGGGACAGCAACAGGGTCAGTGCGGAAAGCCAGACGCGCATGTTTACACCACGACGTTGATGAGGCGGCCGGGAACAATCACGATCTTGCGCACCGCCTGCCCAGAAATGTACTTTTGCACGAGTGCGCTGGCCGTGACAAGCGCCTCAAGGGCCGGACGGTCAGCCGCCTTCGGCGCTTTCAGGCTGCCGCGCGTTTTTCCCCCCACCTGGACGACGTACTCGATCTCGTCCTGCTCAAGCGCCGCCGGGTCGACCTCGGGCCACGGCGCCTTGAGGACGTCCTCACCGAAGCCGAGTTCTTTCCAGAGGTGGTGGGAAATATGCGGCGTGATCGGCGAGAGCACTCGCAAGAGTATCGACATGCCGTCTTTTGCGACCTCGCAGGCCGGGTCCTGCAGCCGCTCGAGCGCGTTCAGGATCTTCATCGCGGCCGATGCCACGGTGTTGAACTGGTGCTTGCCCAGGTCGTAGGTTGCCTGTTTCAGCACGGAGTGGATCTCGAAGCGCGTCGCCTTGCGCAGCTCGGGTGAGGCGTCCGCCTTGCCCGCCTGGCCGAAGCCGGACGCATAGGCCCAGACGCGCTTGAGGAAGCGGAACGAGCCTTCCACGCCCTCGTCCGACCATTCGAGCGACTGCGTCGGCGGAGAGGTGAAGATGATGAAGAAGCGCGCGGTGTCCGCGCCGTACTTCTCGATCAGCGCCTGCGGGTCGACGCCGTTATTCTTCGACTTGGACATCGTGCCGATGCCCGCCGAGACGACCGGCGCGCCGTCGGCGGCGCGCTTGGCGGAGGTGACCCGGCCCTTGGCGTCACGCTCGACCGACACGTCGGCCGGGTTGATCCATTCGCGCCGGCCTTCTGCGCTGTCGTGGTAGTACAACTCGGCGAGCACCATGCCCTGGGTCAGCAGGTTGCCGAAAGGCTCGGTCACGTCGAGCAGGCCCTCGTCGCGCATCACGCGGGCGAAGAAGCGCGAATACAGCAGGTGCAGGATCGCGTGCTCGATACCGCCGATGTACTGGTCGACCGGCATCCAGTATTTCGCGCGGTCGTCGACCATCGCCTGTGCGTTGTCCGGGCAGGCGAAGCGCGAGAAGTACCATGACGAGTCGACGAAGGTGTCCATGGTGTCGGTCTCGCGCCGTGCAGGCTTGCCGCACGAAGGACACAGGCATTCATAAAAGGACGGCAGCTTCGCGAGCGGGTTGCCGCTGCCATCGGGAACGAGGTCCTCGGGCAGCACGACGGGCAGGTCCTTCTCGGGCACCGGCACGTCGCCGCAGTCCATGCAATGGATGATCGGCACCGGGCAGCCCCAGTAACGCTGGCGCGAGATGCCCCAGTCGCGCAGCCGCCACTGCACGTGCTTGTTGCCCAGGTTCTTCGCCTTCAGGTCGGCCGCGACAGCATCGATCGCGGCCTGGAACCCGAGCCCGTCGTACTTGCCCGAATTGACGCAGGTGCCGTACTCCGCGTACGCGGGCTTCCACGGCGCCGGCACGCTGTCTCCCTCCGCGTGCCGGATCACCGGCTGGATCGGCAGGCCGTACTTGTTCGCAAACTCAAAATCGCGCTCGTCGTGCGCCGGCACGCCCATCACCGCGCCGTCGCCGTAGCTCATCAGCACGTAGTTGCCGACCCACACCGGGACCTGTTCCCCGGACAGCGGATGAGTGACCGAGAGGCCGGTGGCCATCCCCTTCTTCTCCATCTGCGCCATCTCGGCTTCGATCACCGCGCCCTGCTTGCATTCCTCGACGAACGCCGCAAGCGCCGGGTTGCCGCGTGCAGCATGTGCCGCAAGCGGGTGCTCGGCTGCCACCGCGCAGAAGGTCACGCCCATGATCGTGTCGGCACGGGTGGTGAACACGTTCAGCAACTTTTCCTCGCCGCCAAGCGTGTAGGGAAAGCCAAAACGCACCCCCTCGCTCTTGCCGATCCAGTTCTTCTGCATCAGCTTGACCTGCTCGGGCCAGCCGTCCATTCCGTCCAGCGCCGAAAGCAGTTCCTCGGCGTAGGCTGAGATCCGCAGAAAATACATCGGGATCTCGCGCTTCTCGACCACGGCGCCGGTGCGCCAGCCGCGCCCGTCGATTACCTGCTCGTTGGCGAGCACCGTGTTGTCGACCGGGTCCCAGTTGACCACGCCGGTCTTCTTGTAGGCGAGGCCTTTCCTGAACAGGCGCACGAACAGCCACTGGTTCCACTTGTAATAGGCCGGCGAGCAGGTGGCCAGTTCGCGCGCCCAGTCGATTGCGAAGCCCAGGCTTTTCAGCTGGCTGCGCATGTAGGCGATGTTGTCGTAGGTCCACTTCGCCGGCGGAACCTTGTTGGCGATCGCCGCGTTTTCCGCCGGCAGGCCGAATGCATCCCAGCCCATGGGCTGCAGCACGTTGTAGCCGCGCATCCGGTAGTACCGGGTCAGCACATCGCCGATGGTATAGTTTCTGACGTGTCCCATATGCAGCTTCCCCGACGGGTAGGGAAACATCGAAAGGCAGTAGTACTTCGGCCGGTCCGGGTCCTCCGTGACGCGGAATGCCCCTGAATCGTCCCAGTACGACTGGGCGTCTTTTTCTACCGACTGGGGTGTGTAGCGTTCTTGCATGGATTGGGGCGAACCGGGAGGTGAAAAAAGGCCTAAAAATCAGCGGCGAACTGAAAATTATAGCCGAATCTGCTTCATTTACCCGGTGGCCACGACTGCCGGCGATGTCATCTGCTTCAAGGAGCTCTGCAATGAAATTCCGCCTTTCGTTACTCGCCGTTGCTGGTCTTGCGCTCTGCAGCGCGGTTCCGGTTGCCGCGGCGCCGCAGGCCTCCGCCGTCGTCGAGGCGGTTCAGATGCCCGCCTGGGTCGAGCGCGGCACCGGCGCGAACGTGCCGCTTGCGCCGGGCATGGAGCTGCAGGCCGGTGAACGCGTGCGCACCGGCGCGCAGTCACGCGTACTGCTGAAGCTGTCCGAAGGCAGCCACGTCAAGCTTGGCGAGAACGCAACCTTCAGGCTCGATCAGATCGGACTGGAGAGCGGGGGCGTATTCAGGGCCGCGCTAAGCGTGCTGGAAGGCGCGTTCCGGTTTACCACCGAGAAGCTGACGCACAACCGCCGTCGCAACATCAGTGTCAGCGTCGCCACCGTGACCGCCGGCATTCGCGGCACCGATTTGTGGGGCAAGTCCGGTCGCGATGACCGGCAGGTCGTCTGCCTGATCGAGGGAAGCATCGAGGTGGGTGCCGCCGGCGAAAAGGCCGTGGTCATGGACCAGCCCCGGCAGTTCTACCAGCGCAACCAGGGCAGGACCGAGCCGGTCGGTTTCGTTGAAGCGGACATGCTTGCGAAATGGGCGCTTGAAACCGAGATCGCCCCCGGGCGTGGCGCAGCGCGCGCGGGCGGAAAGTGGAAACTCACGCTGGCCTCGGTTGAGACGCAGGCAGCTGCGCTGGAGATCTACGACCGGTTGCGCGCGGGCGGCTACCCCGCGCGCATCCATCCGCGGCAGACGGGTGGGAAGTTCGTCTACGAGGTGCGCATCACGAGCCTGCCCTCGAAGTCCGAGGCCGAGGCGCTCGCGGCACAGTTGAAGGGGATGCCTGGGGTGGCTGAGGGAAGAGTGTCAATGTAGGGGTGCTCTCAGCGGCAGCGTTCGGGACTTGCGTTTTTGAAGTGAGCAAATCTCCCGAGTTTGCGTAAGTTGCGCGAGGGGCATGCGCAACTTACGCAAACTCGGGAGACCTGAGAAAAGCGTTGCGCACCTGAGCGCGTGCGAACACACGAACTTCAAACTTCCTGCGCCATTCGGTCTGCCCGCACAGTCTATAATCCCCGCGCTTTGTCCCTCCACCTCGAACACCTCAATCCCGAACAGCTCGCCGCCGTCACGCTCCCGGACCGCGCGCATGCGCTGATCCTTGCCGGCGCCGGCAGCGGGAAGACGCGCGTGCTGACCACGCGCATCGCCTGGCTGATCCAGAACGGACTCGTGTCGCCCGCGGGCCTGCTCGCGGTGACCTTCACGAACAAGGCGGCACGCGAGATGCTCGCGCGCCTCTCGGCGATGCTGCCGGTGAACCCGCGCGGCATGTGGATCGGCACCTTCCACGGGCTGTGCAACCGGATGCTGCGCATCCATCACCGCGACGCGGGCCTGCCGCAGACCTTCCAGATCCTCGACACCGCCGACCAGCTCGCGGTGGTGAAGCGCCTGGTTAAGTCCATGGATATCGACGAGGACCGCTTTCCGCCGCGCGAAGTGCAGTGGTTCATCAATGCGCGGAAGGAGGAGGGCGTGCGCGCCTCGGAAGCCCAGGCGCCTGATGACCTCACGCGCCGCTTCATCGAGATCTACGCAGCCTACGACGCGCAGTGCCAGCGTGAAGGGGTGGCCGATTTCCCCGAGCTGCTGTTGCGCAGCTACGAGCTGCTCGCGAGGAACGAGCTGCTGCGCGCCCACTACGCCGCGCGCTTCCGCCACATCCTCGTCGACGAGTTCCAGGACACCAACAAGCTGCAGTACCGCTGGCTGAAGCTGCTTTGCGGAGCGGAGACTGCGATGTTTGCCGTGGGGGACGATGACCAGTCGATCTACGCGTTCCGCGGCGCGAACGTGGGCAACATGGCCGACTTCGAGCGCGACTTCGACGTGAGCAAGGTGATCCGCCTTGAGCAGAACTACCGCTCGCATGGAAACATCCTTGACGCGGCAAATGCGCTGATCGCCAACAACGCGAACCGCCTGGGCAAGAACCTCTGGACCTCGGCGGGTTCGGGAGAGCCGCTGCGCGTGTTCGAGGGTGAATCAGACACGGATGAAGCGCGCTGGATCGTCGAAGAGGTCCAGGCGCTCGCGCGCGATGGCGCGCGCTACCAGGACATGGCGATCCTGTATCGCTCGAATGCGCAGTCGCGGGTGCTGGAGCACGCGCTGTTTGGGGCGGGCGTTTCGTACCGCGTCTACGGGGGGCTGCGCTTTTTCGAGCGCGCCGAGATCAAGCACGCGCTTGCTTACCTGCGTGTGGTCGAAAACCCTGAGGACGACAACGCGTTCCTGCGGATCGTGAACTTCCCGCCACGTGGCATCGGCGCGCGTGCAATGGAGGCGTTGCAGGATGCGGCCCGCGCCGCGAACACGCCGCTCTATGTCGCGATCGGCGCGCTGGCCGGCGGGAGTAAACCGGGCGGGAGTAAACCGGGCGGGAGCAAACCGGGCAAGGCGGGCAATGCGCTGGCCGCATTCCGCGCCCTGATCGAGGAAGTGCGCAGCGAGACCCGCGGCCTGCCGCTGGCCGAGGTGGTCGACCATGTCGTTGCCAAAAGCGGTCTCGTGGCGCATTACAAAAATGAGCGAGAGGGCGCGGACCGCATCGAGAACCTCGGCGAACTCGTCAACGCGGCCGCCGGCTTCGACGCCGACGAGGCTATCGTCGACCTGTCCACGGGTGAGACCACCGATCCGACTGTGGTCGAGCCACTCACGGCGTTCCTTGCGCACGCGGCGCTTGAGGCGGGCGAGCACCAGGCCGGCGAAGGCCAGGATGCGCTGCAGATGATGACCGTGCACTCGGCCAAGGGCCTGGAGTTCTCGGTCGTGTTCATCACCGGGCTGGAGGAAGGCCTGTTCCCGCACGAGCAGAGCTTGTCCGCGCGCGACGGGCTCGAGGAGGAGCGGCGTCTGGCATACGTTGCGATCACGCGCGCACGCGAACGCCTGTACCTCTCGTTCGCGCAGACGCGCATGCTGCACGGGCAGACGCGCTATAACCTGCCGTCGCGCTTTTTCGAGGAGATCCCCGAAGGCCTGCAAAAATGGCTTACCCCCCGGCTCGCCGAACGCCGCGCGCAGCAGCAGGCCGCGAGCGCCTTTGGCACCTGGAGCCGCGCGCGCGGTCCGGCTGCAGGCGCGCGCGAGGCGCCGCGATCAAAAGCGTTTGGCGGCTCGGCCGGCGGCAGCAGCGCGGCGGGCGGCTTCCGCGTCGGCCAGAGCGTGGAACATCCCAAATTCGGTAGTGGCGTGATCGTCGATGCGGAGGGCCAGGGCAACGATGCGCGTGTGCAGGTCAACTTCGGCCGCCAGGGCGTCAAGTGGCTGGCGGTGGCGGTTGCCAGGCTGCAGGCTGCCTGAGCCGGGCAAGCGCCTGTAGAATCTTCGCGTCCGACCGGGGAACCCTCCGGTCGCCCTCAGGAGAAACTTCATGCCCAGCCGCAAGATCCTCGCCGCCATCGCAGCGGTCGCCGTTTCCAGCGTCGTATTCACCGCCGGCGCCCAGCAGCTCAAGGGCGATGTCCACTTCCTGAACGGGTATTCGCCGGGCGGGACCTCCGATCTGCTCGGCCGCCTGCTGGCCGAGGCGATCGGCCCGGTCGTCGGGCAGCGCGTGCTGGTCGAGCAGCGCACCGGCGCCAGCGGATTCATCGCAGCGGAGGCGACCGCGCGCGCGGCCCCCGACGGGCACACGATCTTCCTTTCGACCATGGGCATCATGTCTGTGGCGCCGGTCATGCCCGGCCAGAAACTCCCGATCGACGTCGATCGCGACCTGACGCCGATTTCCAACCTCGCCGGTATCTTTAACATGCTGGTGGTGACCAGCAGTGGCCAGTTCAAGACAGTGGCCGAGATCATCGACTATGCGAAAAAGAATCCCGGCAAGCTGAGCTATGCCTCGGCTGGCAACGGCACCTCGCAGCACCTGTCCGGGGAGTTGTTCAAGCGTCTCGCCGGCATCGACCTGCTCCACGTGCCCTATCGCGGGGGCGCGCCGGCGATCATCGACATCGTCGGTGGGCGAACCGACATGATGTTCGGCAACATGCCGGAGTTTCTCGGCCAGGTCCGCGGCGGTGGCCTGCGGGCGATCGCGTTTGGCGCGGCCAAGCAATCCCCGCTGTTCCCGGACCTTCCGCTGGTCAGCGCCACGCTGCCCGAGTTCAAGATCAGCAACTGGTTCGGCGTCGTCGGCCCCGCCGGCCTGTCCCCGGAATGGGTCGGATTCTGGAACCGCGCGATCGCCACCGTCGCGCGCCAGCCGAAATACAAGCAGCTGATGATCGACAACGGCATGGAGATCCTTGCCGGCACCCCGGAGGAGTTCAAGGCCACCATCGCGACCGATCGCAAGAAATGGAGCGAAGTGATCCAGAGCGCCGGCATCAAAGCGAACTGATCCGCGCAGGCACGCGCGCCGACCTCCTTGGAACGAGGCGTTCCGGAGCGCCCCTGCTTGGGGGCGCCACCTTCAGAGCATCGCGCCCTGCGCCACCACCCAGTAGCGCATCAGCCGGCCGGCGGCCATGAACATCGTTGCCGTGATCCAGTTCAGCCGCAGCCAGCCCGCGGCGAGGCAGAGAGCGTCCCCGACCAGCGGCAGCCAGGCGAAGAAGGTGAGCGGGCTGCCCCAGCGGCGCAGGCGCTCGAGGGCGCGCGGGTCGAGCTTCTTCTGCGCCCGCGCGGGTAGCAGACGGCCGATCGCGTAGGTCGTCAACCCGCCCAGCGTGTTGCCCAGCGTCGCCAGCAGCAGCGCGGGGACAAATTCGCCGGGATACAGCCTGAGGAAGCCGAACAGCACCGCTTCCGAGGACAGGGGAACGATGGTCGAGGCGATGAAGCTCGCGGCAAACAGCCCGGCCAGGCCGCTTTCGGGGGAGATCAGTTCATGCACGGGTATCCTTGTTGCGGTGCGCCGCCGTGGTTACGCGAGTTACGCTTCGGTTAGCCTTGGGTTACCCTTGACGCCCCATTTTGTACCGGTGTGCCGAATGCCCCGCGATTATCTGCAGAAAATCCTCACGGCGCGCGTCTACGATGTGGCAATCGAGTCGCCGCTCGAGGTTGCGCCGAACCTCTCTGCGCGGGTCGGCAACACGGTGCTGCTCAAGCGTGAGGATATGCAGCCGGTATTCTCCTTCAAGCTGCGCGGCGCCTACAACAAGATGGCCGGGCTCTCGAAGGCGCAGCTCAAACGCGGGGTGATCGCCGCCTCCGCCGGCAACCACGCGCAGGGCGTGGCGCTGGCCGCGCAAAGACTCGGATGCAAGGCGGTGATCGTGATGCCGGTCACCACGCCGAGCATCAAGGTCGACGCGGTCGCCGGGCGTGGCGCCGAAGTCATATTGACGGGCGATTCGTACAGCGACGCGTACGAGCACGCGAAGAAGCTCGAGAAAAAGCGCAACCTTACCTTCGTCCATCCTTACGACGACCCGGATGTGATCGCGGGTCAGGGCACGATCGGCATGGAGATCCTGCGCCAGCACCCCAAGCCCATCCACGCGATCTTCGTCGCGGTCGGCGGCGGCGGACTGATCTCGGGCATCGCGGCCTACGTGAAGAGCGTGCGCCCCGACATCCGCATCATCGGGGTGCAGCCGGTGGATTCCGACGCAATGACCCGTTCGCTCGCGGCCGGCAAGCGAATCGAGCTCGCGCAGGTCGGACTGTTCGCCGACGGCGTCGCGGTGAAGAAAGTGGGCGAGGAGACCTACCGCCTGG
The DNA here is from genome assembly GCA_038211455.1 of Burkholderiales bacterium. Taxonomy (GTDB): domain Bacteria; phylum Pseudomonadota; class Gammaproteobacteria; order Burkholderiales; family SG8-39; genus SZAS-79. The sequence goes on from JBBQVP010000025.1 coordinate 30,904, forward strand.
CGAAGCTGTACGTGGACGAGATGGTCATCGTGGACACCGACGCGATCTGTGCGGCGATCAAGGACGTGTTTGAGGACACGCGCTCGATCCTGGAACCCGCCGGCGCGCTGTCGGTCGCCGGCGCCAAGGCCTACGCCGAGAAAACCGGGATCCACGGCGAGACGCTGGTGGCGATCGCCTGCGGCGCGAACACCAATTTCGACCGGCTGCGCTTCGTCGCGGAGCGCGCAGAAGTCGGCGAGCACCGCGAGGCGATCCTCGCGGTGACGATTCCCGAGAAGCCGGGCAGCTTCAAGCGCTTCTGCGCGACGCTGGGCGCGCGCAACATCACGGAATTCAACTACCGCATCGCCGACCCGAAGGAGGCGCATGTGTTTGTCGGCGTGCAGGTGCGCGGCACTGACGAGACGGCGAAGCTGGTGCGCACGCTCGGACGGCACGGCCTGAAGACGCTCGACCTGTCCGACAACGAGATGGCGAAGCTGCATGTGCGCCACCTTGTCGGCGGGCATGCCGCTCTTGCCGACAATGAATTGCTCTACCGCTTCGAGTTCCCCGAGCGACCCGGCGCACTGATGCGCTTTCTCGACAGCATGCGCACCGACTGGAACATCAGCCTGTTCCACTACCGCAACCACGGGGCCGATTCCGGTCGTGTGCTGGTCGGCATGCAGGTGCCGAAGAAGGAAATGCCCGCGTTCCGACGTTTCCTCGCCGCGCTCGGCTACCCCTACGTGGACGAAAGCCACAATCCCGCCTACCGGCTGTTTCTCGGCTGACTCCGTTTAACCCGGCGGCTTGCTGTCTTCACCGAAATAGCCCGGCGCGATTTCGTGCGCGAGGCAGGCGGGCGAGCTGTAGCCCGGCACGGCGCGCGTTCCCGCGGGCGCATCGAGCAGCACGAGTCGCCCGTCGATCCGCTCATGCACCCCGCGCTCAGTGACCACGTAATCCATCGGGATGTCGTAGGGCTGCGGCACGATGCTTTCCATGCGCGCCAGTTCGTAGGTCACGCCGATCGCCACCGGTCGTTTGCCGCCTGTGCCACGCAGCGCCGCAAGTGTCCGGTCGAAGAACCCGCCGCCGTAGCCCAGCCGGTAGCCGGCCGCATCAAAGCCGTTCATCGGGACCAGCGCGACGTCGGGCACGACCGGTTCGCCGGCGGCAGGATAGGGAATGTCGTAGACACCCTTTGCAAGCGCGTCTCCGGGCGACCACGGGAGGAAGACCAGCGGCTGGCGTGGCGCGACCACCGAGGGCAGCGCGGTCTTTGCGCCTTGCGCGCGCAGCCGGTGCATCAGGTGGCGCGGGTCGTACTCGTTCTTGAACGGCCAGCAGAACGCGATGGTGGCCTGCGCGAGTCCTGGAAACGTTCGCGCAATATGCGTGTCCAACCGCAGGCGTAAGGCGTGCAGCGTGTCCGGATCGAGGGCGAGACGGGCGGAAACCAGCGACTCGCGCTGCGTCTTGCGCCACTCTTTCAACGCATCCGGAGTCATGTCGCCGCACCGGTGTGTGCAACCTCGCGTGCTATTCTTTCCCTATGATCCGAAAGCATTTCTGCAATATATCACCGGCAATTCTCGCCGCTGCCACTGTTTCGATCTGCGTGTTTTCGGGTGGCGCGCTCGCCGCTGCGGCAGGCTCCGGATCCCGTGCCGACGAAGCGGTCATTGCCGCGCAGGCCGCCTTCCGCGCAGGCGACCCGGTCAAGGTCGCGCGCCATGCTGCAGCGCTCGAGGGGAACGTGCTGCTGCCCTATGTGCGCTACTGGGGGCTCAAGCTGCGGCTGGAGGAACTCCCTTCCACAGAGGTGCGCGCTTTCCTCTCGCAATATCCCGACAGCTACGTGGCCGACCGCCTGCGCGCAGACTGGCTGAAAGAGCTGGGCAAGCGCAGGGAATGGCAGACCTTCGACCTGGAACTGGCGCCGCTGGTCGTAGATGACTCGGACATCCGTTGCTACACCCTCGCCTCCCGGCTCGCCCGCGGGGATGAGTCCGTGCTCACCGAAGTCAACCGCTACTGGTTCGACGCCCGCGCCCTTCCCGAGGGCTGCGTTCCGGTCGCGGAGGCGGCGATCCAGCGCCAGCTTCTCAAGGCGGGGCGTGTCTGGCGGCGCGTGCGGCTGCTGCTGGAGGCCGGGCTGGTGTCGGCTGCGCGCAGCACGATGGCGTACCTGCCGGATGACCAGCAACCCGACCAGCGTCTGCTGACGCAGGCTGCGACCGATCCTGCCAGGCTGCTGGCGCATCCGCCCGAAGACCTGACCCTGCGCAGGACGCGGGAAATGCTCCTGTTTGCGCTGGTGCGGGTGGCACGCAACGATCCGCGGGTCGCGGCCGAGTTCGCCAATAGCCCGCTGGGCCGCAGCCTGCCCGCCGAGGATCTTGCGCACGCTTGGAGCCGGGTTGCGTTCGAGGCCGCCAAGCGCCACCTGCCCGAGGCGGCGCAGTGGTTCGGCCGGGCAGGAGAGGCCGAGCTCACCGACGAACAACTTGCCTGGAAAGCGCGCGCAGGCCTGCGCGCCGGCGACTGGAAGATGGTATCGGTGGCGATCGACGCGATGTCGGTGGAGGCGCACCGCGACCCGGCATGGACTTACTGGTATGGCCGCAGCCTCGCCCAGCAGGGCAACGCGGCAGGCGCGCGCGCCTATTTCCTGCGGATCGCCGGGCAGCCGGACTTCTACGGGCTGCTTGCCAGCGAGGAGCTCGGCCAGGCGGTCGCCATCCCGACCCCGGCGCCGCCACCGGGGGAGGAGGCGGTCGCACGCGCAAGGGCGTTACCAGGTCTCGCGCGCTCGCTCGAGCTGTTTCGCCTCAACCTGCGCAGCGAGGCGGTGCGCGAATGGATCTTTTCGGTGCGCAGCCTGGACGACGCGCAGCTGCTCGCCGCGGCCGAGCTCGCGCGCCGCAACGAACTGTACGACCGCGCGATCAACACCGCCGAGCGGACCGCCGGGCTGCACGATTTCCAGTATCGCTATCTCGCGCCTTTCCGTGAGACCTTCAGCGCGCAGTCCCGCGCGTTCGGGGTCGAGGAAGCCTGGATGTACGGGCTCACACGCCAGGAAAGCCGCTTTATCCAGAGCGCCCGCTCTTCGGCCGGCGCGCAGGGGCTGATGCAGCTGATGCCAGCGACCGCGCGCTGGGTGGCAAAGAAGATAGGCCTGGCGATCACTCCCGGCAGCGTGATCGATGTCGAAACCAACGTGACCCTCGGCGCGCGCTACCTGCGCCTGGTTCTGGACGACCTCGGCCATCCGATGCTCGCCTCCGCCGGCTACAACGCAGGGCCCGGCCGCGCGCGGCGCTG